>DATJVW010000279.1:0-2423 GCA_035501675.1 Burkholderiales bacterium
CCTCCGGCTGGTGGTCTTCCTGGAGGAGCGGTTCGGGGTCACAATGGGCGACGGGGATCTGCTCCCGGAGAATTTCGCCAGCGTGGACACTATCTGCGCCTATCTCCGCGCCCGTGGGCTCGGAAAGCAGGAGGCCGCGCATGGGTGACCGCGCGGGGAAGCTGCTGCTCAACGTAGAACGCGCGGCCTACTTGGTAGCCGCGTCGGTCCTGGCCCGCCTGCCGGCCGCCCTCGGCTACCGCATGGCATGCTGGCGCGGCGACTGGCTTTTCCGGTGCCAAGCCGGGAAACGCACCGAGATGGCTCGCAACCTGCAGCTGGTGCTCGGGAACGAGCTCAGCCCGGCGGCGGCGCAGCAAGTGACCCGGGACTGGTTCCGGCTCGCCTCTTGCGAGGTGGTCGACGTGAAGCGACTGCGGCACATGGCGCGGCCGCTGCGGCGGCTGGTCGAGATCCGTGGGCGGGAACACCTGGAGGCCGCGCTGGCCTCGGGCAAGGGAGTCATCCTTTGCACTGGCCACTTCGGCGCCCACAAGAGCGGCTTCTCGGTACTGCACACCAGCGGCTTCCCGGTCACCTCCATCGGGCGCTGGTGGTACAAGTATGAGGTCGGCATCTCATCCGCCGAGCGGCGGCTCTGGGACCTCTACTTCAGGCCGGTACGGCGCCACCGGCAGCGGCCGAACATCGAGCCATGGCCTGGTCGGCCCGAGGTTGCGGCGCTAGCAGCTGCCGCACTCCGCGCCAATGAGGTGGTGACGATCGCGATCGACGTGCCGCCGCTGGGGAGCGATCAGGCCCGCGCCGTCGGGGTTCCCTTCCTGGGCCGCCGGGCTGCGCTGCTGCCAGGGGCAGTGGCCCTTGCCCAGGCCACCGGTGCGCCGCTGCTCATGGGCTTCCTGTACCGCTCGGCCGACTACCGTCACCAGGTGCTGGAGATCTCCGCGCCAGTGTCGGCTGAGGGAGAAATCGCGACGGCATTCGAGCGCTGTGTCGCCGAGGTGAGCGCCGCCATCCGGAGGAGCCCGGCCCACTGGGAATTCTGGGCGAAAACGGACGTCCTCGCCTTCCTTGGGCTGATCCCCCCGCAGCAGGAAAGGTCGCTGGGCGCGGGGCCGGTCCTTCTACAAGACGGGAGATTCCCGCACGATGGATCAAAAGATAGCGTCCCGGCTCGGGGCTGACCTGTTCCTGCTGCACGCTCCAAGCGTCTACGACTTCCGCGAGCGTGACGACATGCTGTTCGCCTATCTGAGTGATAGCGACAGCGTCAATGTCACGTCGATCTACGAGATGTACCCCATCGGCTGGTTCTCGATCAAGCAGCGGCTGGCTGATCAAGGATTCGACGCGAAGATCGTGAACGTTGCCTCGCTGATGCTCATGCATCCCGATCTGGATATCAGGCGGCTGCTCGGTCGCCTCGAAGCACCGATCTTCGGGTTCGACCTGCACTGGATGACACAATGTAACGGCGCTATCGAGCTCGCAGCCCTCCTGAAGGAGGTGCACCCTGAGGCGCTTACCATCTTTGGCGGCATCTCGGCGACCTACTATGCCAGTCAGTTGATCGCTTACCCGAGCGTCGATGTCGTCGTTCAGGGTTACGACACCCTCGAACCCGTCACCGAACTGGTCAGCAGGGTCAGGAAGGGCAGCCGGGATTTCCGTTCCATCCCCAACCTGCTGTACAAGACCGGTGGCGAGGTGGAGGCCACCGGCTTCACGCACAAGCCAGCGACCCATTACAACGACGCGCGCAACGACTGGTCCTACTACCGGGAGACGGCCAGCGCGGGGCCGGCGGTATCCAAGCTCATCATGACCCTGCCCAACACCGGGTGCGCGCATGACTGCGGCTGGTGCGGCGGGTCACGGTTCGCCTACCGCAACATCATGGGTGTCCACAAGACCCTGATCCAGAAGGACAACGACCTCGTCATCGAAGAGCTCCGCACGATGAAAGAGGCGGCGGGACGCACCTCGATATACGCGCTTCAGTGTTATTCGGAGAACAAGGTGCGCTTGCACCGGTATCTGGACGCCGTCAAGGAGTGCGGCTACAGCAGCGTCTCCTTCGAGCAGTTCAACCTGACACCAACCGACACGCTTAAGAAGATGGGCGAGTCAACGGATGCTTACATCATGCTCTCCCCGGAGTCTCACGACCCGAAGATTAGCGCAGCGGCAGGCCGCGGGACCTACACCATGGAGCAAATGGAGGACTGGATCCCCCGTGCCCTGGACGCCGGGGTGAAGGGCGTCATGATCTGGTTCTTCATCGGCATGCCGTACCAGGACAGGCAGTCGGTCATGGATACTGTCGCGTACTCTGAGCGGCTCATTCGCAAGTTTGGGGGCTGGGCCGCACTTCCGCTGATCTGCCCGATGGTGCCGTTTCTCGACCCTGGATGCCGGTTCTT
>DATJVW010000280.1:0-3411 GCA_035501675.1 Burkholderiales bacterium
ATTATTGGACCAGTGCGTCGATTCATAGTCCAATTCTCGTTTTTGGTACAATACCATATTGATGCAGCTTCGCGATTTGGCAACAATGAGTCATAAGGCACTAGGCGAGCGGGCGGCTTGCCCTCAGCTCAGGAAGCACAAAGAGAGATTGGAATATGGCCGACGCCGCGGCGCTTACTAACGCTGATCTCAGCACGCTGCTGCGCCAGCACGAGCTCGAGCAATACTACTACGCGGAAGCCGCCCTGCTGGATAACCGCCGCTACGACGAGTGGCTGAAGCTGTTTACCCAGGATGTCTTGTACTTCATGCCCGTGCGCCGCACGATGACCAGTAACGAGCTCGACAAGGAGTTCACGCAGCCCGATCAGGTGGCGTTCTTTGCCGACACCTACGACGTACTGGTCGCCCGGGTGAAGAAGCTGGCGACGGGCTACGCCTGGGCCGAAGACCCGCCGTCCCGCCAGCGTCACATGGTGCTCAATGTGCGCGTGATCTCGGATGACGGCGACGAACTGATTGTGGAATCGAGTTTCCACTTCTACCGCACGCGCTTGAACTCGGAAGAGGATCATTGGATCGGCCTGCGCCGCGACAAGCTGCGCCGTGAAGAGGGTAGTTTCAAGATCGCCCGCCGGGAAATCTATCTCGAGCAGACGGTCCTGCTGTCGCGAAACCTATCGAACTTCTTCTAGGAGCGGAGTTCATCAGTGACTGACATCAGGACCGTCACCGCGCAACAGGTCGAGGAACTGCGCGGCCGGCCGAACGTGCAGATCGTCGACACGCGTCCGCCCTTTTCCTACTTCGGCGGTCGCATCGCCGGCGCGCTGAACCTGCCGGGCAGGGCGATCAACCTGCGCGTGGGCCAGATCCCCGCCGACCGAACGCTGGTGTTCTACGACGACACCATCGACAAGGCGATGCAAGGTGCGGAAGCTGCCGTGGCTGCGGGCTTCACCGATGTCTCTGTCCTCGATGGCGGCTATGACAGCTGGCTCGATGCCGACCTGCCGACCGAAACCATCTCCGACGGAATCACGCCGCCGGCGCCGGCCACGCCCGCCAAGAGCTGATGGTGCGCAGCTACTTCAACGCCGAAGCCGGGCTGCTCGACTCCAAGGTCTTCTCCTCGGCGCGCGTCTACCGGGACGAGATCGAACGGCTCTTCAGCCGTGCCTGGCAGTGGGTGGCTCCGCTCGCCTGGCTCGGCCGCACGGGGGATCTCGTCACCAGCGCCATCGGCGAAACCCCGGTGGTTGCCTGGCGCGATGCACAGGGCGGACTTGGGGTCTACGTTAATCGATGCGTCGCCAGCGACGAACCTCTCACCGATCTGGAGCGCGGCTCGGCCGATGCGCTCGTGTGTCCCTGCCACGGATGGGCCTATGGGCCGGGCGAAGTGGAGGGCATGGCCCGGCCCGAACGGGTGGCGCGCACCGCCAGCATCGCGGGCTTCCTATTTTCTAGCCTGGACGCGGAGGCGGTAGCGCTCGAGCAGTGGCTGGGCGATTTCAGCTGGGGCTTGCGGCTCATCGATCAGCAATTCCCGGGCGGCCTTGAGGTGCATGGCGGCACGGCGCTGCGCACCCTGATCCGTTGCAACTGGAAAGTGGCGGCGGAAGCCTACGCCGGCGACGTCTACAGCGACCTGACGTTGACCAAGGCGACGCGCGAAGTGCTGGAAATGGGCGCGCCGCTCACCGAGCGGCAGGGCTTCCAGATCGCTACCCGCGCCGGAGCCATTGCGGTGCTCACAGAGGCCGGCGAGCGCGGCAGCGAGACCATGATTCCGCTGTTCGCCACCCTGTTCCCCAACCTCTCCTACGACGGCCGGGGTGGGGCGCTGCACGTGTGGCATCCCAAGGGCGCGATGGAAACCGAGGTGCACACCTTCTGCTTGGTCGGGCGCGATGAGCCATTCGAGGTCAAAGAGAACCGCCGTCGGCGCTGGCAGCGGCTGTTTGGGCCTGCCGGCTTCCTAACCCAGGACCACGCGGCCGCTTGGTCGGAGGTCACGCGGGCCACGCACCAGGCGCGCTCGCACCCGCTGAACCTGCAGATGGGGCTGGGTGAGGAGCGGACCTCGAAGCTTCCGGGACGTGTCTCGGGCCTGGCCAGCGAGATGAACCAGCGGACCTTCTACGACTGGTGGCAATCTCAGCTCGCCGCAGAGCCGCCCGTTTACCTTTCCGCGAGACAACAGGTGGTGCCGCCGTACAGCATCCCCGCCTCGACCTGCCCTGCATCCGTCCCTCGCAGGACACCCGCTCCAAGTCGGCTCGCTGGCGCGCACGACCGCTCACTCCAGGGTTCCCGATTCCCATTTCAAAAAGCGCTCGTTGTGGAGCCCGCCTCCTTTGTAGCCGAGTCGCGCTTCGCGCGCCGTCCACAAGGGACGCGGGGCTGAGCTACAGGAATCGCTTTACCCACAACAGTGCTCAAGCCCACTACGGCTCTCCTCGGTTTGGAACTTTAGGCCGAAGGGCGCTCCAACCGCAAAACATCCCCAAGGTGGGGGAACCATGAAGTACAAGCAGCTCGGGCGCACGGGCGTTCGCGTCTCTACCATCGGCATCGGCACGGCAACCCTGGGCGTCGCGCCCCTCGAGAAGGAGGCAGACCGGATCGTCGGCCGTGCCCTCGAACTGGGGATCAACGTGCTCGACTGCGCTAACTCCTACGGCAACCAGCCGCGCTTCGACCGTCCGACCGCGCCGCCGGCCAACGAGCGCCCCTCCGCTGAAGAGATTTTGGGCAAGGTGCTGAGGGGCGGCCGCCGCAAGGAGGTCGTGCTGAGCTCGAAGGTCATGGAGCGGGTGGGCCCGGGCGTAAACGACTGCGGCCTCTCGCGGCGGCACATCTTCCAGCAGCTGGAAGAGAGCCTGCGGCGGCTGCAGACAGACCACATCGACCTCTATTACGCCCACCACCCCGATGCGACGACGCCCATCGAGGAGACGGTGCGCGCATTCGATGACCTCGTGCGCCAGGGCAAGATTCGTTACGGGGCGCTGTCCACCTATACCGCCTGGCAGCTGGTGGATGCGCAATGGAAGGCTGAGCGCCTGGGCGCCCAGCCGTTCTGCGCGGTGCAGACTCCCTACAACCTGACCGCCCGCGGCTTCGAGGCCGACCTGATCCCGGCAGCGCTGGCCCACAGCGTGTCGATGATCGTGTTCAGCCCGCTGGCCGGCGGCATCTTGGCCAACCGGGCGGTGCGGCAGCGCGAGTTCGGCGGTGCCAAGCGCTGGGGCGGCCGCGACTTCACGGCCGAGCAGATCGAAATCGCCGACCAGCTAGAGAAGATGGCGAACGAGACCGGCCATAGGGTCTCGCATCTCGCGCTCGCCTGGCTTGCGGCCCAGCCCGTGGTGGCCAGCGCCATCATGGGGGCCGAGACCCTTGAGG
>DATJVW010000281.1:0-10824 GCA_035501675.1 Burkholderiales bacterium
AGCGCATCGGGTTGTCGCCCTCGCCTTCCCTCCAGGCTCCACCCCAGTAGGACATGGGTGCGCCGTTGATGACGATCGGCCCGGTATCGTCGGGGCTGGCGGAGGCCAGCATCATCGCAGCCCAACCGCCCTGGCAGTTACCCACGATGGCCGGTTTCGGCGCATCCGGGTGCAGCTCGCGGACTCGACGCACGAACTCCTGCTCGGCGTTGCACACGTCCAGTAGCGTTTGCCCCGGCTGAGGCTCCGGAAAGAAGATCACGAAGTAGACCGGGTGACCGTCGCGCAGCGCCACGCCCACTTGCGAGTCGTCCTTGAATCCGCCGATGCCCGGGCCGTGGCCGGCGCGCGGGTCGATGATGATGTAAGGACGGCGCGCTGAATCGACCCTCACTCCCTCCGGCGGGACGATCCGCACCAGAGCGTAGTTGACCGGACGCGTCAATGAGCGCCCATCGACTACAGTCTCGTAATCAAAATGCAATACGGGCGCCAACCCCTTGCGCGTGTGCTCGACGAAGTTGTTGCCACGCTGCCGCAGCGTGTCCCAGAACAGCACCGAGCGCTGAGCAAGGTCCACCGCGTAGCGCACTCCGCCGCTCCAGACATCCCAGGGCGAGGCGGCTTCTGCCGTCAAACCAGGCAGTTGTTCCTTGCACGCCGACTCCACACGCTCCCTGAACTGCTCCTGCGCGAGCTTGGCGCGAGCCTGGAAGACCTGTGCGACTTTGGCTGCGATATCGTGGCTTCTGGAAAGCTGCTTGACGGGATCGCTCATGAGTCAATTCCCTAGACGAGAGGTAAAGGCCGCGCATTATACCGGCTTCTCCGGCCGCCCCCGCTTGATCTGGCGCAAGAACGCAGGTTGTCGAGCGTTGGGCCCGCCGCCCGACCATAAGTTCGAGAGACCTTCGCGCGGGCGTCAGACTCTGCAGGACAATCGAGCCGCCGCTGCGCTGCGCCGGTAGAATCCGTGCATGCATTATCGACCGATCAACCCGGCCGATCTTCCCTCCGTTCTCGCACTGCAGGAGGCGAACCTCTTCGCCAATCTGACACGGGAACAGCGCCAGGATGGGTTCCTGTCGGCTGCCTTCACGGAGCGTCAATTCCAGCAGATGGCGCGCGATGTGGCCGTCTTGGTCGCGGATGATGCCGGCGAGATCCGCGCTTACCTGTGCGCGAGCAGCGTTGGCTTCAGCCGCCAGTTCCCTCTGCTCGCCAGCATGATTGCCAGCTTCGACCGCGTCGACTTTCTCGGCCGCTCGCTCGCGTCTCAGCGCACGTTCATCTACGGCCCCGTCTGCGTGGCGCGACCCCATCGGGGACGCGGCCTACTGCGCGGTCTGTACGACGCGCTGCGCCGGGAACTCGCCGGCGGCTACGATGCCGGCGTGGGCTTCGTCGCCAAGGACAACGAGCGTTCGCTGGCGGCGCATACCGACGCTCTGGGCATGACCATCGTTGCAGACTTCGCGTTGAACGGCAGGCAGTACTGGACCCTCGCCTTTCAGGTCCCAGCGCGGCCGAGCCGTTGATCGCGCGCGAGGGGGCGCGCAAACACATGGTCAAGTCCGACTCACCCTCGCACAGCGCCGGGGCGGCCGGAAGGGACACGGAAAAGTGGCTGCGCCGCCAGTGGCGGCTTGCGCGGCGCCCGATCTCGCTCGCGGCGGGGCTGGGCGTGCTCGGTGGCCTCTTATTGGTCCCCCAGGCGTGGCTGCTCGCGCAAGCGATGAACGGTGTGGTGCTGCAGCGCGCGTCGCTGTCGCAGGTGCTGCCCTGGCTGTTGCCGCTGCCGATCATCTTCGCACTCCGCTTCGTCGCGGTGCGCGCATCAGAGCAGGCTGCTATGTGGGCCGCCACGCGGGTCAAAGAAGATGTGCGCAGCCGTCTTGTCCGTCACCTGCAGGCGCTGGGGCCCGCGTACGTCCAGAGCCGACACAGCGGAGAGCTCGTCGTCGCGGCCGTCGACGGGATCGAAGCGCTCGAAGCCTACTACGCGCGCTACCTGCCGCACATGGCGTTGGTCGCGCTGCTGCCGCTGTCGATTCTCGCTTTCATCTTTCCGAAGGACTGGATCTCGGGCGCGGTTCTGCTTCTGACCGCCCCGCTCATCCCGCTGTTCATGGTATTGATCGGGAGCGGCGCCGAGCGGCTCAACCAGCGTCAGTGGCGCAAGCTCGCACGCATGAGCGGGTACTTCCTCGACGCGCTCCAGGGCCTGACAACGCTCAAGCTGTTCAACGCCTCGCGGCGCGAGGCCGAGCTCATCGCGCGCATCTCCGAGGACTATCGCCGCAGCACCATGTCCGTGCTGCGGTCGGCCTTCCTCTCCGCGCTGGTGCTCGAGTTCTTCGCCACGGTGAGCATCGCCGTGGTGGCCGTATTGATCGGCTTTCGCCTGCTGCGCGCGGACATCGGCTTCGAGGCGGGGTTTTTCATCTTGCTGCTCGCTCCCGAGTTCTACCTGCCGCTGCGCACGCTCGGCGCGCACTATCACGCGCGCATGGAGGCGATCGGCGCCGCCGAGCGCATCGTCGAAGTCCTGGGCGTCCCCTCGCCGCAGACGGCGCAAGCCCGGGCGCGGCCCCTCCTTGCGCGCGCCCTCGAGATCCGCTTCGAGGATGTGCACTTCGCCTATGGGCCTGGCCGCGAGGCGCTACGCGGGACGAGCTTCGACCTCGCGGCCGAGCGGCTCACGGCCCTGGTGGGACCCAGCGGCGCCGGCAAGACCACTGTGCTCAACGTTCTGCTGGGCTTCGTCCACGCGCAACGCGGCCGCGTGCTGGTCGGCGGGCACGACCTGACCCGGCTCGATCCCGACTACTGGCTTCGTCACATCGCGTGGCTGCCGCAGCGCGCGCACCTGTTTCGCGGCACGATCCTGGACAACATTCGCATGGCCGACCCCGGCATCGCTTTCGAGGCGGTGCGCGCCGCCGCTCGTGGGGCGCACGCCGACGAGTTCATCGAGCGCCTGCCGCAAGGCTACGATACGGCTGTGGGCGAGCGCGGCCAGAACCTCTCCGGCGGTCAGGTGCAGCGTCTCGCTCTGGCGCGCGCCTTTCTCAAGGACGCTCCGCTGCTGCTGATGGATGAGGCCACCGCGAGCCTCGATCCCGCAACCGAGGCGTTGGTCACTCAGGCGATCGCTCGGCTGGCGAAGGCGCGCACCGTGCTGATCATCGCTCACCGCCTGCGCACCGTGCGTCGCGCCGATTGCATTCTCGTCATGGACGGCGGCCGCGTGGTCGAGCAGGGTACGCACGATATTCTCGCGCGCGGCGAGACGCGTTATGCGCGGATGGTGGGCGCACGTGAGGCGGTGGCTGCCATGGAACAAAGGCCCGCTGGGGGGGCCTCCCTTTTCCCTCCGGGAGAGGGGCCGGGGATGGGGGACACGGAGTGGTGAGGCGGAGTTTGGAGGAACGACCGCTGAACCCTCACCCCCGCGCAACTCGCGAAGCGAGAGGGGTGAACCTGCGAGGCGACCTGAAACTCGTCGGCCGGCTCCTTCAGCTGTCGCGCCGCTACTGGTCGTGGATGGCGCTCGGCGCGTTCATCTCGACGCTGACCGTGCTCGCCAACATCGGCCTGATGGCAGTCGCCGGTCGGTTCATCGCCGCAATGGCGGTGGCCGGTGCGGCGGGCGCCTTGATGAACTACTTCCTCCCCGCGGCCCTGATCCGGCTGTTCGCGATCCTGCGCACGGGCGGACGCTACCTGGAACGGCTGGTGACGCACGAAGCGACCTTCCGGCTGCTGTCGGAGCTGCGCGTCTGGTTCTTCCAGCGCATCGAGCCGCTCGCCCCGGCGCGGCTTCAACGCTACCGCAGCGGCGATCTGCTCGGGCGCATCCAGGCGGACATCGACACGTTGCATCAGGCTTATCTGCGCCTGCTGGTGCCGATCCTGGTCGCAGTGTCCGGGGTGGTGGTCGTGACGACAGTGCTGTACCTCTACAGCCGATGGCTCGCGGTGCTTGTACTGACGCTGCTGCTGCTGGCCGGTGCCGCGGTACCGATCTTCATGCGCCGGGCGGGCGAGCGCTCGGGTGTGCTGGTGGTTGAAACCCGCAGCGACCTGCGCACAGCCGTGATCGACGGCGTGCAGGGCATGGGTGAGCTGCGGGTCTACGGCGCGACCCACCGCCAGGAGCAAGAAATCGAGAACCTGACGCGAAGGCTAAGCGCGGAGCAGAGACGCTTGAGCCGCCTTTCAGGCATCTCCGAGGGCGCTGTCGGGCTGTGCGCAAGCCTCGCGATGTGGGGAACGGTTCTGATCGCCGTCGCGCTTGTGGGCCGCGAAGCACTCGAGCCGCCGGACCTTCCCATGCTCGCACTGCTCGTCGTCGCGAGCTTCGAAGCGGTCGGGCCGCTTCCGCTCGCCTTCCAAAGGCTCGGGGAGACTTTCGCGGCTGCGCGCCGCGTCTTCGAGCTGGTCGACGCGCAGCCGCAGGTGGCCGCGGTGCGCTCACCCTCGCCGCGTCCGCGTCACTCCAGCCTCACGATGCACGGTGTGCGCATGCGCTACGGCGCCGGGGAGCCGTGGGCGCTCGACAATCTGGACCTCGATCTCGCAGCGGGCAGGTGCGTGGCGGTCGTCGGTCCGACCGGCGCCGGCAAGAGCAGCATCCTGCGTGTGGCACTGCGCTTCTGGGACTACCAGGAAGGCGAAGTTCGCCTCGGGGGCCACGACCTGCGCAGCTATCGACCCGAGGACGTGTGCAGCCTGATTGCGGTGGTGTCTCAGGACACGCATCTGTTCAACACGACTATCCTCGAGAACCTGCGCATCGCCGCCCCTCGCGCGGACCAGCAGACCATTGAGCGTGCGACGCGTGCGGCCCAGATTCACGACTTCATCGCTGCCCTGCCCGACGGTTACCACACGCACGTCGGCGAAGCGGGTGTGCGTCTGTCCGGGGGCCAGGCGCGCCGTGTCGCGATCGCACGCGCGCTCTTGAAAGACGCGCCGATCCTGCTGCTCGACGAGCCCACCGAAGACCTCGACCCGCAGACCGAGCGCGCCGTGCTCGAAGCGATCGACCGCCTGATGGCCGGGCGCACAGTGCTGCTGATTACCCATAAGCTAGGGGTTCTACACGACCGCGTCGACGAAATTCTCGTCCTGGAAAGCGGGCGCATAGTCGAGCACGGAACCCATGCGGAGTTGATGCGCCGCGGAGGGCGCTACGCGCACTATCAGGATGATCTGGTCGAGGCCCGGGAGTCGCGTTAATGGCCGAACAAACGCATCCGGTCGAGCATCAGGATCTGCTTTTGCGGCTGCTCGGATCTTCCGGTCTTCCGCCGCTGTTGGAGCGACGATCTTGGGACACTTAGATGTCTTCGACATAGTGCTGTACCTCACGGCGCGTGGCTCGGCGCTGATCCCCCTCGTACGCCGAGTACCGCTAGCGCGACGACGTTGGCGATTCACTTGCCTTCCCGGCGACCTCGTCCAGCACCTCCCTGCACAGGTCCTTGCTTCCGCGGGCGCGGTCCAGCAGTCCCTGCCCGAGCACCGACAGGCCGCCGGTTGCCACAGCGGCGACGCCCGATATGGCCGCCTTCGCCCCCACACTCAGCTTCGGGCTCGCCAGCGTGCCGGCCACCTCGACGAACGGGTTGGTAAACATTCCGGCGCTCACGCCGACACCGGTGCGCGGACGGGTATTGAACTGGAAATCGAGTGCCTCGGTGCCGAGGTCGATCTTGCCGCCCGCGACAATGGTGACCTTGTCGGACTGCATGAGCACGGGGTTGATCGTCACCTGGCCATCCACGATATCGGCCCGTACCACAGTGCATTCCAGCTGAAGGTACGGGTCCTGCGCCGCGAGCGGGTTCAGCTTGTTGACGAGCTCGCGAAACAGAGCACCGCCAAGCAGGCCGATGACACCGCTCTTGAGCTTGCCCGGCCCCTGCGTCACCAGGATCCGCCCATTTGCGAGCGACGCCATTTGCCGTGCTGAGGCGCCTCTCACCTTCAGGCTCGCCTCCACATTCGTCAGCGGCGCGTCCCTGGGGTCGATTTCAGGGAGGCTGGGGCGTACGTTCCTGACGGAGACGCTGATGCCGAGCTCGGCAGCGCCGCCGTCCCCGGGTGTGAGCTTGACCGCGCCGCTGATGGTGCCTTCGAGGCTGTCGCGCACGCGGCCCACGAACGTCAGCCCGGCGCCGTCCGCGCGCAGCGTGCCATCGACGTCCCGCAAGACTTCCGTGCCAAGCCTCAATTCGGCCAAGGCGAAATGCAGGCTGACATCGGCGGGCACCGGCTTGACGAGCGGCAGCGGCGCGTCGACGAAGACAAACTTGGGTTGCGCTTTTTTCGCCTGCGGCTTCGGTTTCGAATGCGCGCCGTCGGTCGATTTCGCTCCGGTTCCCTGGGGCATGAACGGCGTCAGATCCAGGCGGGGCGAGGCGAGCTCGATTTCTACCCGCTTCCTGCCGGTCCCGACCATCGACGTCCACCCCGAGATCTCGGTCTCGCCGATTCGGCCCTTGAGGTTCTTCACCTCGAGCTTGTCACGGCTGCCGGCGTAGTCGCCGCTCAAGGCCAAAGAGATCTCCAGCAGCCCCTGCTGCAGCCTGCTCAGGCTCTCGGCGGCGAGCTCGAAGCGCAGGCCGGTGCTCGGTTCGCGGGCCAGGCGGACGGTTCCGCTCACCCGCGCCGTTGCGCCGGCGAATCTCGCGCTCACCCCGTCGAGGTTGATTTCCGTGCGCGAGGAGGCGATGCGGCCGTCGACCTCGAGTGCGCCGGCCGGCAAACCGGTCACGCCGAACGCCGTCGCCAGCCGGGCGGCATCCGCCACCGAGGCTTCGATCCGCAGGTCCGATCCGGGCAGTCCGAGCGCGCGGAGCGTGCCCCCAACCTTGACCGTGATGTCGCCGAGCTTGGCGGCGAGGTCGAGCCGGGTGAGGTCTCCGGCGTCCGTCAGCCGCGCGTCGGCGATCAGAGGGCCGGCCAAGACGACCGGAAGCTGGAGCTTCTTTGAGCATCGCGCCGATAACCGGGTGCTCGACCTTCACGGCGAGATCGGCTCCGTGCAGGGGATCGAGGCGGCCGATGCCACCTTTGACATCGACTCGCAGGTCGCCCAGCGAGGCCTGGATCGCCGCGCGGATGTTTCGCCCCGAGGAGAGCGCATCCAGGGGCCCCAGCTCGCCGCTCACCGCGGCCGGGAACTGGTTGAGCCTGCCTTTCCCGGAGATGGCGAGCAGGCCATCGGAACCGGGGCCGATGCTCAGCGTCTCGATCAGCGCTACCCGGTCCGGCTTGCCTCGCTCGCGATAGGTGATCCGGACGTTGCCGACCTTGCCGCTCCGGATGACGAGAGGCACCGTGGCGGCGCTCTCGGCGAGCGGCTCCGCGACCGGCGCGGGCGCGCGCGCCTCGCCGAACACCCAGTTGCCTTTGCCGTCGGCGTTCGTTTCGAGCAGGACGGAGACGTCGCTCAATTCGAACGAGCGGACGTCGACAGGTCCCGAGACCAGAGACCAGAGGCCGACCTGCACCGACACGCGCCCGATCTCGATCATTTGCGGCTGCGAGCCCCAGTCCGCGTTTCCAAGCCGCACACGCTCGGCAACCACCGAGATCGAGGGAAGCACCTTGAGCTCGAACGCCCCGTCGATGGCGAAAGGTCGCCCGAGCAGCTCCGTGACGAGGGCCTCGATGCGGCTCTTGTGCTGGCTCAGGTCGCCGAAGGCGAGGTAAAGCACGACCGCGACGAGCAGGGCTCCCACGGCGGAAAGGACGATGGCGGCGAGGCGGCGAAGTGACATGGCTTCTCGAAGCCGCCGGTTATCAGAGCTGCAGACGGCGCTGCGCGTTGCGGCGGAGGACTTTGGCGCGGTCTTCGGCTACCAAAGACCGATCAGCTTCAGACATTTCCGGCTCTTCCTCTGACCACCAAGTCCAGTGGATCAGGCGCGTCGGCATGACCGCAACTCGAGCACGGAGGCAACGCCTTTGAAGCGGTAGCCTTTGCGCACGAACGGATCCACGACGTTTACCTCGACGTTTGCATTCTGTCGAAGGTTCGAGAGCGTACCGGGTGAGCGGATGTTGGCAAAGACTGAGGTGATCGGCATCCCAGACAGCCGTGGTACGCGTCTCTTCCTTCATCAACGTTTGGCGTCAGCGGCGCCCGCTTGGGGGCATCTGCTGCACGCCGCGGTTAGCCGTGCTTCCGCCGCCCCAGTTGCTTGTTGACGAGCTCGAGATCAAAGAAGGTAGGATCATAGTCCTCTCCGATCCACTCGAGCATATCCTCGTGCTCCGGGTGCGAGGGAACCTTTAGCGCTTTCAGCAACTCAACATAGCCGAACACACCCCCACAGTCTTCGGGTGGACACGCTCGAGCCCCGGCGGTGCACTGCGGTACCTTGATCTGTGGTGATGGTGCGAGAATCTTCTCCAGCACGATTTGATGGGTCCAGCTGTCCCCGAAGTCGTACTCGTATAGCATCGAGTCCTTCTCGCGCATGAGCAGTTGATCGAGACGGGCGCGAGCTTCGTCTTTCATGGGCAGGTCGAGCTCAAGTTCACGGGTTGGCTTTCCATAGAGCTGACCTTTCGCCTCGAACTGATGCAAATGAGAGTCGGTCCACCCCATTGCAACCTGGAGGATGTAGTGCAGTTCCTTCAGCGACGCCGAACTCGAAACCAGCAGGCGTCGCCAAATGAGGGGGCGAGGGCCAGCGAGCGTGACCTTCAGCTGATATATGCAGTCTGGAGCAGCCTTAGCCATCGTCGGATTCGGCGGGCGGTCCGCTCGAACGCGGGTTGGGCGTCATAGGACGCTACCGCGACCGGCCGTCGAAGTGAGTGACGGGGATGGAGGCCAGGTCTATGCCCTCCAGGCAGCGAATGTTCACGGCTGCCATCCGGTTGCCCTTTGAATGGTTCCCTCTGAATATGGATGCATGCCGCAGTTCGGGCAGAAACGATGCTTGATTACGTGCTTGTTGAACAGGTATGTGGCTGCGTTCTCTTCTGGCATGAGAAGGCGCAGCCTGTCGCGCGGGACAAACCAGAGCAATGAGCCCTTGCGCTGACAAATCGTGCAGTTGCAGGACAGAGCGCTATCGATGGTGCCCTCAACCTCGAAAGCCACTCGTCCGCAGTGGCAGCTAAGAGCGACGCCCAACCCCCACATTCGACCGGAGCGCCAAGCGGTAGCACCGCTTGGTGACCGGCGGCGTCCGGTCAATGTAATCGTTGGGTGTCACATCAGGACCGGATTGCCGCGTCGGTGCGCGTACTTGCTGCCGGTAGCCACGCGCATGGAACGGGGCGCGGCTGAACTCCGAAGAGCTGATCTCGTTGCAAGGGGGCGGGTCGACCTTGCGGACTAGCCGCGGGCTGAAGACTTGTTTAAGTCCACGGCGGCGCAAATGAGAGCCTTCAGAGCCTCCTCGTCCAGCTTGTCGCCTTCGTGGAAGTCGATGGCGCGCCTGGCGTTGCCTTCGAGACTGGAATTGAAGAGGCCTGAAGGGTCCTTCAGGGAGGCTCCCTTGGCGAAGGTCATCTTCACGACATTCTTGTACGTCTCGCCGGTGCAGATCAGCCCGTGGTGCGACCAGACTGGAGTCCCTCTCCACTTCCACTCCTCGGCCACTTCGGGGTCTGCCTCCTTGATCAGGGCGCGGAGCCGGGAGAGCATCTCGCCCCTCCAGTCGCCGAGATCCTCGATTCTCGCGTCTATCAGCTCAGATGGAGACTCGGCTCTCTTCGACCGGCTCTTCTTCATGTTTACCTGCTTCTCCTTGAGTCGCTTTTCTCCCTTGCCTTGCGACGCCGCCGAGCCTCGTGAAGAGCATAGGAAACGCTAGAACATTCGCCGTGTCAACCCCCGCGTGGCGGCGCACACGGGTCGCACGGACGGGAGCGGTCCAGGGTCGCGTGGGGCCGGCGCCTCCAGCTTGGCCATCCTTGGCACCACGCCCGCCCAACCGCCCGTGCTCAGCGGCGCGCAACAGCAAGCGCAGCGCCGCTGTTGTGCGTCCGCTGGAGCACGAAGTTTAGACGGCAGTCACCTCTCCTGGATGGAGGCTCAGATACTCGCGCACTTCAAGCTGCATGCGGTCAATCTCTGTGAGATACCCGGACACCGCAGCACGGTAGTTCGTGGGGTTGGTTTCCGCATTCCGCAGGTGTGCCACTTGCGCTTGGAATTGCGCAATACGCTCCAGCGTGACTTTTAGCTCTTCGTCGTTGGCAATCATGGCTATACCCCCTCAACTTCCACAATACCCCTTCGCGTTCCGTCTCGCTTGACTTGCCAGCCGAGGACTGCTTCGTCTTCGTTGGGCAGGGCAGCCAGCCGCCGCAGCCAGAAGATGCTCGCTCCGAAGTGGGCCTGTGCGGCAGGGTGGTCGAAAACGAGTCGGGCTTCTCCAGTGACTTGACTCAGGTCGAACGTGTCATCCATGACCAGAAACAAATCGACGTCGTTCGGTTCGGGTGTCGCGGTTACAAATGAGCCGAAGACAATGAATCGCTTCAGATGACCCGTCGCGGTCACCAGTTCGTAGACTCGGCTGAGACGCATTGCGACGAGCTTGCGCTGAACTGTGCCTTGGCCGAACTGGTCAAGAACCTCCTGCAGTGAGGCGCGATGCAGGCCTTGTGGTAGGTCTCCCGTCTCAGAGATGGGCGGCAAAGGCACGGATCAGGGCGGCTCGGAACGATGACGATCACGATTGTATCGCTGTCCCTAGATGATCGCGCTCTACGGGTTTCCAACCTCAACGTCCGGCTTCAGGCGAGCGCCGATGGCGCCGCGTCGCTCTGGAAGCCGTAGTTCGGTGG
>DATJVW010000282.1:0-13211 GCA_035501675.1 Burkholderiales bacterium
CCCGAACTCGGACTGCGTCTATTTTGGCTGAGACACGATCCGGATATAAGGCTTGGGCGCTTTCCAGCCGCTCGGAAACTTGGTCTTCGCTTCCTCGTCGGAGACCGACGGGACGATGATGACGTCCTGACCTTGCTTCCAGTTCACGGGCGTGGCGACTTTGTGCTTCGCGGTAAGCTGGATCGAATCGAGCAGACGCAACACTTCGTCGAAGTTACGCCCGGTGCTCATCGGGTAGGTGAGCATGGCCTTGACCTTCTTGTCCGGCCCGATGATGAATACGGACCGCACGGTGGCGTTGTCCGCCGCCGTACGCTTGGCGTCTCCGCTGGCGTTGGGATGGATCATGTCGTACAGCTTGGCCACCTTCAGATCGGGGTCGCCGATCAAGGGGTAGTTGACGGCATGCCCTTGCGTCTCTTCGATGTCCTTGACCCAGCGCTTGTGATCGCCGACCGGGTCGATGCTGAGCCCAAGGATTTTGGTGTTGCGCTTATCGAACTCGGGCTTCAGGCCTGCCATGTAGCCGAGCTCGGTGGTGCACACCGGGGTAAAGTCCTTGGGGTGAGAAAACAGAATCGCCCATCCGTCTCCGATCCACTGATGAAAATCGATCGTGCCGCTGGTGGTTTCTGCCGTGAAGTTCGGGGCTTCGTCGCCTATACGTAGAGCCATGTGTCCTCCGGGATTGCTGGGCTGATGCTGGGTCATGACGGGTGCGCGGCACCGCTTGGGCCGGCGCATCTCTGCCGCGAACATCGGGGCCCCGGGGCTGACCGGCCCCGGGCATTCCCCGTGTTCTTGGATGTCTATTATAGACCGGACCATCCAGCATCAGGAGTCGCAGGACGGGGGAGTTTCTCCCCTTCTCTCCGAGGTGCCCGCTTCGCGGGCGGGGTGGTGTGGTCAACCGTTGGCTGATGAGGCAAGTCTCAATAGAACGTCATCGTCCACGAGCGCCCAACTCCTCTTCGTGCCTGGCGTCAAGGGCTCGGACCACCATGAACAGGAGCACTGGAACAATCCCAAGAGCGGCCACGAAGGGTTCGTGTTCGGTCCAGGCGTAAAGGGCCAGCACCAGGACATAGGCGCCGAGGACCAGGGCGTGCAGTAAGAATGGCTTCATGCTTACCTCCATCGGTATGTTCAGGTGACCCTGTACTGACCGCAATCCTACGCAGGGGCACCGCGCAGAGACAGGTCGCGCTGCGCCAATCGCTTGTCCGATTGCGCCAACGTGGCCGCGTGTACTTGGCGACCACACGTGCACCCGCCTCCCTCGTCAACCAACCAGAGGCACCGCCAGGGCGCAATTGCGAAAGTTCCTCGGGAACGACCGTCTGTTTCCATGTTAGTGTGGCGAACGTCATGCACTCGTTTCCTTTCCTCCACGATCTGCGCCACTTCGTCGAAACTATCCTGCTGGCGGTGGGCGCGTTGCTTCCCATCGTCGATCCTCTGGGCGGCGCACCGATTTATCTTGCCCTGACCGCGGGCCTCAGGCCAGAAGAGCGCGGCCCGATGGCGAAGGCGGTTGCGGTCAACAGCTTCCTGCTGCTGATCGCCTCGACCCTGGTTGGCGCCTATGTGCTCGACTTCTTCGGGCTTTCGATTCCAGCCGTCCAAGTTGCCGGCGGGATCGTGGTGTGCGGTATTGCCTGGTCGCTGCTGAATAGCCCCAACTCGCCGAGCGCGATCGCGCGCAACAGCACACCCGCGATAACCGACGACGATCTCAGCCAACGCGCGTTCTATCCGCTGACGATGCCGCTCACCGTGGGCCCCGGCTCGATATCGGTTGCACTCACGCTCGGCGCAAATCCCGAGCGCGGCGTGCGCTCGCAGGTCGTGACGGCGCTGGCGCACGCCCTGGGCATTCTGATCGTGGCCATAGCCGTCTACCTCTGCTACCGCTACGCCGATCGCATTCTGAAAAAGCTCGGCCCGACCGGAACCAGCGTGGTGGTACGCCTCTCGGCGTTCATTCTGCTGTGCATCGGCGTGCAGATCTGCTGGAACGGCCTCCATGCGCTGCTCGCCAGCGCTTTCCCGAATGCCAACCCGTGATACGGCACCCCCGTGCTCCAACGCGGGGCGCGGACTCGTGAACTGTCTCGTGCCATACTGAACGTTGGCGCCCGTCCCACGGTCGAAAACCATATCGACGGAAGGAGACCAACCCGTGAAACGCGACTATTTCCTGCCCTTGCCCGAGATCGCCTTGGCCCAGGGCGTAAGGCTGCACCGGCCCGTCCAGCACCTGCCTGAGAGAGTGACCCTTGAGAGCCCGGCGCTGGACGTGATGACCGATCTCAGACAATGTGTCGCGCTCACCATCGAGCCCGAGGCCTCGATCGAGGCGGCCAACGCCTGGATGATCCGGCGCGGCGTCCGGCTGCTGTTCGTGACCGACCCGCAGGATCACCTCGTCGGTCTCATCTCGGCCACGGATATCCTCGGGGAGAAGGTGGTCCAGGCCATGCAGGCCCGCGGGGTATCGAGGCAGGAAGTGCTGGTGCGCGAGATCATGACGCCGCACGCGTACCTCGAGGCGATCAACATGGACGACGTGCGTGGCGCCAAGGTCGGTCATGTGCTGTCCACGCTGAAGCGGGCCGGCCGCCAGCACGCCATCGTGGTCGAGGTGCGCGAGCCGACCTTCCACGAGAGTCTGGTCGCACTGCCGGAGCAGATCCCCTTGCAAACGGTACGCGGTCTGTTTTCCGCGACCCAGATCGCACGCCAGCTCGGTTTGCAGGTCCAAAGCCCAGAGCTCGGCACGACCTTCGCCGAGTTCGAGGCCTTGCTGGCTCACTGACGGCTGCTCCCGCGCTCGAAGCCGGCTCAGCAATGTGAACGGATTGTGCCAGCGCTCGACCGCGCCGAGTGAGCGTCGGGCGGCTAAAGATTGTGCGCGCCCATGCCGAAAAGCAGGCCGTCTGTCCCGGTCACCCTTTTCGGTCGTTTCGCCATGCTGCAAGAAGTCATCGCCCTCGTCTACAGCGCCAACGGCGTGCTGGTTTCCCTCCTCTACCTTCCGCAACTCCATACCGTCTGGAACGACCGTACCGGCGTGCGGTCCGGCTCGCTCCTGACCTGGACTCTGTTTTCGGTGTCCTCGGTGGTGGCGCTGCTCTATGGCGTTGTGGTGTTGCACGACGGGCGCATGGTCTTCGCTGCCGGGTCGAGCACGGCGGGGTCGCTGAGTGTGTTGGGTACCGCTATATATCGACGACAGCAGGCCAGACGCCATCGATAGCGGCGCCGGCTTCAGGGCAACTCGGCAAAAACGACCAGCGTCCGTGCTTCGATGCTTTCGCGCGGCACAAACTCGCTCGGGCAAGCGGGATTTCGAAACCCGGTGTGCGGCATGAAACGCGCACGTCCGTCCACCCGCGAGTCGTAGCACTTCAGCAGAAGCAGCTCCGAGGGACGCATTTCGGAGACGTAGAACCAGCGGTGGGCAGGGTTATAGCGCACCGAGAAGATCTGGCCGCTATGGCGCGGCGCCGTCAAGTCCTCCTCACCGAAGTGCTGGATATCGGTCGCGACCAGATCGCCGGGCGATACGCTGCGTGCATCGCATATCGCCAGCGGGTTGTCCAGCACCGGGTCGGTTATCGGCCGCCACAAGTTGACGAAGGCGACGCGTCGGTCCGCCAGATCGGGGCGCCCGGCCGCATCGAGTATCTCGCGCTTGCGCCTCGGCCCCGAATCCTCAGTGTAGTCATTGTGCACCTGATCGACCGGCACCCGGACGCCGGACTGCCCGCGCGCAGCACGCGCTGCGCTGCGCACGTTGTGGTCGAACACGATCACCGCGAGCGAGCGCGTGATCGCGCGCACAAGGCTCTGGACCTCGGGGTAGTAACGTTCGCGCACCGCGGCTTCATCGTAGAACTGGGCGAAGTGCGTTGGACTCGAGTGCAGCTCGAACCCGTGCTCATCGAGGCGAAGGCGATGCGCGATCCCGCGCGCATCGCGAATCGGCACCATGTGCTGGACCGACGCCGGGCGCACCGTGGGCAGGCCACTGCTGGGCGGATAGACGCGCACCCGAGGCGGGCCGTCACCGGCTCCGAGGAGATAGGTCAGCTGCGCGTTGACGGCTGGAAGTTCGTCTGACATCGACACTCGACCCGGCGACAGCGGGGGCATAACGGCTCCGACCATGGGGATAAACTGGGCCGTGTGCTAGACGTTGTCACTCGCACAGGAACGTTACTGAGGCACCCGTGACTTGTCAATGACACCAACCGTTCGGTAGTGGGTCACTGACCCGGTACCAACCGTTCAGCTCAGCATCGAGCCATCGCCTCAGAAACAAGACCGAATCAGCGGCCGCTGGGCTGCTCGTCGCGTTTTGCCTCGCGCAGCAACCATGACACGAACTCGCCGACCTCAGGACGCTCTGCGGCGCCGCGCGATGTGAACACATAGTAGGCGCGCGGTGAAACCGTCCTTCGGCTGAAGGGTGCAACCAGTTTGCCCTGCTTGATCAGCCGCCGCACCAGCGGCGAGCGTCCAAGCGCGA
Source organism: Burkholderiales bacterium (assembly GCA_035501675.1). GTDB lineage: Bacteria > Pseudomonadota > Gammaproteobacteria > Burkholderiales > SHXO01 > SHXO01. Next base: position 4,535 of record DATJVW010000282.1, read on the forward strand.
TGCCCTGACCGTCGACCGCCGCCTGAATCATCTGATCGTACTGATTGAAGCGCAATGCTCCAGCCGTCTCGACCGTGAGATCGGGCAGGGGTTCGAGCCAGGTGACCCAGTTGGCCCAAGGCTGCGGGCCCCCGGGCTCATGGAGGTGCAGCAGCACGTGGTGCCTGAGATCCTCCGGGCGCTTCAAAGGCCTCGAGCGGTCGCGCAGGAGCGCCGGTGCGCACACCGGGAAGATCTCCTCTCCGAACAATCGGGTCGCGTTCTCCGGGACCAGCTTCGGGGGGCAAAAGCGAATGGCGACATCCATGCGCTGACGCTCCAGGTCGAGCAGGCTGTTATCGGCGGCGATGCGTACATCCGCGCCCGGCCGCTCCTGCCGGAATGCTGTCAGTCGCGGGATCAACCAAAGGGAAGCGAACGCCACCGTGCAAGTAACGGTCAGCGCCTCGGGCCGGCCGCTCGCATCCAGGCGCTCCATCGCATCGCGCACCTGACGCAGGATCTCGGACGCCGTGCGGTAGAGCGTTTCACCCGCCTCCGTCAGCACCAGGTCTTTGGGTCGTCGCTGAAACAGCACGACGCCCAGCTGCTGCTCGAGCGACTGGATCTGACGGCTTACCGCCGACTGGGTGACAAAGAGCTCCCTGGCCGCCTTGGTGAAGCTCAAATGGCGCGCAGCGGCCTCGAAGCCCTTCAAGAAGTCCAAGGTCGGCAGAATGCGGTGCTCGCGCTGCATGCGCATTGTTCATGCACCTCATGACAAAAGATCGTTTGAATGGCGGTGCTGTTCCAACAGAAAATCACCGGCGTTGCGTACACGAACGCGTCGCTGCCAACGAAGTCTAGCACCGCGGCTGCGCGTCGGAAGGGAACCCGCTGTGAATACATTCGCCATGCCACGCCCGGCGCAATTCGGTCCGCAGGCGCTGGGCGCTCTGTTCATCGTGTTGTGGAGCACCGCGTGGATCGCTGGCAAGATCGGGTTGGAGTTCACGGGCCCGCTGACCCTGCTCGAGATCAGGTTCTCCGCGGCCGTGCTGGTGATGCTGCTGGTCGCGTTGCTGACCGCCGCGCCCTGGCCGCGCACATGGGCAGAGTACGGTCACCTGGCCGTGGCGGGCCTGTTGGTAAATGGACTGACGCTGGCCGCCTTATATATCGGTATCAACGACGGCGTGAGCGCGGGGGTGTCCGCCTTGATCGCTGGCTTGACGCCGCTGTTGACCGCACTCGCCGCTGGCCCTCTGTTCGGCGAGCGCATCGGGGCCGCACGGTGGGCGGGATTGATGATCGGCTTGTTCGGCGTCGCTCTGGTCGTCATGAACAAGATATCGTTCCTGAACGGCGGCTGGGAAGGATACGCGATCACCTTTCTGGCGCTGGCCGCCTTCGTTGCGGGCACGCTTTACCAGAAGAGGTTCTGCAGCGCAATCGATCTGCGCACGGGGAATCTCGTCCAGTTCGTGGTCGCCGGCGTCGCCCTCTTCATACCCGCGCTCCACTTCGAGGGGTTGCGGGTCGAATGGAGCGAGGCGCTGATCGCGTCGTCCGCGTGGTTGGCGCTGGTCAATTCCATCGCCGCAGTCGGCCTGTTCTATTTCCTCCTGCGGCAAGGAGAAGCGAGCCGGGTCGCCGCGCTCTTCTATCTCGTGCCGCCGATCACCGCCACGATGGCGTTCGCGGCATTTCACGAAACGCTGGGCCCGATTGCGCTTGTGGGCTTCGCTCTTGCGGCAGCGGGTGTGTATTTCGGCGCCGGAAGGAGGGTCTGATGAGTTTCGGTGTTGGAACTTGCGGGCCCTGGCAGCACTATGCGGAGCCTCGCGGCTTTTGCGCCTTGCCCCCCCTCTTCCCGCTCCGCGCCGACGCCCGCGGGGCAGGCGACGATCGCAGTCTTGCGGCCTCCGCTTCCAGCACGGCGCGGGCGTCCTCCATGTAGTCGGTCACGATCCGGAGCTGGGCCTCGTCGTAAGTCTTGGCCAGCGCCGTCACCGCTCCTGCAAGCGATTCGAACAGCGGCCTGACCTCGCGCTCGACGCGCTCCGCAACGACCCGAACGACCACCTTCCGGCGATCCACCGGATCCGCCTCACGCCGCACGAATCCCCTGCTTTCCAGCCGGTCGATGACGCCGGTGATCGCGCCCGTGGTCAGCCCGGTTCGGCTGGCGAGCTCTCCCGCGGTGATCGGTCCCGCCTCCTGGGCGATCCCGAGACATTTGTGGTCGGTCGTGTGCAACCCCAAGCGCTCGGCCACCGTCTCATGAAACACAATGGTGGCCGTGCTGAGCCGCCGTCCGCCGTCGACGACGGCGGCAATCAGCTCCGCTCGCGTTGCCTTGGCTCTTGACATGTCCTGCTCCCTCATCTTATTCTGGCACATATCTTAGTAACTAAGATATATGTCAACTAAGTTACTTACTCAAGTGAGAGGATAGCATGCAAGAGAAGCGTGTTCCGGTGTTGATCGTGGGCGGCGGGCTTACAGGACTTTCCGCTGCCGTGTTTCTGGCTTGGCGGGGCGTCCGGAGCCTGGTGGTGGAACGCCACCCCGATCTCCTCATTCACCCGCGGGCACGCGGCTTCAACCCCCGCACGGTCGAGCTGTACCGCCAGGTTGGCCTTGAGCCGGCCATCCTGGCCGCCTGCAACTACGCCGGCGATTTCCGCAAGGTGATCCTGCTGCGCGCCGACACCCTGGCCGCGGAGGACTACCAGCGCATCGAGCAGCCGGCGGAGGAGGAGCGGTTCGACGACGTGAGCCCGTGCAACTTCGCCGGCATCGACCAGGATCGATTGGAAGTGCTGCTGCGCGATCGCGCCAGAGCGCTCGGAGCGGAGGTTCGATTCGCCACCGAGATGACGGCGTTCGAGCGGGATGCGGCCGGTGCGCGCGCGGTGATACGCGACTTACGCAACGGCGAGGAGTCCTTGGTGCACGCGGAATATCTGGTTGCGGCCGACGGGCACCGGAGTCCCATTCGCGAGCATCTCGGCATTCCCGTTCGCGGGCCCGGCCCGCTCTGGCAAGCGGTCACCGTGCTCTTCGAGGCCGACCTCCAGCCGGCCCTGAGGGGTCGCCAGGTCTTCATGTCGTATCTGAACAAGCCCCGCCCCGGAACCGTGCTGATGCCGCACGACGGACGCCGGCGCTGGGTGTTCGCCACCGGCCTCGCGACTCATGCGGGGGAACAGCTGTCCGACTTTACGGACGAGCGCTGCGTCGGTCTGATCCGAGAAGCGGTCGGATTGGCGGAGCTGGACGTGCGCATCATCTCTCAGATCCCCGGCACCGATCTGAAGGTGCTTTGCTTTCCGATCAGCGCCCAGATCGCCGAGCGCTATCGGACCGACCGAGTGTTTCTAGCGGGGGACGCTGCGCATGCGATTCCACCCACGGGTGGCTTCGGCGCCAATCTCGGTATTCAGGATGCGTACGACCTGGCGTGGAAGCTCGCGTGCGTACTGAAGGACCAGGCCGGCGCCGGCTTGCTCGACACCTATCAAGCGGACCGGCTACCGGTCGCGCACTTCACGCTCGGCCAGGCGTTGGCGAGAATGCACGATCGGGTACGGCCGGGCACCGGGCCGCAGGCGCCGCCGCTCGTCGACTACACGTCGGTAGTGTTCGGCTATCAGTACCGCTCCACGGCCATACCCGGCGCAATCGACGACGGCGCGGCCGCTCTCAAGCCCGAAGAGCTCAGAGCGCAACCCGGCACCAGAGCGCCGCACGCACCGATCACCGCGGAACACGGTCCCCGCTCCATCCTCGACCTCCTTGGACGCGACCTGGTTCTCGTCGTGGGGCGAGCCGGGGCGCGTTGGCGCGAGGCTGCGCGCTCGGTTGGTGTTAGGCTGCGGCTGCCGCTCACGCTGCTCCAGTTGGGGACGGAACTGGAGGACCCGAGCGGCAAGATCGAAGAACGATTCGGCCTCGGTGTCCAGAGCGCGGTCCTGGTCCGCCCTGACGGGTTCGTCGCCTGGCGCGCGGAGGACGCAAGGGCTCATCCCACCGAATCGCTGGAGCGCGCCGTGGGGCGCATCATGGGGAGGGGATCTGCAGTCCTATCTTCCTCGCCTGCTGCCGATCTAGCCCGTTAAACCCGGATGGCGCCATGGAATTGGAGCAAACTCAGGACGGACCAAAACGTAGACAATAGAACCCGGCGGGGCGCGCGATGGCATCGCTCCGCCGGAACGACTGATATCCAGCGCCGAAGCCATGGAGCTCGATCCGCAATTGCGATGGGACTCCCGCCGATGAGCGAGGACATGGGCGCGCGCGCACGCGACATCGCGGAGTCCGTTTACCGCGCCGAGTCGCGTCGCGTCTTCGCCACCTTGATCCGCTTGCTCGGCGACTTCGACGTGGCCGAAGAGGCGTTGCACGACGCCTTCCGGGCGGCGCTCGAGCAGTGGCCGCGCGACGGCGTGCCCGCGAACCCGCGAGCCTGGCTCGTTTCGGCCGGCCGTTTCAAGGCGATCGACGGCATCCGCCGGCGTGCGCGGTTCGTGCCGATCGACGACGTCGCCGAGCAAGTCGACGAGCTCGCCGATGACAGCCAGCCATGGGACGACGAAACCATCGAGGACGACCGGCTGCGCCTCGTGTTCACCTGTTGCCATCCCGCTCTGGCGCCGGACGCACAGGTGGCGCTCACTCTGCGGGAAGTGTGCGGCCTCACGACCGAGGAGATCGCCCAGGCCTTCCTCAGCACCGCGACCACGCTGGCGCAACGCATCGTGCGCGCCAAGGCCAAGATACGCGACGCGCGCATTCCCTACCAGGTACCGACGCCGGATGAGTTGCCGGAACGGCTCGACAGCGTGCTGCGCGTAGTCTACCTCGTCTTCAACGAGGGCTACTCGGCCTCGTCCGGCGAGTCGCTCACACGGCTCGATCTGTCCAGCGAGGCGATCCGCCTGGGGCGGCTGCTGGTCGAGTTGCTGCCGGAGCCCGAGGCGATCGGATTGCTGGCGCTGATGGTCCTGCAGGAATCGCGGCGCGCCGCGCGCACCTCGGCCGCGGGTGAACTGATCCTGCTCGCCGACCAGGACCGCTCGCTCTGGAACCGGGAACAGATCGCCGAGGGGTCAGCGCTGGTGGAACGAGCGCTCGCTTCGCGTCGCTTCGGCCCGTATGCGCTTCAGGCGGCGATCGCCGCGGTACACGCGGAGGCACCGAACGCCGATGCGACCGATTGGCGCGAGATCGTCGGTCTCTACGATCTGCTGCTGCGCGCCGAGCCCTCCCCGGTGGTCGAGTTGAACCGCGCGGTGGCGGTGGCGATGCGCGACGGGCCCGCGGCCGGACTCGAGCTCATCGACGCCATCCTCCGCCGCGGCGATCTGCAGGACTACCGTCTGGCGCATGCGGCGCGGGCGGACCTGTGCCGCCGGCTGGGGGAGACCGCGCAAGCCCGAGCGTCCTACGAGCGGGCGCTCGGACTCACCCGGCAGGAACCGGAGCGGCGGTTTCTCGAGCGACGGCTGCACGAGCTGCGCGGCTGAGCCCGCGCGGCGGCCCCGGTTGTCGATTTCAGCCACCCCAGCTCGACTATCCGGGCCCAGAGCACCTTTCCGAGGAGAATGCGATGAAGTTCCTGTGCCTGATCTGCGCCGAAAAATGCATGGAGCAGATGCCGAAGGCAGACGCCGAGCAGCACTTCGAGGACTACCGCGAGTTCACCGCCGCGATCAGAAAGAGCGGGCATTTCGTGAGCTGCAATCGGCTGCTGCCCCCTCCCGCGGCAACCACGATACGCGTGCGGCAAGGTAAGGTTTCGACCACCGACGGCCCCTATGTGGAGACCAAAGAGCAGCTCGGCGGCTACTACGTCATCGAAGCGAAGAATCTCGACGAGGCGATCCAGGTGGCCGCGAGGATCCCGGGGTCCTGGATCGGATGCGTCGAGGTGCGGCCGATCGCGGAAGATGAGCAGACGCTCCGCGCGCTCGGATTGCTCGCTTAGGCCGCACCGTCAGTGTTGCTTTCGCCCGTGCCTGTTCGATTGTTGAGCGTCCATAGCCGTCCAACCACGCTTGAGAACAAGCCATGAAGTACCTGTGCCTGGTGCAAGTCAAATAATGGATCGCGCTACACTTCAACCGATGCCGGCGGTGATTTCCATCTCGGGCCTGACCAAGACCTACGCCTCCGGCCTGCAGGCGCTGAAGCGGGTCGACCTCGAGATCCGCAGGAGCGAGATCTTCGCCCTGCTCGGCCCGAACGGCGCCGGCAAAACGACGCTGATCAGCATCGTCTGCGGCATCGTCACGCCGACCGCCGGGCGGGTCCTCGTGGATGGTCACGACATCGTGCGCGACTACCGCGCCGCGCGCTCGAAGATCGGGTTGGTGCCGCAGGAGCTGCACACCGACATGTTCGAGTCGGTGTGGGGCACGGTTCGCTTCAGCCGCGGCCTGTTCGGGCGCGCGCCCAATGCCGCGCACCTGGAGCAGGTGCTGCGCGATCTCTCCTTGTGGGACAAGCGCAACGACAAGATCATGACGCTGTCGGGCGGCATGAAACGGCGCGTGCTCATTGCCAAGGCGCTGGCGCACGAGCCGCAGATCCTGTTCCTCGACGAGCCCACGGCCGGCGTCGACGTGGAGCTGCGTCGCGACATGTGGGCGCTGGTGCGGCGCCTGCGCAGCCGCGGGGTCACCATCATTCTCACCACGCACTACATCGACGAGGCCGAGGAGATGGCCGATCGCATCGGCGTAGTGAACAAAGGCGAGCTGGTTGTGGTCGAGGAGAAGACAGCGCTCATGCGCAAGCTCGGCAAGAAGCAGCTCACGCTCCACCTGCAGCAGCCCATGCGGGCGATCCCCGCGGGCTTGAACGACTGGAACCTCGTGCTGAAAAACGCCGGAGCCGATCTCGAATACACGTTCCTGGCCAGCGAGGAGCGCACGGCCATCCCGGAGCTGCTGCGGCGGATCAGCGACCTGGGGATCGGTTACAAGGACCTGAACACCCGGCAGAGCTCGCTCGAGGACATCTTCGTCAGCCTGGTGAGCGAGCGCGTATGAGTGCGGCGATGGGAGCTCCCGCGTTCAACCGCCACGGCGTGCTCGCGATCTACCGCTTCGAGATGGCGCGGGCGCGACGCACCCTGTGGCAGAGTCTGGTGACGCCGGTGATCACCACGTCGCTCTACTTCGTCGTGTTCGGTGCCGCGATCGGCTCGCGCATGAGCCAGGTGGATGGCGTGCCTTACGGCGCGTTCATCGTGCCGGGGCTGATCATGCTGTCGCTGTTCACCGAGAGCCTGTCCAACGCGTCGTTCGGGATCTACCTGCCGCGCTTCACCGGGACCATCTACGAAGTGCTGTCGGCGCCGGTGTCGCCTCTGGAAATGGTCCTCGGCTACGTCGGCGCGGCGGCTACCAAATCGGTGATCCTGGGCCTCGTCATCCTCGCGACGGCGGCCCTGTTCGTGCCGATCCGCATCCTGCACCCGGGATGGATGATCGCCTTCCTGCTGCTCACCGCGATGACCTTCAGCATGTTCGGCTTCATCGTCGGCATCTGGGCCAAGGGCTTCGAGCAGCTGCAGTTCATCCCGATGCTGGTCGTCACCCCGCTCACTTTTCTCGGGGGGGCCTTCTATTCGATCGACATGCTGCCTGGCGCCTGGCGCACCTTCAGCCTGTTCAACCCGGTGGTCTACTTGATCAGCGGCTTCCGCTGGAGCTTCTACGGGAACGCGGACGTGGGCGTTGCGGTCAGCTTGGCGATGACGCTCGGATTCCTGGTCCTGGACCTGGCGCTGGTCGGGTGGATCTTTCGGACGGGGTATCGGCTGAAGAGTTGAGTCGTCCTTTGTCGAATTCGGCGCACCCCGCTCGACTAGGGTTGTCGACCCTCAGCGAGGCAAGCCATGACATCCCTGATGAGCCGCGGGAGGAGCAGCGGGCCCCGCTCCATAGCTCAGCGGCCCGCCGCGATCCGCATCAGTCGCCGATTCGGTGCACCGCCGGAGCAGGTGTTCGACGCCTGGCTCCACCCCGAGATCGTGGGCCAATGGCTGTTCGCGACGGCGTCGCACCCGATGACCCGCGTCGAAATCGATGCAAGGGTGGAGGGGTCGTTTTGCCTGGCGGACCGGCGCGGCGGCGAGATCCTCGAGTACACCGGCGAATACGTCGAGATCGTCCCGCACCGGCGCCTCGCCTTCACCCTGTCCATGGAGGAACACTGGGGCGTCACCACGCGGGTCATGGTCGAGATCACTGCGCTGGGGACGGGGTGCGAGCTCACGTTGGTCCACGAGGACGTGCCGTCACGCCACGCGGACTACACCGAGGCGCGCTGGACGGGCATGCTGTACGGGCTGGGCGTGACGCTCGATTCGCAGTCCGGGCGCGGGGACTCGGACGGATGATGAGCTCTTTGGTGCTCAATACAAGGAGACCGCCATGCTAGGAAATAGGGACGCCGCCGCGAACATCGCGGTCAGGAACCTGGGACCTGCCAGGAAATTCTATGAAGGCACGCTCGGCTTGAAGCCGGTCGGCGCGGAAGGCGATCACCTGATCGCGTACAGGAGCGGAAACGCTACGCTCCTCATCTATCAGTCCGGCTACGCCGGAACCAACAAGGCGACCACGGTGACCTGGTCGGTGGGCGACGACGTGGAAGGCATCGTGCGCGCGCTGAAGGCGAA
>DATJVW010000283.1:0-21349 GCA_035501675.1 Burkholderiales bacterium
GATGACACCTACGTGGTGGACAACCCCGGAGACAGCGTGATTGAGAACCCGGGCGAGGGCACCGATACGGTGCAAAGCGGCGTTCTGCTTAACTATATCCTGGCCGCCAACGTTGAGAACTTGACGCTGACCGGTGTGGGCAACATCAACGGCACGGGCAACGCGGGGGACAACATCATCACCGGCAATACCGGTAACAACATCCTCGATGGCGGGCTGGGTAACGACATCCTTCGAGGCGGAGGCGGAAACGACACATTCATTTGGGACCCTGCCGATGTTACGGAAGTCTCGGGTGGGGCTGGCAACGACACGCTGAAGCTCACGGGGAGCGGTCAATCTCTCGATCTCGCTGGCAAAGCGGGCACGCTCTACACCGGCCTTGAGGCGATTGATCTGACCGGGGCAGGGAACAACTCCCTCTCGTTCACGGCGCAGAACGTAATCGATCTTTCAGACACCTCGAACCAGCTTTCTGTCACCGGCAACGCGGGCGACTCGGTTATTTCGACCGGGCAGGGGTGGACTCCAATCGCCGATCAGACGATCGGGGGGGTTCTTTACCACAACTACACATCAGGCGCCGCGACGTTGCACGTGCAAGCGGACGTGACCGCGATCCTGAGCTAGCGTTCGCATGCTCGTTGGTTCTCAAGCTCCCGTCATGGCCGGAACCTGCTCGTGCGCCAGCTTCTAGCCCGCTTCCGGCCGTTCTTCTTCTACGCCGGCTTGTTCAGCCTGTTCATCAACCTGCTGTTGTTGGTGCCGGTGCTGTACATGCTGCAGATCTTCGATCGCGTAATCGCGAGCCGCAGCGACGAGACTTTGGTGGTGCTTACGGTCGGTGCGATCCTAGCGCTCGGGGTCGGTATGGTCTTGGATATGCTGCGCGGCCGCTTGTTGGCCAGTGCGGGTGTAGCCCTCGACAAGCGGCTGGGCCCACCGGTGCTCGCGGGCTTGCTGGATCACGCACGGGGGCCGGGTGGCGCCGAGTACGTGTCGGGCCTTCGCGACGTGGGTACGCTGAGGACGTTTCTCACGGGGACCGGCATTTTCGCGTTGTTCGACGCGCCTTGGCTGCCAATCTTTATCATCGTGATCTTTTTATTCCATCCGATCCTCGGCTTGATCGCGAGTGTGGGTTCGGCGATCCTGCTGAGTTTGGCCTATTTGAACGAGAAGCTCACGCGCCGCGCCTTGGAGGATCTGCAGGCAAACGGCCGCAAGGCGGGACGATTTATCGATCTGAGCGTGCGCAACGCAGAAGTGGTGGGCGCACATGGGATGGTTCAGAACGTGACCAGCTACTGGGAGCACCTGAACCGCAGAGTGCTGAAAGCGCAAGTTCGCGCAAGTCGAGCGGGTGGCTCGATCAGCGGGCTGACTAAGTTCACGCGCCAACTGATCCAGATCGCGATGCTGGGTACCGGCGCCTGGCTGGTTATCGACCTCCACGTCACTGCCGGCGTCATGCTTGCGGCGACTATTCTACTGGGGCGGGCGCTTGCGCCGGTCGAGAGCATAATCGCGGGGTGGAAAAGTCTGGTCGAGGCGCGCAGTGCCTATTTGCGGTTGGATAAGCTCCTGGGCGCGCACGCTGCCGATCGAACGCCGACTGAGCTTCCCGTCCCCGAAGGGGCGCTGTACGTCGAACGCGTCGCCTTCGGCATCCGCGGGCACGAAAAAGCCATCATCCGGGGTGTGTCCTTCGAAGTCGCCGCGGGCGAGTCGCTCGGCATCATCGGCCCGAGCGCGGCCGGTAAATCCACTCTCGCGCGCCTGATCCTCGGCGTCTGGAAGCCCGTCAACGGAGTCGTCAGACTGGATGGCGCCGATATCGCCGAGTGGCCCCGGGACAAGTTAGGTCCGCACCTGGGTTATCTTCCGCAGGATGTGGAGCTGTTTTCGGGTACTGCCGCCGAGAACATCGCGCGCATGGGAGCAGTCGATTCAGATGCGGTCGTCACGGCGGCCAAGCGCGCCAATGCGCACGAACTGATCCTGCGCCTTCCCAACGGCTACGATACCCAGATCGGTGACGGCGGCACGACGCTGTCAGGCGGCCAGCGCCAACGCCTCGCGCTCGCGCGAGCTCTGTACCGCAATCCCCGGTTGATCGTGCTGGACGAGCCGAACGCGAATCTAGACAGCGAAGGCGAAGATGCGCTGATGCGTGCCATGCTCCGCCTCAAGCAAGAGAAGGTGACGCTGATCGTGATTACACATCGGCCTTCGCTGCTGGCGAACGTCGACAAGATATTGGTGCTGCGCGAGGGCCAAGCAGAGATGTTCGGTCCACGGGCAGAGATCATTGCCCGTGTGACGCGCGGCAGCGTCCAAGCCATCACGCCGGTGGTAGCCGCCCAGGTACTCCCTCGGGCAGGAGGATAGCCATGCTACGCCAGTTCCTGTTGCCGCCCATCGAGACCGACGATATCGAGAACGGGCGCAGGATCATCCGCGCCGGCCTAGTCGTGATCGCAGTGGCCTTTCTGGGCGTTGGCGGGTGGATGGCGGCTGCGCCGCTGAGCGGCGCGGTCATTGCACCCGGCGTGGTAAAAGTCGACACTAACCGCAAGACCGTGCAGCACCAGGAAGGGGGGATCGTCAAAAAGATCTTGGTGCGCGACGGTGACCGAGTCAAGGCGGGACAGACGCTCATCGTGCTGGACGATGTGCGCGTAGATGCGGCCTTGGATCAGACGCGGACTCAGCTCGACGCGGAGCTGGCGCGCAATGCGCGCCTGACTGCTGAGGGTTCGCTTGCGGATGCGGTTGCTTTTCCAACAGAGCTAGCTATCCGGCGGGGAGAGCCGCGCGTCGCTGATCTGATTCGTAAGGAGACAACCCTATTCAGCGTGCGCCGCGGCGTGCTAAACAGCCAGATCGAGCTGCTGCGCAATCAGATCCATGAGACGCAGGAGGAGGTCGCTGCGCTGATCGAACAGCAGAAGGCCGACGACAGCGCGATACGGCTGCAGAAGGAGGAACTTGCCGCGAATGAAGTACTTACTAAGGACGGTTTCGTATCGAAGACACGACTGTTGAGCTTGCAGCGCGTGGTAGCGGAATACGAGGCAAAGAGAGGCGAAGCGCAAGCCGAACTCGCCAAAGCACGACAGAAAGTGGCAGAGCTGGAGCTTCGTATCTTGACCTTGCGCAACGACAGCATGAAGCAAGCCACAGACGAACTGAAGGAGAGCACTACCAGAGTGTTCGATCTGCAAGAACGGTTGCGACCCTCCAAAGATGCCGCCGAGCGACAGCTGATCGCGGCGCCGCTCTCGGGTACCGTTGTGGACTTGAGGGTCACCACAGTTGGGGCGGCAATCGGACCCAGGGACCCGCTGCTCGACATCGTTCCAGAGGACCCCGACTTGATCGTCGAGGCCCATGTGCGCCCCGAAGATATCAACTATGTGCATACCGGCTCGGAGGCCGACGTCCGCCTGACCTCGTTCAAACAGCGGATCACGCCGGTGGTGCCCGGCGCGCTGATCTATGTCTCCCCCGACCGGCTCACGGAGCGCTCTAGCAATGCGCCATACTACGTCGCGCACGTGAAGATCACACGGGAGGCGTTACGACGAGCCGGTGACCTCACACTGCAGGCGGGCATGCCAGCGGAAGTGTTCGTGAAGACCGCCGCGCGCACACCGCTGCAGTACCTCTTCGATCCAGTCACCGGCTACATCCGGCGGGCGATGCGAGAACCGTGAGGCCGCTGCTGCCTGAGGCCGGCAGAGTCTGCGGCCCGATGGGTCCGCGCTTTTCCGGACAGTCGCACTTGGACTGGGTCGAACGCACCGTCGCAAGGCGCGATCGCTAGAGCGCTCTCCCCTATGGGTCCCCTTCAAGGCCTGCGCGTCCTCGAGCTCGGCACCCTCATCGCTGGCCCCTTCTGCACGCGCATCCTCGCCGAGTTCGGTGCCGAGGTCGTCAAGATCGAGGCACCTCGCGAAGGCGACCCGCTGCGCAGCTGGCGCAAGCTGTACAAGGGGACCTCGCTGTGGTGGTTCGTGCAGTCGCGCAACAAGAAGTCGGTCACCGTCGACCTCAAGCGCCCCGAGGGGCAGGAGATCGTGCGCCGGCTGGCTCAGGGCTGCGACATCCTGGTGGAGAACTTCCGTCCTGGTGCGCTGGAGAAATGGGGGTTGAGCTACGACGAGCTTTCGGCGGGCAACCCTGGCCTGATCATGGTGCGGCTGTCGGGTTACGGCCAGAGCGGCCCGTACCGCGACCAGCCCGGCTTCGGCGCCATCGGCGAGGCGATGGGCGGGATCCGTTTTGTCACCGGCTACCCCGATCGGCCGCCCGTGCGCGCCGGTATCAGCCTGGGCGACAGCGTCGCCGCCCTGTACGGCGTGATCGGTGCGCTGATGGCGCTGCATGCGCGCGAGGCCAATGGCGGGCGCGGCCAGGTGGTGGACGTCGCCCTATACGAGGCGGTGTTCAGCCTGATGGAGAGCCTGCTGCCGGAGTACGACATGTTCGGTTTCGTGCGTTCGCGCAGCGGCGCGTCGCTCCCCGGCATCGTGCCGTCTAACACCTATGTCACGCGCGATGGCAAGTACATCGTCATCGGCGCCAACGCCGACAGCATTTTCAAGCGCCTGATGACGGCGATCGGACGCCAGGATCTGGCTAGCGATCCGGCTCTCGCGCGCAACGAGGGCCGCGTGGTGCGCACCGAGGAGCTCGACCAGGCGATCGGTGGCTGGTGCGCTCAACACGATCTGGAGCGCGTACTGCAGGTACTGGCGTCGGCAGAGGTGCCAAGCGGCAAGATCTATGATATTGCCGACATCGCGCGCGACGTCCACTATCAGACACGCAACATGCTCGAGACGCAGCGCCTGCCCGATGGCGCCACGCTGAAGTTGCCCGGCGTCGTTCCCAAGCTCTCGGACACGCCGGGCGGTACACGCTGGCTGGGGCCGGTCTTGGGGGCGCACACCGACGACGTTCTGCGCACTCTCGGCTACACCGACCGGGACATCGAGCGCTTGCGCGCCGAGGGCGTGATCTGACGGGTGCGCGGCCCCGACGCCGCGCATCGCCCCGCCTAGTTCGGTCCGATGCCTGCGGTCGCTGGCGCATTCAGAGGAACAAAACTTGCTGGCGGGAGCGGCGAACGCTATCCCGACGGTAGTGTCCCGAGCGCAGGGACTCACCAGTTGGCCGGCTCAAATCGCCGGGGAGCGCCGGATTCGACTACGAACAGGAGGGGCGACGATGCTCGGATGGAACAAGAACAAATCCGACCATCCCATGGCCGATGACAAGGGGGCTCGGGAATTTCTCGCTGAGCTGCCTGCGGGCGACTCGTTCAAGCTGCTCGAGGAGGTGAGCTTCTGGCTCGATCGCACACGCAGCTCGGAGGGGCTCAAGCCACAGCGCGTCTTTGAGATCGTCGACCAGCTCGATACCGCCGGAAAGGTCGAGCAGCGCAAGCTGGCTCAGGAGTACCTCAACGGCGGTAACCGCCGGCAACGGTTCCACGAGCAGCGTATCTGGAACACTCAGATCGAGCTGTGGCGCCAGCTCGGTGCTGCCTATGAGTTCTGTCTAGGCCAAACCCTCCCCGGCGTGTCGGGCGGCGGCGCCCTCAAGGCGCAGGCACCGATCCTCACCTGCCGCGCGATGCGCGCCCTGACGCTGGAGCTGAAATGGGCATTGATGCGTTATGCGCCGATCGATCCGACCCTGTGGGGCCGGCTCAACGCCCTTTACGCACAGGCAGAGCAAGGCGGCTTCGCGTCGAAGGCCTGCACGGTGTACCCGGGTGCGTCGGGCGCGTCCACCGTCCAGCGCGAGTACCTCAAGGCGCTGATGCTGAGCATGTCCGCGACCGACAGCCTGCTGCCGCGCAAGCTGGAGGTTGCCGAGCGTATCGTCGCCCAGTTCTCCGAGCACTTCGTGCTGCAGACCGAGCTCACCCGGGGCTGTCATTACCACGTCGATCTGGCCGTGGCCCGTCCGCCGGCGCGGCTGCTGGCGCAAGGGACGACCGCTGCCACGATGCGCTACTTCGGGCCTGGCGCTGCCGCCGAGGTGGCGGCGAAGGCCATCGCCGCCATCAACGATAGCGGCGCAATTCCATCGGACCTGAACCTCGGCGGGAACTATGAACCCAGTCTGGTGACAGAGGTCCTGCACCATCTGGCGCGCTACTGGGCGCCGATGCCTCCCGCGCGCGCCCAGGAACGGCGCCGCTCTTTCACCCGCATCAACGTGGTACACGACTTCGACGACATCGTGGCGATCATCTCGGGCGAGTCCACCGATCTCGCTTTCTGCGAGAACATCGAGACCTGGACGGCGGACAACGAGAGCGACGGCGGCTATGGCGCAGTCATCGTGCAGTCCAAGGGGGACTGGCTGAGGGTAGGGACGCTGCTCGGCGTCAAGCTGGAGGATGGCGCTGCCTGGGGCGTGGGGATCGTGCGGCGTCTGTCGAGCGGCGGCGGCCAGCAGCGCTACGTGGGAATCCAGACGCTGGCCAAAGGCGGGGCGTTGGTCAAGCTGTTTCCGGTGGGCGCCGGGAACGCTCCCAGCGGGCCCGGCGAGGATGCGGTGCTGCTGCCGTCCAGCGTGGCCGACAGCACCGGGCGGGGAGAGCTGAACCTGCTGATGCGCCTGGGTAGCTTCTCACCGGGGCGGAGCTTCAAAATGCGCGCCTATGAGCGCGACTATCTATTGCTGCCCAAGCAGCTGCTGGAAGGCGGGCAGGATTTTGATATGGCGAAGTTTCGCGTCATGCAGCGCGTCGTCTGACCCCGCCCGACACGGCGCAACCGCCTGGCAACGCGTCCGCAAGGCTTTAGAACCTAGGTTCTAGTGTCGATCTAGCCGCGCACTATCCTTCTCAGCCAGCTTCCGATCGCTTCGATTTCCTCGCCACAGACCGAGTGCGGCATCGCGTACTCGTGCCACTCAACCGGGTAGCCGAGCGTCAGCAACTTCGAGCCGGAGGCTTGGGCCAGCTTGAGCGGCACGATCGGATCTGCAGTGCCGTGGGCCATGAAGATGGGGATGTCCCGGTTGGCCTGACTGAGTTCCCCCTCGACCCGATCGGGGAGCGGGAGATACGTCGACAGGGCGATGATGCCGGCCAGGCGCTTGGGATAGCGCAGCCCGCACTGCAGAGCAATGGCCCCGCCTTGCGAGAACCCGGCGAGTACGACGTGCCTGGCGGGCAGCCCGCGAGCGATCTCGCGTCCGATCAGCTGCTCTACAGCGAGCTGCGACTCCCGCACGCCTTTCTCGTCTTCCTTGAGCGACAGGTCCTCGTAGCGGATGTCGTACCAGGCGCGCATCACGTACCCGCCGTTGATCGTCACGGGCTGCAGAGGCGCGTGGGGGAAGACGAAGCGCACGGCCAGGCCGTCTAGACCCAGTTCGGGGACGATGGGAGCGAAGTCGTTGCCATCCGCGCCCAGGCCGTGCATCCAGATCACGCTGTAGGCCGGCTGCGGCGCGGTCTCGGTCTCGATGGTGGGCAGCAGTCCGGCAGGCATGTTTGATCACCGAAGCTCAAAAATCGCGCAGCGACGACGGAAGCAGGGGAGCGGAACACCGCTGCAGCAAGCCGAGGCAAAGATCGCGCCTGCGAGCGGCGACATGCGCTGGCTCGCAGCGGCCGATGCGCTGCACAGGGTCTGCATCTGCGGTGTCTCAGGGTCGCCCGGGCCGGACTGCGGATTTGGGCCGGAAGCTCTTGACCACCGCTTCGTGAGTTTCGACGTAGGGCCCACCGAGCAGGTCTATGCAATAGGGGACCGCCGAGAAAATGCCGTGTACGACCACCTTGCCCTGCGCGTCCTTCACGCCTTCCAGCGTCTCGCGAATGGATTTGGGCTGGCCGGGCAGATTGATGATCAGCGATTGGCCCCGGGTCACCGCGACCTGGCGCGAGAGGATCGCGGTAGGCACGTAATGCAGGCTGATCTGGCGCATCTGCTCGCCGAAGCCCGGCATCACTCTATCCCCGACGGCAAGCGTGGCCTCAGGCGTGACGTCGCGCGGCGCTGGCCCCGTGCCGCCCGTGGTGAGCACCAGGCTGCAACGCTCCGAGTCTGCGAGCTCCTTCAGGGTAGTCTCGATCAGCGGCCGCTCGTCCGGGATCACCCGCGCAACCGTACTCCAGGGCGTGGCCAGTGCGCGCCGGAACCACTCCTCCAGCGCCGGGATGCCCTGGTCCTGGTAGATTCCCTGGGAGGCGCGGTCGCTGATCGAAACCAGGCCGATCTTGATCTGTTCAGGTTCAGGGTCCATTTGCCATCGATTCTAGCGGGGGTCGCCGCTGGCGTGAATTACTCGGCGGCTCCCGGCTCGGCCGGCACGATGGAGCGCAGTTCCTGAAACAGCGCGCGGAAGCTGTGCGGGGGCCGGCCTTCCACTTGCTCGCGCCGTGCGTTGCGCACCAGTTGGCGCAGCTTCTGTGTGTCGCAGCCCGGGTGACTCTGGGTCAGCTCGCGCACGGCGCTCTCATCCTCCAGCAGCCGGGCGCGCAGGCGCTCGAGCCGATGCAAGTACGCAATGGATTCGCGCGACTCGCCTTTCCAGGACCGCAGCCTGGCCGCAATCGCTGCGCTGTCCACGTCGCGCATCAGACGGCCGATGTACTGCAGCTGGCGCCGCAGCGCACCGAACTTGCTGATGCGCCGGGCCTCGAGCAACGCCTCGAGGAGGTGTTCGGGCAGCTGCAGTTGTCCCAGTTGCTCGGGGGTGAGCCGCGTCAGCTCTTCGCCCAGGCCCTGCAGCGCCAGACTTTCGCGCTTGCGCTGCGTCTTGCTGGCGGCCTGGTCAGCCAACGGGCGCGTCGGATTGGGTTCGGAGGGACCGGCCATCGCTGGTATCATACCAATCCGCCAGCGCGCCATGCTCTGCGCTCTGAGAACACCATCAACCAGCCGATTTCTCCCGTGTCAGGCAGCGAGTTTTCCCACAGCTTGGATGAGCTGCGGCAAATCGCGCGAGACGTGCTCGAGCACGCCAAGACCAAGGGGGCCAGCGCGGCCGAGACCGAGGTGAGCGAAGGCTACGGCCAGAGCGTCACGGTGCGCCGCGGCGAGCCCGAGACCATCGAGTACAACCGCGACAAGGGCGTGGGCGTGACCGTCTACATCGGTCGCCAGCGCGGGCACGCCAGCACTTCGGACTTCGCGCCCAAAGCGGTGCGGGAAACGGTGGAAGCGGCGCTGTCGATCGCGCGCTTCACCGCGAGCGACGATGCAGCCGGGCTGGCGGACGAGGTGCTGCTCGCGCGCGAGGTCGCCGACCTGGACCTGTATCACCCCTGGCCGGTTTCGGTCGACAGCGCCATCGAGATGGCGCGCGAGTGCGAAGCCGCGGCGCTCGGCGTGGATCCGCGCATCACGAACTCCGAAGGCGCTTCGGTATCCACGCAGCAGTCGCACTTCGCCTACGGTAATACGCTCGGGTTCCTGTCCGGCTATCCGAGCTCGCGCCACACGCTCATGTGCTCGGTCATCGCGGGCGCGGGCGACGGCATGCAGCGCGACGATTGGTATGCGACAGCGCGCGCCGCAAGCGATCTGGAAGATTTCGGCGAGGTCGGCCGGCGCGCGGGTCAGCGCTGTGTCCGACGGCTCGGCGCACGCCGACTTGCCACCATGCAGGTGCCGGTGCTGCTCGAGGCCCCGATAGCCTCCAGCCTGCTGGGGCATTTCGTGGGCGCGGTGAGCGGCGGCAGCCTGTACCGCAAGGCCTCGTTCCTGCTCGACAGCCTGGGTCAGGCGATATTCGCGCCCCTGGTGCACATCCGCGACGTGCCGGACCTCAAGCGGGGTCTGGCGAGCAGTCCCTTCGACGACGAAGGCGTGGCCACGCGCCGCCGTGACGTCGTCGAGCATGGCGTGCTGCAAGGTTACTTTCTGGGCAGCTACGCGGCGCGCAAGCTGGGCATGACTTCCACCGGCAACGCCGGCGGCAACCACAACCTCATCCTGGACAGCACCGGCGAGGACTTTCCCGCGCTGCTGAAGAAGATGGGCCGCGGGTTGCTGGTAACCGAACTGCTCGGCATGGGGGTAAACCAGGTGACCGGCGACTATTCGCGCGGTGCGGCGGGTTTCTGGGTGGAAGCCGGCGAGATCGCCTTTCCGGTGCAGGAGATCACCATCGCCGGCAACCTCAAGGACATGTTCCGCGGCATCGTAGCGGTGGGGACCGATGTGGTCGTACGCGGGTCGCGCCAGTGCGGCTCGATCTTGATCGACCGCATGACCGTCGCCGGGGAGTAGTCGTGGCAACTCATATCCTGCGCCGGGTTCTAGGCATGGGCGGGGTGCCGCCGGGCGACAACGCGCGCGCCCATTCGTGGGAGCGGAGGCTGCACGGGGTGATGATCGCCATCGCCCTGGCGTCGGTCGCGTCCGTCTACTGCACCGAACTTTCGGACGAGGCCGGGCTGCGCGTGGTCGGGCGTGTGCTGGAATGGGGGATCTTCGTGGCCTTCGGCGCGGAGCTCGCGTGGATGCTGCACGTGTCGAGCGAGAAGCTGCGTTATCTGTTCAACAACTGGCTTGACGTCTTGATCGTACTGTTCGCCGGCTTGGCGCTGGCGGGCGCCGACACCGAATGGGTGGCTCTCGCCCGGCTGCTGCGCCTGGCAACGGTGGCGATGCTGCTCACGCGTGCGTCCGCGCCGCTGCGCGGCCTGTTCAGTCCAGGCGGCTTGCCCTACGTGTTCGGGCTGGCCATGGTGGCATTCCTGGCCGCCGGCGCGGGCTTCTACTGGCTCGAGCCGACCGTCCACAGCTATGCCGAAGGGTTGTGGCTGGCGTTCGTGACCGGTGCTACCGTGGGCTACGGCGACATCGTGCCCACGAACACCGCCGCGCGCCTGTTCGCCGTACTCATCGTCTTGGTGGGGTTGACGATGTTCTCGCTGGTGACGGCCAGCCTTGCCGCTTTTTTCGTCGGTGAGGATGAAAAGCTGTTGCGCCGGCAGACGCACCGGGACATCCAGCACGTGAAGCAGGACATGGCGCGGCTGATCGGCGACGAGGAAGCGCAAGTGCGCCGCGAGCTGCATGCCGACATCCGACGCCTGCGCGAAGAGGTGACTCGCCTGCGGGAGGAGCTGAGGCGGCAGGGGCTGATCCGTGAGGAGTGAGGTGGGACGGGGACAGCGCGAACCGGGGATGGCTGTACCCGCCGAGCACGGGATCGCCTCGCCGGGCGCGATGGCGCGCTCGAGCGGCAACGCGTCTCGATCCATCTCGTCGCTCCGAGATGGGCCGACCCTATGACGTCGTCAAGCGCCGCGACCGCAGCCCTCGAGTTCACCGATGTCAGTTGCTCCTTCCCCGACCGCGGCAGGCCCGGGCAGAACTACACTGCAGTGCGCCGCGCCAGCCTCAGCGTTGGTGACGGTGAGTTCGTCGCGTTGGTTGGGCCTACCGGATGCGGCAAGTCGACCCTGCTGAACGTCGCAGCCGGCCTGCTGGCGCCGACGGACGGGGACGTTCGGGCGTTCGGTCAACCGCTCATAGGAATCAACCACGATGCCGGCTACCTGTTTCAACCGGACTCGCTGTTTCCCTGGCGCAACGCCTTGGATAACGTCGCCGCCGGCCTCGAGTTTCGCGGCGCGCGGCACGATGAGGCCAGGCTGCAGGCGCGCGCCTGGCTGGCGCGTGTCGGGCTCCAGGCGCATGCGGCCAAGTATCCCCACGAGTTGTCGGGCGGCATGCGCAAGCGGGTGGCCCTGGCGCAAATCTGGATCCTGCGGCCCAAGGTCCTGCTGATGGACGAGCCGTTCAGCGCGCTCGATGTCCAGACGCGCCAGCTCATGGAAAACGAGCTGTTGTCCCTGTGGGCCGACAATCGGGCCTCGGTGCTGTTCGTGACGCACGATCTGGAGGAGGCCATCGCACTCGCCGACCGCGTGGTCGTGCTGGCAGCCGGGCCGGAGTCCCACCCCATCGCGCAATTTACCGTGGATCTGCCGCGTCCACGGGACGTGGCCGAGATCGGCCTGCAGCCGCGCTTCCTGGATCTGCACCGGCAGATCTGGCAGGCGCTCAAGGCGCAGGTGCTTGCTGCCCATGCGCGAGCGAGCGCCTGAGTCCCGCCTGCGTTCCAGAAGGCTTATGTGGCCATGGCACGCTGCGCTGCTCGCCTCGGTGCTGGGTGCCTGGTACGGTCTGACGCGCACGGGGATCCTCCCGCCGTTCTTTTTTGGCGAGCCGCTGGCCGTTGCGCGGCGCATCGCCGAGTGGGTGGTCAGCGGCAAGATCTTTCCGCATTTGGGGGTGACGTTACTGGAGACGCTCCTGGCCTTCGCGATCGGCACCGTTCTGGGATTGATGGTGGGCTTGTGGCTCGCCTTGAGCCCGTTCGCCTCACGGCTGCTCGATCCCTACATCACGGCGGTAAACTCCATGCCGCGCGTCATCCTGGCGCCCATCTTCGCGGTGTGGTTCGGCTTGGGGATAGCATCGAAGGTCGTGCTCGGGATCACGCTCGTCTTCTTCATCGTATTCTTCAGCGTCTACCACGGCGTGAGGGAGGTGAGCCCGGTGGTGTTGAGCAACGCCAGAATGCTGGGGGCGCGCAGGCCCCAGCTGCTGCGGCACGTGTATCTGCCCAGCGCCACGGCATGGGTTTTCTCCAGCCTGCATACTTCGGTCGGAATGGCTTTCGTCGGGGCGGTCGTGGGCGAGTACTTGGGTTCGTCCCGCGGCGTGGGCTATCTGATTCTGCAAGCCGAAGGCGTGTTCGACATCGATACCGTGCTGGCGGGGGTCCTGGTCCTCACGGCTTGCGCCCTGACTCTGGACCGGCTCGTGTCGGTTGCCGAGAGGCGCCTGCTGCGCTGGCGGCCGGGCGCCAGTGCGGAACACTACTGAGGAACCGTGTGAGAGCGCTGGCGGTGGCCTTGATGGTGGCGCTGTCATGTGGTTGTGCCACGGCCCCCAGAATGGAGCCACCGCAGGTGTCCCTGTCCGAGATCCTCCCGGCGCAGATTGGCATGGAGGCAGAGAGTAAATGATGCGTCAGCGCCTGGCTTGGTTGGTGCCGATTCTGTGGCTCGTGCTGTGGTGCGCTCCGGGGCAAGCCGCCGCCCTCGAGAAGCCCCGGGTCACCATCGCGGTGGGCGGCAAGAGCGCACTCTATTACTTGCCGCTCGCGTTGGCCGAGCGGCTGGGCTTTTTCAAGGAAGAAGGCCTGGAGGTCGAGATCGCGGATTTCGCCGGCGGGTCCAAGGCCCTGCAAGCGATGCTGGGTGGTAGCGCCGACGTGACCGCCGGAGGCTTCGATCACGTCATCGTGTTGCAGGCGCGTGGCCAGAAGCTCCAGGCCTTCGTGCTGATGCTCGCCACGCCTGCCATCTCGCTCGGGGTGGTGACGGCGAAGGCCGCGCAGTACCGCTCGCCCCTCGACCTCAAGGGCATGAAGATCGGCGTCACGGCGCCGGGCTCCAGCACCCACATGTTCGTCAACCGGGTGCTGGCATCGGCCGGGCTGTCGTCCGAGGACGTGTCGATCGTCGGGGTAGGCAATGGCCCGACCGCGATCGCCGCCGTGCGCGGCGGTCAGATCGACGCCATCGCCAACGTGGAGCCGGCCATCACCATGCTGGAGCGCTCCGGCGCCATCAAGGTCGTGGCCGACGCGATGAGCGATAAGGGAACCCGGGCGGTGTTCGGCGCAGTCCTGCCGGCCGGCTGTCTGTACACGAAGGAAGAGTTCATCCGCAACCATCCGGACACGGTGCAGGCTTTGACCAACGCCATCGTGCGCGCGCTCCGGTGGCTGCAAAAAGCCAGCGCCGAGGACGTAGCGCGGACCGTCCCGCCGGAATACCTGGCCGGCGACCGCACGCTGTACCTCGCGGCGCTGGAAAAGTCGCGCGGAACCTACTCGAAGGACGGCCTGATCCCCGCGGCGGGTGCACAAGCCCTGTACCAGGTGCTGCGCAGCTTCGATCCCGCGGTGATGGCTGCGCCAGGCTTGAGCATAGGACAGACCTACGACAACGCGTTCGTGCAAAAGGCGCTGCTGTCTGCGGGTGACAGGCGCTAGCCGATATTGCGCATCCGCGAGTCACGCATCGCGCGTCGCGCTTCACGGTCGGTCCAGCCAGCGGCACACGTCGCGCACATCCACGTTCCCGCCGGACACGATCACGCCCACCCTGGATCCCGGCGGCACCGCGATCTTGCGTTCGAACAACCCTGCGGCGCCCAGCGCGCCGGTGGGCTCGACCACGATCTTCATCCGTTCCCACATGAACAGCATCGCGGAAACGAGCTGCGCGTCGCTCACGGTCACCATGTCGTGGACGTAGCGCAGCACCAGCGGAAAGTTGACCTTGCCCAGGTAGGGCGTGCGCGCGCCGTCGGCGATAGTGTCCGGGTTATGACAGGTCTGCAGCGTCTTGGTGTGGAACGAGCGCGTAGCGTCGTCTCCGGCTTCCGGCTCGACGCCGATCACCAGGCAGCCGGGGGAGAGCGCGTCCGCGGCGATGGCGCAACCGGAGATGAGCCCGCCTCCGCCCACGCACACGAACAGGTAGTCGAGCCGCCCGAGCTCCTCGATCAGCTCTTTCGCGGCGGTGCCCTGGCCGGCGACGATGTCCGCGTGATCGTACGGCGGAATGATGGTGAGCCCGCGCTCGCGCGCGATGCTCGCTGCGAGCTCTTCGCGAACGCTGGCGTGCTTGTCGTACAGGATGACTTGCGCACCATAGCCGCGCGTGGCTTCGAGCTTCACCTGGGGCGCGTCCTGCGGCATGACGATGGATGTGGGCACCCTCAGCAGCTGACCCGCCAGCGCCACGGCCTGTGCGTGGTTGCCCGACGAATAGGCGAGCACGCCGCGCCTGCGCGCGTCCTCATCCAGGCGGGACAGCGCGTTGAACGCGCCGCGGAACTTGAATGCGCCGGCTCTCTGGAAGTTTTCGCACTTGAAGAAGACCTGGGCGCCGGTGCGCTGGTCCACATGGCGCGAGGTCAGCACCGGAGTCCGCCGCGCGCGGCCAGCCAACCGCTGCGCCGCGGCGGCAATATCGGCGTAGGTGACGCCGACGTCGGCTTGGTCGGTGGATGAGGTCATGGTGGGCTCGTGTCTGCGGTTGCCATTGTAGCCGGCGGCGGCAGACCTTCGGCCCGAGCGCCGCCGGTTAGCCGCGACCCTGCAGCCAGGCGCGCCTGCGGTTCGCCGCAGCCCGATCGGATGTCTCAACCACCAGGTCGCAAGTGTCTCGCGCGCTGGCGCGCAGCGCGACTCTAAGCTGCAGCAACTCGTCACGCCGGAAGGCGATCAGCGTCGCGACGTACCCCGGCCGGTATGCCGCGAGGCGCTGGTCGAAATTCTTCGCGCTGACCTTGAGGCCGTCGATGGCCACGATCACGTCGCCGGCCGATAGCCCCGCGACTTGTGCCGCGCCGCCGTCCAGCACGTGGGTGAGCCTCACACCCGACGGATCCTCGGCCGCCCGCACCCCCAAGCCGACCCGGCTGGCGAACTTCGCGGCGGCCGCGCTCGGCACCTTGCCGCCCTTGTCCGCGGATGACAGCGCCGAACGCAGCTGCATGCCGACGCCGACTGTGGCCAGCATCGGTTTCAGAGGGAGCTCGCGGGTGGAGCGCAGCGCCCTGTCGAAGAACGCGCGCAGCCTGACACCCGTGACGCGCTCGGCCAGTTTCTCTATCCCGTCTTCGGGAACGCCCAAGCCGGTCTTTCCGTAGTGGTCCCAGAGTGCGCGCATGATATCGTCCAGCGACTTTCTGCCGCGCGTGCGGCTGCGTACGAGAAGGTCCAGGCACAGGGCGATCAGGCCGCCTTTGACGTAGTAGCTGACTTGCGCGTTCGGGCTGTTCTCGTCCGGGCGGTAGTACTTGATCCACGCGTCGAAGCTGGCCTCCTCAACCGTTTGCCTCATCCTCCCGGCGGTCCGCAGCAGGGCGGTGATGTTGCGCCCCAGGATCTCCAGGTAGTCGGACTCCGAGATCAGTCCGGCGCGAGCGAGCAGCAGATCGTCGTAGTAACTGGTGATGCCTTCGAAGGCCCAGAGCAGGCGGGTGTAGTTTTCGCGCTCGAGATCGTACGGGGCAAAAGCCGCGGGCTTGATGCGCTTGACGTTCCAGGTGTGAAAATACTCGTGGCTGCACAGGCCGAGAAAAGTGCGGTAGCTCTCGGTGGGGCGCTGCATGCCAGGTTGCGGCAGGTCTTCGCGCGAGCACAACAGGGCTGTTGAGTCGCGGTGCTCCAGGCCGCCGTAGCCTTCGCCCAGCGCGGTCACCAGGAAAACATAACGGTTCATCGGGGCCGGTTCGCCGAACAACCGGATGTGCGACTGGCAGAGCCGGCTCAGGTCCGCACACAACCGCTCGAGGCCGGCGCCGTGACGGCCGGTGATGGCGATGTCATGCGGCACGCCGGCGGCTTCGAACGTCGCCAGCGTGAAGGGGCCCATCTGCACCGGATGGTCGATCAGCTCCTCGTAGCTCGCCGCGTGATACAGACCGAAGCCGTGGGCCGGCGCGCGCTTGCGCCGCATCGCGGTGGCGACCCGCCAGCTCCGGTATCGGCCACCCCTGGGCGCCTGGATGTCGACCTCGCATGGGCGTGCCTCCCTTCCCACGGCGCGCGGGAACACGCTCGGGCCGTTGAAGAAGCCGTGCGACGTGTCGAGGTACGCGCCGCGCACGGACAGGTCCCAGGCGTACACCTGCAGCGTGACCTTGAGCGGATCTTGAACCGGAGCCGCGAGCCAGGTGTGCTTGTCGAGTTTGGTGATCGACACTCCGTGCCGTCCACTTTGCGCCTGGATCGCGACCACGTTGCGGGCGAAGTCGCGGATCAGGTAGCTCCCCGGGATCCATGCCGGCAGCGCGAAACGCTGCCCCCGCGGATCGGGATCGGCCACGGTGCAGCTCACCTCGAACAGGTGGGCTTCCGGGGATGTCGGGAGGATGGTGTAGCGGGTCGGCGCAGCGTTCGGCATGTGGGCGGCGCGATTGTAACCTCCCATCGTCCGCAGCACGGGAATACGCTAGCATGTGCGCGTCGAGTACGACATGCATGCGAGGGAGGTCTGGTGGAGCCGGTCAAGAGCGTCAAGATGGGCGCCAACATCGTCATCAGCGGATCCGACAAGGCTGCGGTGGAAGCGGCGGCCAAAGCGCTGGTTGCCAAGGGGGCCAAGCTCCTTTCGAAGGTGGAGCCGCTGGGCAGCAACTGGGTGGTGACCTGTGAGGA
This sequence comes from Burkholderiales bacterium, assembly GCA_035501675.1. GTDB lineage: Bacteria > Pseudomonadota > Gammaproteobacteria > Burkholderiales > SHXO01 > SHXO01. The sequence goes on from DATJVW010000283.1 coordinate 17,239, forward strand.
TCCGGAAGATCGGAGCCGGGAATGCAAAGTGGTCAAGCTCGGGCTGCAGCTCATGGTCAAAGGTCCCAACAAGGCGGTGGTCACCGGGAAGGCGCAGGAGCTGGTGCACAGGGGCGCCAAGCTGGTTTCCGCACCGTCCGAGGCGGCGGACGGAAGCTGGGTGGCCGTGTGCGACGACGCCGCGCAGGTCTACAAGTGGTAGGGAAGCGCCCGCCTCAGCAACACCGGGTGATCCGATTCCACTTCTGCTCCGTGCGGAACCGGTAGTACGCGGTACGCGTCATGGCAGGCTGGCCGGGATGGGCCTGCAGTATGTGATCCCGGTAGCGTTCGTAGGCATCGTCGCCCGAGACCTGCCGCACGAAGCGCCATACCGCCTGCATCAAACGCCAGCCGGTATTTGCCGGCGTCCGGAGCAACTGCCCGCGGCGCGAGTCGGCCCCGAGGCGTTCCATACGACCCGCCCCCGAGGGGCGCTCGAGCCGGGGCGATGGCATCTCCGGCCTCATCTTGCTGTTCTCCCTGCGTCAGGCATGGGCGGAGGAGCTTGCCAGCGCCGCGTCGAGTCGGGTCTCGATGTACCGAGCCTCGGCCAGAGGCAATACAGGCTGGCCTCTGACGAAGCGCAGCGAAACCCGCAGCATGTCGATGATCACCACCCATAGCAGAGCGGCGAACAGCAGGGCCAGGGCGGCGTCGATGCGCTGGCCCAAGATGAGCTGCGGCGCCGAGGCGCTGCGCTCGGCGGACAGAGTGCCGGCCGCGAGTTGCGCGGACAGATCACTGGCCGCCGCCAGGAAGCCCACACCGGGGTTCGGGCTGAACACTTTCTCTAATGCCGCCGTCGTGCACACGACGGCGAGCCAGGTGAGCGGCAGCCCCGTGACCCAGGCGTACTTTGCCCTGCCCATCTTCACGATGATCCCGGTCGCCACCGACAGCGCGATGCCGGCCAGCAGTTGATTCGAGATGCCGAACAGCGGCCACAGGATATTCACCCCACCGAGCGGGTCCCTCACCCCCTGGACCAGAAAGTAGCCCCACGCCGATACGAAGACCAGGCTAGAGGCGACCGTCGCCGGGTAGGAGGACACGTCACCGATCGGCTTCCAGAGGTGCTTGAGCATGTCCTGCAACATGAACCGCCCTACGCGGGTGCCTGCATCCAGGACGGTGAGGATGAACAGCACCTCGAACATGATGGCGAAGTGGTACCAAACGGCGAGCAGTGTGCCGCCGAAGGTCTTGCTGAAAATGGTGGCCATGCCGACCGCCAGCGAGGGTGCGCCCCCGGTGCGCGCGAAAAGCGTCTTCTCGCCCATTTCCGTCGCGAGCGCCTGCATCTGCTCGGCGGTGACCGGGAAGCCCCACGAAGAGATCTTCGCCACGGCGTCGGCGGCGACTTTGCCGACCACTCCTGCCGGGCTGTTGATGGCGAAATAGACGCCCGGGTCCAGAACGCAAGCGGCGATGACGGCCATGATGGCGACGAAGGATTCCAGCGCCATGCTGCCGTAACCGATCATGCGGATCTCCTTCTCGTTGGCGAGCAGCTTGGGCGTCGTGCCGGAGGAAACCAGTGAATGGAAGCCCGATATCGCGCCGCAGGCGATGGTGATGAACACGAAGGGGAACAGGTCGCCCTTGAAGATCGGCCCGGTGCCGTCGATGAACCGGGTCAAGGCCGGCATCTTCATGTCCGGGTGAATGTAGACAATGGCGATGGCCAGCAGGAACACCACGCCCAGCTTGAGGAACGTGGACAGGTAATCGCGCGGCGCCAACAGCAGCCAGACCGGCAGCGTCGCTGCCGCAAAGCCGTAGATCATGACGAACCACGCGACGCTCATCTTGTCCCAGTCGAACCAGCCGCGGATGGCCTCGCTGTGGTCCACCCAGCCGCCGCCAACCACGCATAGGATCAGCAGCGCGATCCCGATGAGCGAGCCTTCCAGCACCCGACCGGGGCGAATGCCACGCATGTAGATGCCGATCAGCATGGCCACCGGGATGGTACCCAGCACCGTCGCGGTGGCCCACGGGCTCTGGTACATGGCGTTGACGATGACGAGGCCCAGCACGGCGATCAGGATGATCATGATCATCATGGTTCCAACCAGCGCCGCCCAACCGCCCACCGGGCCCAGCTCGTCCCGCGCCATCTGGCCCAGGCTGCGCCCGTCGCGACGGGTGGAGCAGAACATGATCACCATGTCCTGCACGCAGCCGCCCAGCACCGCGCCTACCAGGATCCAGATCGTGCCGGGCAGGTAGCCGAACTGCATCGCCAGGGTAGGTCCGATCAGCGGGCCTGGGCCGGCGATGGCGGCGAAATGGTGGCCGAACACGACCCATTTGTTGGTGGGGACGAAGTCGCGCCCGTTGTTGAACCTCTCCGCAGGCGTGGCCCGCGTGCCATCCAGCGTGAGCACCTTGGCGGCGACCCAGGCGCTATAGAAGCGGAAGGCGACGAGATAGACGCAGGCGGCGGCGAGCACGAACCAGATGGCGTTGATGGTCTCGCCGCGGTGAGTGGCGATGCTGCCCAGGGCCCACGCGCCGAGGACGGCGATGCCGAGCCAGATGAGCTTGCCAAGCACCTTGTTGTTCATCGCTTTTCTCCCCATTCGAAGTCTGCTGACACGCCCTCCCCGCGGCCGGGCGCTCGACCCGAAACTTTGCCAGCATAATAGATACTAGCCACCTGCGGCCAGGGGGCGCGCAGCGGCGCCTTCAGGTAGAATTCGCGGCTTTCGCGCTCACTCCCCCATGTACGAGCCCCAGGAATCCATCGCCGGGTTCGACCCCGAGCTGTGGCGGGCAATGACCGCCGAGAAGCGCCGGCAGGACGACCACGTCGAGCTGATCGCCTCGGAGAATTACGCCAGCCCGAGGGTGCTCGAGGCCCAGGGCTCGGTGCTGACCAACAAGTATGCCGAGGGCTACCCGGGGAAGCGCTATTACGGCGGCTGCGAATACGTCGACATCGCCGAACAGTTGGCCATAGACCGTGCCAAGCGGCTGTTCGACTGCAGCTATGCCAACGTCCAGCCGCACTCCGGCAGCCAAGCCAATCAAGCCGTGTTCATGGCCGCACTCAGCCCTGGTGACACCTTCCTCGGCATGTCGCTCGCCGACGGTGGGCACCTCACCCACGGCTCGCCGGTCAACTTCAGCGGCAAGCTGTACAAAGCGGTGAGCTATGGCCTCGATGCGGACGAGGTGATCGACTACGCGCAGGTGGAACAGCTGGCCCACAGCCACAGGCCGAAGCTCATCATCGCGGGCGCGTCCGCTTACTCCCTGGCGATCGACTGGAAACGCTTTCGCGAGGCCGCGGACAGCGTCGGCGCCCAGCTCATGGTCGACATGGCCCATTACGCCGGCCTGGTGGCGGCCGGCCTGTACCCGAGCCCGATGCAGCACGCGCATTTCGTGACCAGCACCACCCACAAGACCCTGCGCGGCCCGCGCGGCGGCCTCATCCTGTCTCACGTCGAGCACGAGAAACGGCTCAACGCGGCGATCTTCCCAGGCGGACAGGGCGGCCCGCTCATGCACGTGATCGCGGCCAAGGCTGTGGCTTTCAAAGAAGCCATGACCCCCGAATTCAAACGCTACCAGGAGCTGGTGCTGGATAACGCGCGGCTGCTGGCGAGGGTGCTGCAGAGCAGAGGTTTGCGTATCGTGTCGGGCCGCACCGAGAGCCACATGTTCCTGGTCGACCTGCGCGCCAAGAAACTTACCGGCAGGGACGCGGAGAGCGCGCTGGGACGGGCGCGCATCACCGTCAACAAGAACGCCATCCCGCATGATCCCCAGAAGCCAATGGTCACGAGCGGCATCCGCATCGGGTCGCCTGCCATCAGCACGCGTGGCTTCGCCCGGCCGGAGACCGAGCACCTTGGCAACCTGATCGCCGATGTGCTCGACGCGCCCGCCGACGACAAGGTGATCGCCAGGGTAGCCGCCGAGGTCACCGCGCTGTGCCGGCGATTTCCGGTCTATGCGGGAGAGCTCGCTGGCGCTTGAGCTCGTGATTCGTGAGCTTTCAACGGATCCAGCGATCTAGCATGTTCGACGCGTCACGAGTCACGAATCACGAGTCACG
>DATJVW010000284.1:0-33937 GCA_035501675.1 Burkholderiales bacterium
GCAGGCGCGGGCGGGGACGCGGCCGGCGCAGCCTGGGGCGCGGGGACCGGCGCTGCGCTCACCACCGGCGGGGGAATGTTGCCGGACGCTGCCGCAAGTTGGTGCTCCAAGCGCTTGACGCGGGCCTCGAGTTCGCTCACCTGCGCGTCTTGCCCCTTCGCTGCGTCCGCGCCGGCCCGTTGCTCGAGACGCTTGACCCGCTCTTCGAGGTCCGGCGTCTGTCCCTCCTTGCGGGCAGCGTCACCGGCCGGCTGCTCGATGCGGCGCAGGCGCGTGTCGAGATCCAGGTACATGTCGCGCTGGCGTTTCTGCGCGTTGTCGAGGCCGTTGCTCAAAACCTCGATCTGGCCGCGCAGCTTGTTGATTTCCGCCTGCAGCGACTCGATCTGGTTCATCAGCTGCACGATGCCCGGGCTGCGCGCGTCCGGCTGGGCCTGGGCCAGCGACAGGGCCGGCTGGGCCGCAACCACGGCGAACAGCAACCCGCACACGCGAGGCCCGTTGCTCGATGCGGCGCTCAGGAAAGAAGTTGTTCCCATGGTTCGACGCGAAGGCGGCGCACAGCGTGCCCGCCCGAACCGAGGCGCGGCTTAATGCTGCGTGTCGATGCCGATGTAGACGATATCGCTGCGCCGGTTCTCTGCCCAAGCCTCCTCATCGTGTCCCGGTGCCTTGGGCTTCTCGGCTCCGAAGCTCACTGTTTGGATCTGTTTCGGCGTAACACCGAGCAACGTCATCGCCTTTTTCACGGAGTCGGCCCGGCGCTGGCCCAGCGCCAGGTTGTACTCGCGGCTGCCGCGCTCGTCGCAGTTGCCCTCGATACGCACCTTCAAGTCCTTGTGCTCGAGCAGGAACTTGCCGTGCGCCTCGACCAGGTGCTGGAATTCTTCCTTGATGTTGTAAGCATCGAAGTCGTAGTAGATGCTGCGCTTCGACAAGGGGCTGGCGGGATCTTTGAGCATGGAGGCGGGGTCGGTCAGGGCTTTCCCCGTCATGCTGGTGTCGGCCAGCGGCTTGACCACCGGCTTTTCAGCCTCTGCTGCTGCTGTTTTGCGCGCTTCCTCTTCCTGGCGGCGCTTCTGCTCCTCGACTTGCTGCTTGAGCTGCTCTTGCTCCTGCTGGATGCGGGCCTGCTTCGCCGCCTCATCCGCCGTCGCTTGCTGGTTCTGATCGGCGACGCTGCGCTGCTCGATCGCCGCCTTGCCCTGTGTCGTCGTGCCCTTGGAACTGCAGCCCGCTACGAGCAAGGCGGCACACACGGCGATGAAAATCTGTTTCATGTCTGAACTCCCCTTTAGCGATTACCGGCAAGTGGTCCCCACGCCGGCTCGCGCACGTCCTGCGCCGACGAGGTGATCTTCTGTTTGATCCGCCCGTCGCTCGAGACGGCGGCTAATATACCATGCCCCCCCACGATCGAAGCGTACAGAATCAGGCGGCCATTGGGTGCAAACGCGGGCGAGCCGTCGAGTGGGCTGTCCGTCAGAATCTGGGTCTGGCGCGTAGTCAGGTCCATGAGCGCCAGGCTGTAGCGTCCCTGAATGCGCTGGATGAAAGCAAAGGACTTGCCGTCCGGACTGTAACGCGGCGTGACGTTGTAGTTGCCCTCGAAGGTCATGCGCTCGATGTTGTTGCCCGACACGCTCATACGATAGATCTGGGGGCTGCCGCCGCGGTCCGACGTGAACAGGATGTACTTGCCGTCGGGTGCAAAGCTCGGCTCGGTGTCGATGGCGTTGCTGTTGGTCAGGCGGGTGAGCCCGTTGCCATCGGCGTCGATCATGTAGATCTGTGACACACCATCCTTGGACAGCGCGATGGCCAGCCTCTTCCCGTCCGGCGTCCAGGCGGGCGCGCTGTTGATCCCCTCGTAGGCAGCCAACACGCGGCGGGTCCCGTCGACCAGATTGTGGACGAAGATGATCGAGCGGCGTTGCTCGAAGGATACGTACGCGATCCGCGTACCGTCGGGGGACCAGGCCGGAGAGATGATCGGCTCGTTGTGCGCCAGGATGAACTGCGAGTTCACCCCATCGGCGTCGGCCACATGGAGCTCGAAGCGTTGCGGGAACCTGGCAACGTACGCGATCCGGGTGCTGAAGACCCCGGGCTCGCCTGTCAGCTTCTCGTAGATGATGTCGGAGATCTTGTGCGCGATGGCGCGCATCTGCGGCATGACGATGGTGTACGCGTAGCCCACGGCCTGCGCTTCTTTCGCCGTGTCCAGCATGCGAAACCTGACTTCCACTTTGCCGTCCGGGCGCTGGATCACCCGGCCAATGACCAGCGTCTGGCTCCCGCGGTTCTTCCAGTAGCGGTAGTTCACCTCGCTTGGTTCGCTCGGCAACGGCCGCACGCTGCCGATCTCCTGCAGCCGGAAGCGGCCGCTACGCGCGAGATCGGCGGATACGATCTGGCTGATGCGCTGCTGGAAGTTGTCCTCGTCGGCCAGCGGCAACACCGTGATGGGGATCTGATCGGCGCCGCCGCCGATGATCTCGATAGTGAGCTGCGCGCGCGCCGTCGCCGCAAAAAGACACAGCAACAGGCCGGCGGGGATGCACCAGAGCCAGCCATTCTGGTTCCGGGTACAGCGCCATCGGTCGGGGCTAAGAGTGCTTTTCATCTGGGCCGAAAGGTTAGCGTTGAGCTCTACTGTTCGAGCGGACGGAACCTGTAATTCGCCTGGCGCAATTGCTGGAAGAGATCCGGGTCGCTGGGCACGGGCAGCGGTTCGGCCGCATGGATCGCACGCTCCACTGCGGCGTCGTACGCCGGCACCCCGCTCGACTTGAGCAGCTTCACGTCCAGGACTTCGCCACCGGGCAGCAGCGTCACGCTGTACACCGCTTCAGGATTGCCGTTCATCGCCGGCGGCAAGACGACCCGGCTGCGGACCTTCTGCTTGATCCGGTCGATGAATTGCCCGAGCTGTCTTTGCTTCGCCGCTACGGCATCCGCCGCAGCGCGCTTACGCGCCTCCTCCTCGGCGCGCGCCTTGATCTCCTGCGTCAGCTTCTGCTGTTCGTCCAGAATCGCGACACGCCGCGCTTCCGCGTCCTTCTCCATGCGAAGCTCCTCTGCGCGCCGCGCTTCTTCCACTCGCTTCTCTTCCTCCCTGCGCCGCGCTTCCTCCTGCTTCCTCAGCTCTTGCTGCCGCAGCTGTTCTTCGCGCCGCCGTGCCTCGGCCTCCTTGCGGGCCTCCTCCTGGTTGCGCAGCACTTCCTGACGCCGCTCCTCTTCGGCCACCTTCTGCTCCCGCAGCTTGCGCTGCCTCTCCTTCAGCTCGATCTCGGCCTTCGAAGGCGCCGCCGGGACCGGGGGCGGCTTCGGCTGTACCACGGGCTTCGGCGGCTCGGGCGGCGGCGGCTCACGCCTTGGAGCAGGAGGAGGTGGTGTTGGTTCCGCCGTCCGGGAAGCCGGCTCCGGCTTGGGCGGCGGAATCTCGCGCCACAGCTCCGCCACCACCGGCTCCGGCGCCCGCTGCTGCCATCTGATGCCGAACACCAGCATGACGACGAACAGCGCGTGTACGACGAGAGCCAGGACGCCGGAAGTGAAGCGTCCCGGCTCCGGGTAGTTGGGCGTCATGGGCTCGGCTTGGCCAGCAGGCCCACCTTGGTGATCTGATTACGCTGCAGCAGATCCATGATCTCGACCACTTCGCCGTAGGGCAGATCCTTGCCGGCGGCGATGACGACCGGCTGGTCGGGTTTCTCCTTTTGCTTCGCCCGAATTATCTTCACCAGGTCGTCCAGGCTCACCCTGCGTTCGGGCTGAGACCGCTCCCGGTCGCGGATGAAGATCGCATTGGTGTCGCGGATCATGATCTCGATGGGCGCGGCGGCCGGGGAGCTGCTGCGGCTGATGGACGGCAGGTCGATCACCGTGGTGGTGATCAGCGGCGCGGTCACCATGAAGATCACCAGCAGCACTAGCATCACGTCGATGTAGGGCACGACGTTGATCTGGCTCATCAAGCGGTGACCCTTGCGGCGGGAGTAGGCGGCCATGTGCAGTCCCGCGCTAGCGGCCAGTTGCGAGCTGGGTCGATCGAGCGCCGTTCATGTGAGACTCAGAGCTTTCACCACCGAGGTTGATCGGCATTCTCGGGTTCGACTTTAGGTCCCTCCGCCCTGCCGCTGGAGGATGTTGGAGAACTCTTCCATGAAGGTCTCGTAGCGGGTCGACAGGCTGTCGATCTCGCGCGCGTAGTAGTTGAACGCCACCACCGCGGGAATGGCGGCAAACAGCCCGATCGCGGTGGCGATCAGCGCCTCGGCGATGCCGGGCGCCACGTGAGCCAGCGTGGCTTGCTGCACGTTGGCCAGCCCGCGAAACGCGTTCATGATGCCCCACACGGTCCCGAGCAACCCGATGTACGGGCTCACCGAGCCGACCGTCGCGAGGAACGCCAGGTGCTGATCGAGATAGTCCATCTCGCGCTGATAGGCGGCGCGCATGGCGCGGCGCGTGCCATCCATGACGGATGCCACGGCCAGGGTGGTTTGCTTGCGCAGCTTCACAAACTCGCGGAAGCCGGCTTCGAAGATGCGCTCCATGCTGCCGGTGGCCCGACGCGAGCTGACGATCGCCTGAAACAGCGAGTTCAAGTCCGAGCCGCTCCAGAATGTGCGTTCGAAGTCCTCGGCCTTGCGACGCGCGCCGCGGATCACGAAGGCCTTGCGAAAGATGTACCACCAGGAGATGAGCGACATGGCGAGCAACAGCCCCAGCACCAGCTTGACGATGAAGCTCGCAGTGGTGATCAGCGCGATCAGCGACAGGTCGGTTGTGGTGCTCACACCTCCTCCTCATGGATGATCTCGTGGCCCGCGCTCCTGCAGAGCGCCGCATGAACCCGCGCGGGCACGCGCGCAGGCTTGAGCCCTTGAGCGCTGACGCAGGCCAGGTTCACCGAACCCTGCACCAGCAGGTCCGCCCCCCGCAGCACGCGCTGATCCAGGGTGAACTGGACGCGTCCCAGGTGCTCGATCGCGGCGGTGACGCTGAGCAGGTCGTCGACCAGCGCCGGCCGCAAGTAGCTGATGCGCAGCTCGCGCACGATGAACAGCAGGCCGTCGTGCTCCGCCAGCTGGCGGACATCGAAGCCGAGCTGGCGCAGCCACTCGGTGCGCGCGCGTTCGAAGAAGCTCAGGTATCTACCGTGGAACACGACGCCGCCCGCGTCGGTGTCCTGGTAGTAGACGCGCACCGGCAGGCTGAAGGCGGCAGGCGGCCGCGCCACGAATGCGCCAATGCTGTGCGGGCTGCCCTTACGCGCCGGTGGACGCATCCCACAGATCGCCGGAACCGGGCTGCACGGGCGCAGTCAGGCCGAAATGGCGGTAGGCCGACAGCGTGGCCATACGGCCGCGCGGCGTGCGTTGCAGGTATCCCTGCTGGATCAGATACGGCTCGAGCACGTCCTCGATGGTGTCGCGCTCCTCGCCGATGGCCGCGGCCAGGTTGTCCAGGCCCACGGGGCCGCCGCTGAACTTCTCCAGCACTGCGAGCAGGAGTTTGCGGTCCATCACGTCGAAGCCCATTGCATCGACATCGAGCATGCGCAGTGCCAGGTCGGCGACCTCGCGTGTCACCACGCCTTGCGCTTTGACTTCCGCGTAGTCCCGCACGCGCCGCAACAGGCGGTTGGCGATGCGCGGCGTGCCGCGCGAGCGTGACGCGATCTCGGAAGCGCCCTCGCGCGCCACGTGGACGCCGAGCAGCCGCGCGGAGCGCTCGACGATCTGGGCCAGCTCTTGCGGGGTGTAGAACTCGAGCCGCGACACGATGCCGAAGCGGTCGCGCAGCGGGTTGGTCAGCATGCCCGCGCGAGTGGTGGCCCCCACCAGTGTGAACGACGGCAGGTCCAGCTTCACCGAGCGCGCCGCCGGACCTTCGCCGATCATGATGTCGATCTGGAAGTCCTCCAGCGCCGGGTAGAGGATCTCCTCTACCACGGGGGACAGCCGGTGGATCTCGTCGATGAACAGGACGTCGTGAGGCTCGAGATTCGTGAGCAGAGCGGCGAGGTCGCCGGGCCGCTCCAGCACCGGGCCCGAGGTCTGGCGCAGGTTGACCCCCATCTCCCGTGCGACGATGTGGGCCAGGGTGGTCTTGCCCAGCCCGGGCGGGCCGAACAGCAGGACGTGATCGAGCGCTTCGCCGCGGTTGCGCGCGGCTTCGATGAAGATGGAGAGCTGCGCGCGGATCTTCTCCTGGCCGATGTACTCGGCGAGCTGCTTGGGGCGCAGCGTGCGCTCGATCGCTTCTTCCTGCGGCGATGCGGCGGGGGCGATCAGGCGGTCGGTCTCGATCATTGCGCTCTGGCGCGTGGGATTTCAGCCCTGCGGCTGGGCGCGGAACGCCTGCACCGCCGGCAGCGCCTGGTCGGCCAGCGCCTTCACAGTCCGCGGGATCGAGGCGGCGGTGTCGTCCAGGCGCCGGTTGATCATGCCGCTCACCTTGAGCATTGCGTTCACGAAGTAGCGCGTCCCCACGCGGGACATCACGAAGCGCGTTGCCTCCGGGCTGTCGTCGATGTTGTAGCGCATCGCCCGGTCCTCGTCGTTGAACACCTTCTGCATGTGATTGCGGTCCTCCTCGGCGCCCGGCACCTCGTACACCATCTTGCCGCTCAGGGTGAGCGCACCCTGCACATGCACCGCCACGCCGTGATCCACGAGCATCAGCTGCTTGCGGCCGTATCGGGTCTTGAAGTGGACGAGCAGCGCATCGATGTCGGGCTCACTGAACTCGCGGTCGTCGAGCTGCGCCCACTGCTCCGACAACCACTCGAGGCTGGAGAATTGACGCTCCACCTGCTTCATGGTGGAGCGCACCATCACACCCTCTGCCTGCTTCCAGTAGGGGTTGGACGGGTTCCAGTCGGGGCCGAGGTTCTGGTCCCTGCCCATCCGCGCGAGCTCGTCGCGCACCGCGATCAGCGTTTGCTGCTTCAGGTAGCAATCGCCGATGGCCACCGCGGTCTTGAGGTCGTGGAGACCGACCAGTTCATCGATCTTTTCGCTCTTGGACGCCGCCGCGTGAACCACGGCGGCCGCCGTCAGAGCGGCGGCCAGCCACGCGCCGCGCAGAGCTCTGTTGGCCGCTTTCATCGAGGTGATCCGCTGTGCGCGGTCATGTTTGCGCATGGGTTCGGACGCAGCCTGTGCGCCTGCGGCGAGACGCACGTCACAGCCAGTCTCCGCCTTTGGCGCCAGAAAAGATCCGGTCTCCTCCTGCAAACTTTCTAAATGATAGCACCCCGGACCGCGGGCGGATGACCGGAGCGCGCGTCGCCCGAGGACGACCCCGCTGTTATCTGGCAGCGCGGACGGCTCAGGGCCCCGCCTTGTAGGCATCGAGGTAGGGCTGCACCTCCTTGCGCCGCGCCGCGAGATCGGTGTCGACATCCCGCGCGAGCTCGTCGATATGGCGGATGAGCGCGCCTGCGAGCGGGATCGCCAGCATCTTGGCGTACTCGAAGCCGACGCCCTTGGCCACGAAGTTGAAGGCGTCCGGATACTTGCCGGCGAAGTAGATGTCTTCAACCGGAATGCGGGGTTGGGTGGCTCTCTGGAGCTCGAGCAACTCCGCCTCCGATCCGCGCAAGGTGGAATCGAGGCGATCGGTGAAGCTGTAGTTGAACAGCATCGTCTCGCCCATGTACCAGTCCAGCAATTGGCGCTGCAACCGCCCGCCCTCGGTCTGGAAGTGAGTGGCGATGACATCGGCCTCTTCGCCGCCGAACTTATGCGATACGTACTCCGACCACGTCTGACCGATCCATGCGGTGTGGTCGAAACGCTGTGCCTCAAGGGCAGCCGCGTGCCCGAGCAGCACGGCTTCCGCCTGCTGCCACTGGGGCGCGTCCAAGGTCCAGCCGGGCCCCAAGCCCGCTTCCCGGCCCCACTGGCCAAGCAGCCGGCGCGCGCCCTTGATCGCGCTCTGCTTGAGGTAGAAGCGGCCCACGCCCAGCACCAAGGTGAAGTCGTGGCTGTCGACCACGCGCTCGACCGCATCCTTCTTGTTTTGCTCCCGCTCGGCCTGGTGGTCGCGCGCCGGTGCAGCGCTATCGGCGGCAACAGCCGGCAAGAGCACCCCTGTGCACACAACCGCCGCCAGCAAGCGGCCAGCGCTATTCGTCCTCAACTGGGCCTCCGAGGTCTCGTCATTCAAGCCACCTTGGACAGCAGCTTAAGCGCCTGGCGGATGGCATCGGACGCGGCCAGTGCCGGATCGAGCCTGGCCAGCGCCCCCCTGGCTTCTTTCACGCTGTATCCGAGCGCGACCAACGCGTTGAGCGCGTCCCCGGCCGACGACTGGGATGAGCCCGCAACGCGGCCCTCGGCGATGCTCTGCAGTTTGTCGCGCAACTCCAGCAGCAGCCGCTCGGCGGTCTTGCGGCCGATGCCGGGAATGCGCACCAGCCGCGCGCTGTCCTGGTTGGCCACGGCGTGGTGCAACTCGTCCACGGTCATCCCCGAGAGGACCGACAGGGCGGTGCGCGCGCCGATGCCGGTGATCTTGAGCAGCTGGCGAAACGCCTGGCGCTCGCCGTCGGTGGCGAAGCCGTAGAGCAGGTGCGCGTCTTCGCGCACCACCAGGTGCGTGTGCAGAGTGACCTTTCCGCCGCTGGCAGGCAGCTGGTAGAACGTGCTCATGGGCACGTCCACCTCGTAGGCCACGCCCTGAACATCCACGAGGACCATGGGAGGATGCTTTTCGAGGATGGTCCCGCAAAGGCGGCCGATCAAACCAGCCTCCCGTTGCGCATCCGGTATCCGGCTGTCACAAGCTGACCGAGGCCCTGCCCGCCATGGGCATGGCAGATGGCGCAGGCGAGCGCATCCGCGGCGTCGGCACTCGGATCGCCGGGCAAGGCCAGCAGCCGTCGCACCATCTGCTGCACCTGCTCCTTGGCCGCATGCCCCTTGCCCACCACCGCCTGCTTCACCTGCAGCGCGGTGTATTCCGAGACCGGCAGGCGGCAGGACACCGCTGCGCAGATCGCGGCGCCGCGGGCCTGACCGAGCAGGAGGGTCGACGCCGGGTTGACGTTTACGAACACCTTCTCCACCGCTACTTGGTCGGGGCGATGCTCGGCGATTACCCGGTTGAGGCTATCGAGGATGGCTTTGAGGCGCTCGGGTAACGCGGCGTCGGGCGTGCGGATCACACCGCTCGACACATAGATGACCTGTTGGCCTGCCCGGTCTACCAACCCGAACCCGGTGACGCGCAGCCCGGGATCGATGCCGAGGATCCGAATCGGGACGGCGGGGCTGCTTTCCCCGGTCTTCGCTCTGTTGGAAAGCTCCCTCGCGCTCATGCGGGCGGACGAGTCACTGTTCCAGGACGGCGGTGGTGTAGACGTCCTGAACGTCGTCGAGAGCCTCGAGTGCATCGAGCAGCCTCTGCATCTTGGCGGCGTCCTCGCCGGTCAAGACGTTCTCGGCGGCGGGCTTCATGGTGACCTCGGCCAGCTCGGGCTTGAGCCCCGCACGCTGCAGCCGGTCTTTCACGCCGACGAAGTCGTTGGGCGCGGTGATCACCTCGATGCTGCCGTCGTCGTTCGCGATGACGTCCTCGGCGCCGGCCTCGATCGCCGCCTCCATCACAACACCCTCGCTCAGGCCGGGTGCGAACACGAGCTGGCCGCAGTGCTTGAACAGGAAGACGACCGAGCCGTCGGTGCCGAGGTTGCCGCCGTGCTTGGCGAACGCGTGACGCACGTCGGCCACCGTGCGCGTTTTGTTGTCGGTCATGCAGTCCACCATCACCGCGGCGCCGCCGATGCCGTAGCCCTCGTAGCGCACTTCCTCGTAGTGGACGCCTTCCAGCTCACCGCTGCCGCGCTTGATCGCGCGCTCGACGTTCTCCTTGGGCATGTTGGCCTCGTAGGCCTTGTCCACCGCCAGCCGCAGACGCGGGTTCGTGCTCGCGTCGGGGCCGCCCAGCCGCGAGGCGACCGCGATCTCCTTGATCAGGCGGGTGAACACCTTGCCCCGCTTCGCGTCCTGCGCGGCCTTCTTGTGCTTGATGTTGGCCCACTTGCTGTGACCGGCCATGACCCAGATGCGCTGCCCTACAGGGCGCTCGCCCCTTCGAACAAGAAACGGTCAGAGGACCCCGCAGCCCGTGGGGGACGGAAAGAGCAACCAGCACGGTCAGGCAAACTCGGCTCGCTACGCGTCGCAGATATAATCGGCAAAGTCTAGCATAGCCGCCCTCGGAGCCCCGTCATGGCGCAGCCGCTGTTGATCGCGAAAAGCAAGCAGGAGATCTTTCTTCTCCCCGGCTTGGCCAACCGCCACGGCTTGATCACCGGCGCCACCGGCACCGGCAAGACCGTCACCCTCCAGAGGATGGCGGAGGGCTTCAGCGCCATCGGCGTGCCCGTGTTCATGGCCGACGTGAAGGGTGATCTGTCCGGCATCAGTCAGCCTGGGCAGATGACGCTCAAGCTCAAAGAGCGGCTGGATCTGCTCGGGATCAAAGACCTCGCTTTCGCCGGCTCTCCGGTCACCTTCTGGGACGTGTTCGGCGAGCAGGGCCACCCGGTGCGCGGCACGGTGTCCGAGCTCGGACCGCTGTTGCTGTCCCGGATATTGGAGTTGAACGACACGCAGGAGGGCGTGCTCACGCTGGTGTTCAAGGCCTGCGACGACAACGGCTTGCTGCTGCTCGATCTCAAGGATCTGCGCGCAGCGCTGCAGTACATCGGCGACAACGCCAGGCAGCTGACGACGCAGTACGGCAATGTGTCCGCGGCCAGCATCGGCGCCATTCAGCGCGGCCTGCTCACGCTCGAGCAGCAGGGCGGCGACAAGTTCTTCGGCGAGCCCGCGCTGAACGTAGCGGACCTGATGCAAACCGACAAGGGCCGGGGCGTGGTCAATATCCTCGCGGCGGACAAGCTGATGCAGACGCCGCGCATCTACGGCACGTTCCTGTTGTGGATGCTGTCCGAACTGTACGAGTCTCTGCCCGAGGTGGGCGACCTGGAGAAGCCGAAGCTGGTATTTTTCTTCGACGAAGCGCACCTGCTGTTCACCGACGCGCCCAAGGCGCTGCTGGACAAGATCGAGCAGGTGGTGCGTCTCATCCGCTCCAAGGGTGTCGGCGTGTACTTCGTGACGCAGAACCCGCTGGACGTCCCCGATACGGTCCTGGGGCAGCTCGGCAACCGCGTGCAGCATGCGCTGCGCGCCTTCACCCCGCGTGACCAGAAGGCCGTGCAGACCGCCGCCACCACCATGCGCGCAAACCCTGCGCTGGACACGCAGAAGGTCATCACCGAGCTGGGCGTGGGCGAGGCGCTCGTATCGTTCCTCGACGCGAAGGGCATACCCAGCGTGGTGGAACGAGCATGGATCCTCCCGCCGTCGAGCCGCATCGGCCCGGTTACGCCGCAAGAGCGCCAGCAGGCCATCAAGTCCTCGCCGGTGTACGGCCACTACGAACAGACGGTCGACCGCGAATCGGCGTACGAAAAGCTCGCCGCCGCCGGAAAACAGCGCATGGAAGCGGCACCTGCTCAGGGCCAGGCGGCAGGAACGGCGCCCGCTGGCGGCGGCGTGATGGACGTCCTGGGCGGTATCCTCCTGGGAACGACCGGTCCGCGCGGCGGCCACAAGGAAGGCATGCTCGAAGCCGCGGCCAAGAGCGCTGCTCGTTCGGTGGGTTCCCAGGTCGGACGCGAGATCATCCGCGGGGTGCTGGGCGGGTTGCTCGGGGGGCGCAAGCGGTAACGATCGAATCGAACCGACTACGCGTCCCGCGCCACTCTCCCGGAGAGAGAAGGCTGGCCCGCTCACTCGGTCACGGTGATGATCCCGTCCAGATCCTCGTGGCCGCCCCCGCAGAAGATGTCGCAACGGAAAGCGAAGGCACCCGCGCGGTCCGGCACCACGCGCACGCGGGTCACCTTTCCTGGAATGACATCCGCCCGCACCTGGAAGTCGGGAAGATTGAATCCATGCGGCACGTCGAGCGATGCGATCTCGAACACCACCGGCACGCCCTTCTTCAGCTTGATCTCCCGGAGAGAGTACTGGAACCGCTTGACCGTCAGCGGAATGACTTTCTCGGCGGCGCTCTGCGGTTCGTGCGTGCAAGTGATCGCTGCGTAGAGTGCTCCCGCAGCGATGGCGGCCATCAAGAGCAACGCCCGCACGCGAAGCACGTATCGCTGGATCGGTTTCATCGCGCTAAGCCTTGTTCACCGGCAGCTCAGCGATCGCGAAGCGCCTCTCCTTGACCTGGGCGTCCACTTCGCGAAACCCGAGACCGCCATAGGGCGCGGAGGCGTCCCAGGGGATGGGCCGGCGTTTCGGGACCGAGCCGGGCGCGGGGAGCGGGAACATCAGCGACTTCGCCGAGTGGTGCGCGATATGGCCCGTGGTGAAGTGGTGCTCCTGATGAATGTGTCCATAGAAGACCGTTACGTTGACGTAACGCATCAGCAATTCGATCGCCTTGGCGCCGTCTCGTGTAGCCCAGTCCCACTGCGGGTAGAGGTCGAACAGCGGACGGTGCGTGAGCACTACGATGGGGTGCTGTTTGTCCAGCTTGGCCAAAGTCGCGCCAAGCCACTGAAGTTGCTCGTCGCCGATCTGTGCGCCCGGATCGGAAACGTTGTCGAGCACGATGAAGTGCACACCCTTGTGGTCGAAGGCGTAGCGGGTCGAGCCGAAGAATTCGCCGAACGCCTTGCCGCGGTCGAGCGAAGCATCGTGTTCGCCGGGCATGAACTTGACGTCTTTCACTTTCAGGCCAGCCACGATGTCGCGGAACTGGCCAAGCCGTTTTCTGCGCTCCGCCGGATCGTCGGTGGTGTGAGTCAGATCACCGGTGAACACGACGAAGTCCGGCTGGTGTTCGAGGCCGTTGACCGCCTCCACGGCCTTGCGCAGCGTTCCCTCGGCATCCGGGTTGACCGCTGGGTCGTTGAAGCCCCAGTGCGTATCCGACAGCTGCACGAAATAGAAATCCTCGGCCGCGCTCTTCGCGCGAGCCGCGGCCTGCGCCCAACCCGGCAGGCCCGACGCAAATACCACACCGCTCAAGCCCGCCAACTTCAAGAACTGCCTCCTGCCTTGTTCGAGTCCCATCTTGCTGTCTCCTCTGCAACACTCGGCGCCCCACCACGGAACGCCTGGCATGCAATACCGGAGGACGGGCGCCGGCATTCCCGACCGGGACGAAAAAAAGTGGGAATAAAATGTCGCTCCGGCCGGTATACGCAAGACGGGACCAGCGCAGCGGCACACGTGCGATCAGGCCGGAACGGGAACGAATTGGGCTATCGATACGCTGACGATGCTGGGCTTCATGCAAGAAAAGAAAGATAGCCGGACGCGCCGCTTCGAACGGCTCGTCCTGCCGCATCTGGACGCCGCCTATAACCTGGCCCGCTGGCTGGCTCGCGATGGGCAGAAGGCGCAGGACATCGTCCAGGACACATGCCTGCGGGCATTGCGCTCGTTCGACGGATTCCAGGGCGAGGATGCACGCCCGTGGCTGCTGACGATCGTGCGCAATACGTTTTTCAGCTCGCTCACGCGCAACCCGGCGGAGGAACTGCGCGCCGAGATCGACGAGGATGCGGCCTCTCCGTGGAGCAGCGCAAATGCCTCGACCCAGGATCCCGCCGCCATATTCGCGCGCAAGGCCGATTGCCAGCGCATCGATCGCGCGCTGGCGAAGCTTCCACTGGAGTTCCGCGAGATCGTGATCCTGCGCGAACTGGAAGACCTGTCCTACAAGGAGATCGCGGAGATCGTTGCGGTGCCTGTCGGTACCGTCATGTCGCGGCTGTCGCGCGGACGCGGGCTGCTGGCGCGCCACCTAACGGCCGCAGAGGACTGAGATGGACTGCACTCAAGCCCAGGAACAACTCGACCGTCTCCAGGACGGAGAACTCGAGGCGCTCACGCGCCGCAAACTGCGCGCACATATCGCCAATTGCACGGTGTGCGCTGCAGCCGATGAACAGCTCAGCGCGCTGCGCTCGGCGGTGAGGGACAATGCATCGTATTTCACCGCTCCGGAGACGCTTCGCCAGCGCGTCGTCAAAGACCTGCGCGCGAAGCGCGCGTCCATGCTGACACGCGCTGTGCAGATGCCGTGGTGGGGGTTCGCCGCTTCGATGACCGGAGCAACGGCGCTGGCCGTGGCGCTGACGCTGGCTTTGACTCTGCCTTCGACGCAGGATCAGCTCGGACAGGACGTGGTGGCGAGCCACGTCCGCTCGCTCATGGGAAACCACCTTGCCGACATCGCCAGCTCCGACCAGCACACCGTCAAGCCCTGGTTCAACGGCAAACTGGACTTCTCTCCCCCGGTGCACGACCTCGCAGCCGAGGGGTTTCCGTTGCTGGCCGGGCGGCTCGACTACGTGGGTGGAAGGCCGGTTGCCGCCCTGGTCTATCAGCGCCGGCAGCACCGGATCAACGTCTTCGTCTGGCCGGCGGCGCGCGAGCAAGCCGTTGGCCGCTCGGTGACGATCAATGGCTACAACGCCGTCGAATGGATGCACGCCGGCATGGTGTTCTGGGCCGTGTCCGATGTGAACAGCCGGGACCTCTCGCAACTCAAGGACCTTCTGCAAGCGCAGGCCGGCTGAAATTCACAATCACAACGGGGCTCGCTTACAGGATCCCGGGCCCGCTTGCGGAAGAGCGCCTCACGCGCCAGAATAAAGTCTCGGCGCATGGAGGTACCGAGGCTGAGACTGCAATGGCGCGGGCTTTCGCGAGAGACTACCGAAACCGGGTGGGTGAGATGGGCATGGCTAAACAGGTCAGTTTATACCCCCACCGATAGGAGCGGGCAAGGAGCACCAAATGAGCACTCATCAGACCCAGGATGTGCGTTCGGGCAACGCGACCATGGCGCAATATCCGACCGAGTCGGAGCTGGAAAGCTCTCTGAAGAAGATCGCGGCGGAGGCGGGAGATCCCAGTCTCGTGCCTTTCCGAATCAATGTCGTCCCGCTTCTCGGCAAGCCGCCGATGTACTCGGTGGTCATCCTGTCGGCTGCCAAGGAGCCGTTGCGGGAGCGCCTCGGCAGTCTGCTGTCCAGATCCTTCAGCCTTGGCGTCACCTCGTTCATGCTGAACGGTAACGAGGCCGTGTCGCTCGTGGAGCACCATCACCGGGGATAGCCCCGACTGCGGTTCCCCTCACCGTTTTGCTCCGGCAAAGTGGGACGTGGCCGGGCAGGGTTTTCGGAGGGCGTGCGCGAAGGCTCTGCCTCCGCGACAAAATTAGAGCCCTAGTTTGCGGCGGTTTTGCGCTTTCATCGAGGCGCGCTGCGCGACCCCGATGTCATCACGCTAGAGGTCTTTTTGCCCTTGGCGCAGGACCAGGATGCGAACATTCGCTTGCTCGATGACCAGTGAATGCGCGCGCCTCTCGCCGATGAAACCCTTCTTCTCGGTCACGGTGAGATCAGCGGGATCGATCACGAACGTCGTCGGCTCCTTGCGCGGGGTAAAGGAGACGATCGCGGTCCGTTCGCCAAGCTGCACCGGAACATTGACGATAGGATGCGCGCCGGGCTCGGTCAGATCGATCTCGACCATGCCGTCCGCCCACCCCCAGAGCGCGCACAGCAGCGGCAGGGCAGCGATCCATCGCATCGACTCGGATAGGCGTTTGCTCATGGCCAGCGGTATGGTTAGTGCCGAGGGTCTGCCGTTGCCAGCGCGACATCACACGCGTCGCGGGGCAAGCACTCCATAGTGCCCACGCATGGGCGACATCCTCGTCGGCACCGCCTCCTGGGCGGATAAGTCCCTGCTCGATTCCCGACTGTTCTACCCCAAGGAGGCCAAGACTGCGGAGGCGCGCCTTCGCTATTACTCTACCCATTTCCCGCTCGTCGAGGTGGACAGCTCTTACTACGCCCTGCCCGTCCCGCAGGCGGCCGAGCTGTGGGCTCAGCGCACCCCGGAGAGCTTCGTCTTCGACGTCAAGGCATTCCGCATTTTCACGCAGCATCAGACGCCGCCAAACGTGCTGCCGGCAGACATCCGCGAAGCGCTGGGGCCGCTTGCCGAGAAGAAGAACGTCTACTACGCCGACTTCCCGCCCGAGCTCATGGACGAGATGTGGCGGCGCTTCCGCCTCGCGCTGGAGCCGCTCAGACATGCCGGTAAGCTCGGCGCGGTGCTGTTCCAGTTCCCACCCTGGTTCTTCTACCGGCGATCGAACCTGGAGCACATCGCGCGTTGCGCGCAAGTCTTGGATGGATATCAGATCGCCGTCGAGTTCCGCAACAAGACATGGTTCGAAGAAAAACATTTGGGCGCGGTGCTCGCCTTCGAGCGGGAGCTGAGCCTAGTTCACGTGATCGTGGATGAGCCGCAGGGTTTCTCCAGCAGTATCCCGGCGGTCTGGGAAGTCACCTGTCCGGCGCTGGCGATCTTCCGCCTGCACGGGCGCAACGCGCAGACGTGGGAAAAGAAGGGGCTCGCAACATCATCCGAGCGCTTCGACTATGAGTACCAGGAAGAGGAGCTGCAGGAGTTTGTTGCGCCGGTAGGTCGCCTGGCTCGGCAAGCCCGCCGCGTCCATGTGTTGTTCAACAATAACCTCAGGGACCAGGGCATCCGGGGCGCCAGGCTGTTCAGCGCGTTGCTCGGCACTACCAGCGTTCCAGGCTAGGCGCGGGATCGCGAGCTTTCCCGGCACATGAAGCCACTGAATCAAATGGAGCGACCCGATCGGTTCATACGTTGAACCGGAAGTACACCACGTCGCCATCCTGCACGACGTACTCCTTGCCTTCCAGTCGCATCTTGCCCGCTTCCCGCGCCCCGGCTTCGCCTCTGCAGGCGATGTAGTCGTCGTAGGCGATGACCTCGGCGCGAATGAAGCCGCGCTCGAAGTCGGTGTGGATCACACCGGCGGCCTGAGGTGCGGTGTCGCCGCTATGGATGGTCCAGGCCCGCACTTCCTTGGGTCCAGCAGTGAAGAAGGTCCGCAATCCGAGCAGTTCGTAACCGGCGCGGATCAGGCGGTTGAGCCCCGGCTCCTCCAATCCCATGTCGGCGAGGAACACGCGCTTGTCTTCGCTGGACAAATCCGCGATTTGCGCCTCGAGCGCGGCGCAGATGGGAACGACGGGCGCGCCTTCCTTGCGCGCGTGGTCACGGACCCGGTCGAGCAGCGGATTGTGCGCGAAGCCCTTCTCGCCCACGTTTGCAACGTACATGGCCGGCTTCATCGTGAGCAGGAACAGCGGCTTGAGCAGCTCTTGCTCTTCCGGGCTGAGGCGCACCCCGCGCGCCGGCCTCGCCTCGTTCAGCGCCGGTCGTACCTTGTCGAGAACGGCTACCAGCCGCTGAGCCTGCTTGTCGCCGCCGGCCGTGGCAAGCTTTGCATACCTGGCGAGTTGCTTGTCCAGGCTCTGCAGGTCGGCGAGGGCGAGCTCGGTGTTGATCGTCTCGATGTCGGAAATCGGATCGATCTTGCCCGCGACGTGCACGACGTTCTCGTCCACGAAGCAGCGCACGACGTGGGCGATCGCGTCGGTCTCGCGGATATTTGCCAGGAACTGGTTGCCCAGGCCCTGCCCCTCGGAAGCGCCGGACACGAGCCCGGCGATGTCGACAAAGTCGACGGCGGCAGGGATGACCTTCTGTGGCTTGGCAATCTCCGCCAGCCTCTCCAGCCGCGCGTCGGGCACTTCCACCACTCCCACGTTAGGTTCGATGGTGGTAAAGGGATAGTTCTCTGCCGCGATGCCGGCCTTGGTGAGCGCATTGAACAGAGTGGACTTGCCCACGTTGGGCAGTCCGACGATGCCGCATTTCAAGCTCATTCAGAATCCGTGGTTCGTGGCTCGTGGTTCGTGATTCGTGAGGAAACCGGCGGACTCTCGAGCTCTGGTTTTGCGAATCACGAGTCACGAATCACGAGTCACGGTTTGTGTGGAGGCGATGCATGGCCTGCTCCATCTCGTCCGCCAGGATCAGCGGCCATACCTCGAGGCTCTCCTCGATCGCCTTGGAGATCAACTCGGCCTCCTCTTGCCGAGGAGGGTGGAGCACGTAGTCGATGACGACGTTGCGATCCCCGGGATGGCCGATGCCGATCCGTAACCGCCAGAAGTCCGGGCCGATCCTGGCGGCGACGTCTTTCAACCCGTTATGCCCCGCGACGCCGCCGCCCTTTTTGAGCCGGGCGGTGCCAGGCGGTAGGTCGAGCTCATCGTGCACAACCAGCATGTCCTCCGGCGCAATCTTGTAGAACGCGCTCAGCGCCTGCACGGCGCGGCCGCTGTCGTTCATGTAGGTACTCGGCAATAGCAGCCGGCACTCCTGTCCCGCGTCGGTCACGCGACCCACGCGGCCGAAAAACTTGGACTCGGCGCGCAAACGCACGCGTTGCGCATCGGCCAGATTCTCCACCCACCAGAATCCGGCGTTGTGGCGTGTCGCCTCGTACTCACGCCCGGGATTGCCCAGGCCGACCACCAGTTTCATGGGTTGCTCGGCGACGCGATTCGCCGGCGCTCAGATGAAAAGGCCTGCCCCGGCGCTGAGCGACAGACCGGGCAGGCCCGTTCCAGGCGAATCAATGGCTTGGCTCAGACGAAAGGCCGAGCAAAGCCCCGCGATTACTTCTTGTCCCGGTCCCGGTCTCTGTCCTTTTCCTTGTCCCTCTCGCCGGGCTTCTTCTCGGGCTCTTTCGCTTCGGTGCCGGGCACCGCTGTGGGAGCCGCTGCCGCGCCAGCCTCTGTCGGGACGGCAGCCGCCGCCACCTCGACTTCGGGCTCGACCTCAGCCTTGGGTACCGCAACGCTGGCTACCACTGCGTTGTCGCCGCCGCGCAGCTGGGTGGACAGCACGCCAGGAGGCAGCTTCAGGTCGGCCAGGTGAATCGGGTGGCCCAGCTCCAGATTGGCCAGATCGACCTCGATGTAATTGGGTAGATCGTCCGGCAAGCAGATGACGTCCAGCTCGGTCAGCACGTGGTTGACCGTGCCGCCCGCGGTTTTCACACCCGGCGCAAGATCGGCGTTGACGAAGTGCAGCGGCACCTTCATGTGGATCTTCTTGTCCTTGGCAACGCGCTGGAAGTCGACGTGCACGACCGCGGCGCGCCACGGATGCATCTGCAGGTCCCGCAGCAATACCTGTTGTTTTTCACCCTCCAGGTTCAGCGTCAGGATCGAGGCCTGGAAGGCCTCGTGCTTCAGGTGCAGCGCGAGCTCCTTGTGATCGAGCTCGATGTTCTGCACCGGCCTGCCCCCGCCGTAAAGGATGCCCGGGACCCGCTCTTGACGACGCAGGCGACGGCTCGCACCCCTGCCCTGCGTGGCGCGCGGCGTTGCATTGACTTCGATTGCCATGTTTGCCTCCGGAAAAACGTCATCCGCGACCAGATGACGCGATTGAAACATATGTGATTCGTAATCCGTGACGAGTCACGAATCACGAGCCACGAATCACGGTCTTTCTATTCCATGAACAGGGAGCTGACCGACTCTTCGTTGCTGATGCGCAGCATGGTCTCGGCCAACAGCTCCGCCACCGTCAGCTGGCGTATCTTCTTGCTCGCCCGTGCGTCCTCGCGCAGCGGGATGGTGTCGGTGACCACCAGCTCGTCGATCACCGAGTTTTCGATGCGCTGCACCGCCGGCCCGGAGAGCACCGGGTGTGTGCAGTAGGCGAGCACCTGCTCGGCACCCTTCTCCTTGAGCGCTACAGCGGCCTCGCACAGCGTGTTGGCGGTGTCCACCATGTCGTCCATGATCACGCAAGTGCGTCCCTTCACCTCGCCGATGATGTTCATCACGGTGGCCACGTTGGGGCGCGGGCGGCGCTTGTCGATGATGGCCAGGTCCGAATCGAGCCGCTTTGCCAATGCGCGTGCGCGCACCACGCCACCGACGTCGGGCGAGACCACGACCAGGTTTTGGTAGCCGTGCTTCCACACGTCGCCGAGCAAAATCGGCGTGGCGTAGATGTTGTCCACCGCGATGTCGAAGAAGCCCTGGATCTGGTCCGAATGCAGATCCATGGTGAGCAACCGGTCCACGCCCACGCCCGCCAACATGTTGGCGACCACCTTCGCGCTGATGGCCACGCGCGCCGAAGACGGCCGGCGGTCTTGGCGCCCGTAGCCGAAGTAAGGGATGGCGGCGGTAACGCGCTCGGCCGATGAGCGCTTCAACGCATCGACCATCAGCAAGACTTCCATCAAGTTGTCGTTGGTCGGCGTGCTGGTGGATTGCAGCACGAACACGTCCTTGCCGCGCACGTTTTCCAGCAGCTCCACCATGACTTCGCCGTCGCTGAAGCGGCCGACGGTGGCGCGCCCCAAGTGGATGTTGAGGTGTCTCACCACGTCCTCGGCAAGCTTGGGATTCGCGTTGCCGGTGAACACCATCAGGTTGTCGTATGCCATGCTGGAAGCGAGATGCTAGAAGGTCGAAAAATCCCCCCCACGCTGCAGACAGAAACAGCCGTTCATCCGCGTCGCGGCTGCTTCCACTCGTCTCCAGTTTCCAGTCTCGAGCGTGGCTGGGGAGGTAGGGATCGAACCTACGAATGCCGGAATCAAAATCCGGTGCCTTACCACTTGGCGACTCCCCAGAAATCTTCCGGCCCCGCCTTTTCGCGGCAAGCGGCCTACTCCATCCAATCCAGCAGCGGGTGGTGCGACAGGCCCTGGGCGACGAAGCCATGCATGCCGGCGGGCAACTGCGCCAAGACCGACCGCGCCGGGGCTTCGGAGTCGAACGCGCGGTACACGCAAGCGCCCGAGCCGGTGAGCGCTGCGGGGCCAAAGCGCCGCAGCCACGCAAGATGCTGCGCAACCTCGGGATAACGGCGGCATACCACAGGCTCTAGATCGTTGCGTCCGAACAGCCCGGAGGGATCGCATCCCTCTGAAAAGGCGCGTATTGTGACCGGTGTCGTAGGGCGTGTCAATTGAGGATCGGCGAACACCGCGGCGGTGGAAACGGCCACCGGCGGGACCAGGACGAGATACCACGCCGGCCCGACCTCGATCGCATGCAACACCTCTCCGATGCCCTCGGCAAGGGCGTTGCGTCCAAACACGAACACCGGCACGTCGGCGCCTAGGCTCAGCGCGAGCTCCTGCAGTTTCGCTCGTCTCAGCCGCAGATCCCATAAGCGATTCAACGCGATCAGCGTGGTCGCAGCGTCCGAGCTGCCTCCGCCGAGCCCCCCACCCACGGGCACGTGCTTGCCGACGGCGATGTCCACACCGAGCCCGCAACCGCTCTCGGACTGCAGCAACCGAGCCGCGCGCACGGTGAGATCGTCGCTCTCCGCGACGTCAACCAGTCCGGCAACGCGCCGGACCCGACCATCGGTGCGAAGCCGGAAGGTCAGTTCGTCGGCGCGGTCGATGAAACGAAACGCGGTCTGCAGCAAGTGATAGCCGTCGGCCCGGCGGCCCGTTATCACCAGAAACAGATTGAGCTTGGCCGGGGCCGGGCAGGTCAATGACCTATCTGCGCGCCTCGCTGTCATCGACCTTCCACTTCTCGATCACGAGGCGCATGTGCAGACCTTCACCAGATAGATCGAGCAAAGAGGGCAGCCCGGATACGCCGGCGGGGGCCCAGTCCAGGTAGGCGACCTGCCAACCGCCCTGACTGAGAAGCCTGGGCCGGCCAGCGGCATCGTACTCTTGCTGTGCTGCGTCCAGCGCCGGCCAGGGCAAGCCCCTCACCCAGTACTGCAACCCGCCCAGCGGCAGTTCCCAGCCGAGCACTTCCCGTGCGAGGAGTTTGATGTCGGCGGCCCTGTATTCCTTGCCGTCCGAGGTGATGAGCAGGGCGCCGGATGCGTCCTGCCGCATGCGCGCCACCGTTGAACCCACCGGCGAATACAGCCACACATCGTCGGCACTGGGCGTGTGCTGCCAATGGATGCGGCCAGGATAGCCTTTGCTCTCGACCCGCACGTTGACCCGCCCCGTGAGGTCGAAAGCGCTGACTTGGGCGGGATCGACGACGCTAGGCGCGCGGGGGACGGTCGCGCAGGCGGACAGGACAAGGCCGCACAGCAGGGCCGTGCGGGTTCGGCTCACGATCAGCGCAAGTAGCGCTTCATGGTGGCCTGCAGCAGCTCGTTGTCCGGGTTCTCTTTGGAGGCGTCACGCCAGACTTTCTCCGCCTCCTGCTGCTGGCCCCGCGCCCAAAGGACTTCCCCGACGTGCGCTGCGATCTCCGGGTCCGGGCGCTGCGTGTAGGCGCGCTGCAAGTAGGCGAGCGCCTGTTTGGAGTCGCCCAGCCGATACAGCACCCAGCCCATGCTGTCGAGGATGAATGGATCGTCGGGCGACAACTTGAGCGCCTTGTCGATATACCCCTTGGCTTCCTTCAACCGGTCGGTGCGGTCGGCCAGCGTGTAGCCCAGCGCGTTGTAGGCCTGGGCGTGGTCCGGCTTCAGCGCGATCAGCTTGCGCAGGTTCGCTTCCAGCACATCGATGCGGTCCAGCTTCTCCGCCGCCATGGCGGAGTCGTAGAGCAGATCCACGTTCTCGGGCTGGTGCTCGAGAGCCTTGTTCAGCAGGTCGTAGGACTGCTGGTAGTCTTTGGCCTCACGCAGCAGCTGAGCCTCGGCCTGAATGAGCAGCGCCCGCTGCTCGTCATTGGCGGCTTGAACGTTCTGCAGGTACTCGCGCGCCTCGGCCAGCTTGTTCTGCCGTCCCAGCAGAAAGGCGTAGCGCGCCTGGGCCGGCACGAACTGATCACCGCCCTGGACCGAAGCGTAGTACTTCATGGCTTCATCGAAGCGCTTCCTCTCCTCGCAGACCTGCCCCAGATAAAAGCGCAGAGAATCAGGATCGCGGTACCTGAGCTCGAGCCCACGTTTGAGCCAGGTCTCCGCGCTCTCGAATTCGTTCATCTGCAGCGACAGCAAGCCGATGGTGACCACGATGTCGGCGTTGGTCGGCTGGTCCTCGAGCAGCACCTCGTATTGCGCGCGAGCCTCCTTGAGCTCCTTGTTGTTGAGCAACAGGCGCGCGTAGCTTGCGCGCACCTCGCGCGCCTTTGGATAGGTCCGCAGGAATCCCTGCAGATACTCGACCGCCTTGTCGACCGAGGTGCGCTGCTGCACCAGTTGCGCATTGAACAGGGCACCGACCTCCCAATCCGGCCTGGCGTCGAGCGCCTGCTTGATCTCGGCGGCGGCCTCATCGTACTTGCCGGCCGAGAATGCCGCCTGCGCCACAGCGAAGTGGGCTTCGGGCAGTTGCGGATAGCCCTTGGCGAGCTCCCTGGTGACGGTGAGGACCGCATTGCGGTCGGGATGCTTGGCCAGCATCGAGTTCAGCTGCATGAAGCCCGCCGCCGGATTACCGTCCGCGGTGATCAGCGCCTCCAGAAGCGGCTTGGCCTCGGACAGCCTGTTGCTGCTCACCAGCAGCGCGGCAAGAGTCTGCCGTGCCTGGGGGTTGTTCTTGTCCAGGTCCAACCACAGGCGGGCGGCCTCCAGGGCTTGATTCTGGAGCCGGCCGTAGGCGGCGATCTCGGTGGCACGCTTGGCCAGGCGCGGGTCGCGCGTGCTCTTGGCCATGTCCAAGTAGCCCTGCGCCGCCAGCTGGAGATCGCCGCGCTGGGCAGCGATCTCCGACAACAGGAACTTGTAGAGGAGTTCCTGGCTCAGCTGGGTGTCGGGCAGCGTCCCGCGCGGGGGCTTGTTACCCAGCACGGCGCGCGCGCGATCCTCGTAGCCAGCGCTGTCGCCGTCATCATCCGACTGCGCCCCGGTTCCGTCAGGCTGGACCGCCACCGTCCAATCGGTGGATGCGGTCTGAGTCGTCGGCAGCGGTAGAGGCCCGTTGGCGGAAGGCTGCTGGGCGCACCCGTACAGTGCGAACACAGCGGCGGCCGAAAGGATGTGGAGCTTCGACATGATGTGGTCCTGAAGTCGTCGTGCCTCGAGCTTTGGTCAAGCCCCGTGCCGGTCCTTGAGCCGCCATCTCAACGGCTCTACTGCAACCGTAGGCAAGCGCGCGGCCGAATGGTTCGGCACTCGCACCTTCTCTCTGTGTTCCAGTTTAGGTATATTTGCGGCGCGTCTCAAGTCGGCATTTGAGCCCCAAGCGGGCTAGACCGTCGGCCGGCCTATCTCGAAACCCAGCGCCCCAGTCGAAGCAGACACGATGAATGCCCTCAGGGCCTTCCAAAGCAAGTTCTCTGCCCTCCACGCCCGATGGTAGACGCCTCCGAGCTTGGATCATCACCCGAGGCGGAGACGACGGTTTCCGCGCGCGAGTTGTCACGCAGCTTCGGCGGCAACCCTGCGGTGCGCGGGATCGATCTCGCTCTGCGGCGGGGAGAGGTGCTCGGTCTGTTGGGACCTAACGGCGCCGGAAAAACCACCACCATGCAGATGCTCACGGGCAACCTTGCCCCCAGCACGGGCAGCATCAGCATCTGCGGACTAGACCTGCTCGAGCACCCCACGGCCGCGAAGGCACGCATCGGCTACCTGCCGGAAGTGCCGCCGCTCTACAAAGAGTTGACCGTCGACGAGTACCTGCGCTTCGCAGCCCGCCTGCATCGGGTGCCGCGCACAGGCATGAAGGAAGCGGTCACTCGCGCCAAGCGGCGCTGTGGGATTGAAGATACGGGCGAACGCTTGATTGCATCCCTGTCCAAGGGTTACCAGCAGCGCGTGGGCATCGCCCAAGCCGTGATCCATGAGCCCGACGTTGTGATTCTCGACGAGCCCACTGTCGCGTTGGACCCTAATCAGGTCCGCGAGATCCGCACGCTGATTCGGGAACTGCGCGGCCGTCACAGCGTGATCCTGTCCACACATATCCTGCCGGAGGTGGAGGCGGTGTGCGACCGCGTCGAGATCATGCACCGGGGCGCCATTGTCTACAGCGACACCATCGAAGCCTTGCGCCGCTTTCGGGGCGGGCAGGCATTGCGCGTGGGGCTGCGGCGCGCGCCGCCGATAGAGCGGCTCGTGCAACTGCCGGGCGTAGCAAGCGCGGAGCCGGCGGACGGCTTTCTGAGGGTGCTGCCCCGGGACGGGCAGGATCCCGCCGAAGCGATCGTTCGTGCGAGCGTCGAGGGCGACTGGGGCTTGCACTACCTCGCGCCCGAGGCCGCCAGCCTGGAGGACGTGTTCGTACAGCTGACGACTGCGGAGCGACCTGGGTGATCCTCACGATCGCGGGCAAGGAACTGCGCAGGCTGTTCACCTCGCCGCTGGCGTGGGTCATCCTCGCGTTCCTGCAGCTGATTCTGGCCTGGGTCTTTCTCGGTCGGCTGCAGACCTTCCTTGAGCTGCAGTCGCAGATCGCGATGATGCAGAGCGCGCCCGGTCTCACGGAGATCGTCGTGGTGCCGGTCTTCGGCACAGCTACGATCGTGCTGCTGATGGTGGTTCCGCTGCTGTCCATGCGCCTGATCGCCGAGGAGCGGCGCAATCAAACGCTGCCGTTTCTCATGTCGGCGCCCGTGTCCATCGCGCAGATCGTGCTGGGCAAGTTCCTCGGCCTGCTTGCCTTCCTGGCGCTGGCGGTGGGGCTGCTGGTGTTGATGGCCATATCGCTCTATGGCGGCGGCAAGCTCGACGTGGGGCTGCTCGCGGGCAACGTCCTGGGCCTGCTGTTGCTTTGTAGCAGCTTCGCGGCGGTGGGGCTGTATCTGTCGTGCCTCACCACGCACCCGCTGGTGGCGGGCGTGGGCACTTTCGCTGTGCTGCTCGGTCTATGGCTGGTCAACATGTCCAGCACAGATCCGGACAGCGTCCTGCACGTGATTTCACTGATCAAACACTACGACAGCTTTGCGCGAGGCACGATAGCGTTGGGTGACCTCGTGTATTACCCGATCTTGACGCTGCTGTTCCTGCTGCTGTCCATCCGGCGCCTGGACGCCGACCGTCTGCGCGCATGAAAGCCAGCTCCAGGCTGCAGGTCCAGATGCTGGTTCAAAACGGCGTGTTTGCCGTTCTGCTGGTGGCGGCCGCGATCTTGGTCGCATGGCTGTTCCGGGACAGTCGCACGCAGTGGGACCTCACCCAGAATCAGCGCAACACGTTGTCCAAAGCCACGGTGGACGTGTTGACGAAGATGGACGGCCCGATCCAAGTGACGGCCTACGCCACGAAGCAGGACCCGAATCTCGGCGACATCCGCCGGGTGATCCACGACTATATCGAGCCCTACCGTCGCGCCAAGCCGGATCTGAAGCTGAGCTACGTCGACCCGCGCGAGCAGCCCAAGGAGACGCAAGCTGCGAACGTGCGCAGCAACGGCGAGCTCGTGCTCGAATACCGCAACCGCACCGAGCATCTGACCGATCTCAATGAACAGGGCATGGCCAACCTCCTGCAGCGCTTGGCCCGCAGCCAGGAGCGCCTGATCGTCTATCTCGACGGGCACGGAGAGCCCAAGCTCGACGGGCGCGCCAACTTCGACCTCGGCGACTTCGGCCGCCAACTGAGCAACAAGGGCTTTCGCATCCAGCCGCTCAACCTCGCGTCGGCCCAGGACGTGCCGCAGAACGCCAGCGTGCTGGTCATCGCCACACCGCGCGTCGACCTGCTCAAAGGTGAGGTGGACAAGGTAAGGCGCTATCTCGAGCGCGGCGGGAACTTGCTTTGGCTGATCGACCCGGAGCCGCTGCACGGGCTGCAATCCCTGGCCGAATACCTTGGGCTGCAGCTCACCCCCGGCGTAGTGGTGGACCCCACTGCTGCTGAGCTGCGCATTGCGCCCACGATCGCATTGGCAACAACCTCCTACGGCGTCCATCCGATCACCGACAACTTTTCCCTGAACACCGCGTTCCCCTTCGCGCGGCAGATCACGACCAAACCGGAAAACGGCGACTGGCACGCCACCCAGTTGGTCGAAGTGGCCCCGCGCGGCTGGGTGGAGACCGGGGACCTGAAGAAGGACCTGCGCTTCGACGAGGGCCGCGAAGTGCACGGACCGGTCGTGGTAGCCGTGGCGCTGGAGCGCAGGCTCAAGGACAAGGACCAGCGCGTGGTCGTGGTCGGGACCAGTCAGGTCCTGTCCAATCAATACGTCGGCCTTCTGTCCAATCTGGATCTGGGCACCAACATGCTGAACTGGTTGGCCGAGGACGAAAACCTGATCACCGTGCAGGCCCGGCCGCGCGTCGACAGCCAGCTGAACCTTGGGCGCGCGGGACTCTCGTTGATCGGCTTCGGGTATCTGCTGATTTTGCCGGCGGCGTTCTTGCTCACCGGCGGCGTGGTGTGGTGGCGCAGGCGCAAGGCCTAGCGGTGTGACTTCGCAGCCATGAAGCTCGGCTGGATCGTCAATCTCCTCCTGCTGATCGGCGTAGCCGGCCTGGGCACCTACGCCTGGCACAAAGCTGGCCAGCCGAAGGAGCCGAGCTACAAGCTGTCCACGCTCACGACCACGGGCGTGAAGAAGATCGAGGTCACGCCCCGCGGCGCCCCCGACTACGCTCTGGAGAGGCGCGGCGAGACTTGGTTTCTGACCGCGCCGATCGAGGCGCGAGCCGACCAAAATCAGGTGCGGCGCATGCTCGACCTGCTGTCCGCTACCAGCAAGGAAAAGCTCGCGGCAACCGACCTCAAGCGCTTCGATCTGGATCCGCCCGCGCTGAAGGTCGCGATCGACGGGCAAACCTTTTCCTTCGGCACCACCAATCCCCTCACGCGGGATCAGTACCTTGCCAGTGGCGACAGCGTGTATCTGGTGCCCACTTATTACGCGTCGCTGGTCCCGAGCAGCTCCGAGCGCATGCTCACCCACAGCCTGTTCAACGAGAGCGAGAAGGCTGTGGGCTTTCAGTTCAAGGGTTTCAGCGTCGAGCAGAAGGACGGAAAGTGGACGGTAGCTCCACAGCCGGCGACGGAGCAGGAGCGGCCCAGCCAGGACGACCTCAACCGCTGGGCCGACGACTGGCGCTACGCCTCCAGCCTGGCTACCCAGCCCTGGACCGGCCGACCGACGCCGGACACGGTGCAGATCAAACTGGCGGACGGGAAGAGCATCGTGCTCAACGTTGTGCGCAGAGAACCAGAGCTGATCCTCGCCCGCCCCGACGAAAAGCTGCAGTTCCAGTTCTCGGGCGAGATGACGCGGCGCTTGCTCAATCCGGCACCACGCAAGGACAAGGAAGGTGCCGGAGCTTCCTGAGGTCGAGACGACCCGGCTCGGCCTCGAGCCGCACCTGCAAGGCCAGCGCATCCGCACCGCGATCGTGCGCAACCGCCACCTGCGCTGGCCGGTGCCGCGTAAGCTCTCCGAGCTGGTGGCCGGGCGCCGCATCGAGCGGCTGGAACGGCGCAGTAAATACCTGCTCGTCGACTGCGGGGGCGCCTGGCTCATCTTCCATCTGGGGATGTCCGGCAGCCTGCGCATGGTGCGCGCCGATACGCCGCCCGGTGCGCATGACCACGTCGATGTCGTGCTGGATTCCGGCAACGCGCTGCGCCTGCACGATCCGCGCCGCTTCGGAGCGCTGCTGTGGGAGCCGGGCGAACCGAGCCGACACAAGCTGCTGCGGGGGCTGGCTCCCGAGCCGCTCGGCAAGGCGTTCAACGCGGATTGGCTGTTCGAGCGTACGCGCGGACGCAGCGCGCCGATCAAGAATCTCATGATGGACAGCCGCCTCGTCTGCGGCGTGGGCAACATCTACACGAACGAATCGCTGTTCCGTGCGGGCATTCATCCCTCGCGCCCCGCGGGACGCATCAGCCGGGAGCGTTATGCCCGGCTGGTCGACGAGATTCGCGCAACCCTGAGGGCGGCGATCCGGGCCGGCGGCAGCAGCCTGCGCGATTTCGTACACGCCGATGGCAGCCCCGGCTATTTTCAGCAGCAGTACCTGGTGTACGGGCGGGCGGGTGAGGTCTGCCTGCGCTGCGGGAATACCATCAGGAGCACGCGTATCGGCCAACGGTCGGCGTTCTATTGCCCCAGTTGTCAGCGCTGAGGCCAGCGCGCGAAGTTTGACGGGTAATCACCCAGCGCTTTTCACCGACTCCGGGGTCAGCAGGGCCTGATACTTGAGCTCGAGCTGCGCGCGCGTTTCGACCTGACCCGTGACGATGCAGTCCACCGGGCAAACCTCGACGCACTGCGGCTGGGCGAAGTGTCCCACGCACTCGGTGCAGCGCCTGGGATCGATGACGTAGATCTCCTCACCCTGAGAGATGGCCTGGTTCGGGCATTCGGGTTCGCACACGTCGCAGTTGATGCACTCGTCGGTGATGAGCAAGGCCATGGCGCGTGCGTTATCCGGTCTGCATGCGGCGCAGGCGCGGGAGGATGAGCGGATTGACAAAATGGCTCACGTCGCCGCCCAGGGCGGCGATCTCTCGCACCATGGTGGCGGAGATGAACATGTACTGCTCGCCGGGCGTCAAGAAGATGGTTTCCACGTCCGGATAGAGCTTGCGATTCATGCCGGCCATCTGGAACTCGTACTCGAAATCGGACACCGCGCGCAGTCCGCGCAGGATGATGCGAGCGCCTTGTCCACGCAGGAAATCCATCAGCAGCCCGGAAAAGCCCAGGACCTCGACGTTGGGATGCCCGGCGAGCGCATCCTGCGCCATGTGCACGCGCTCCTCCAGGCTGAAGAAGGGGCGCTTCGATGGGCTATCGGCCACCGCGAGCACGACATGGTCAAACAAGCTGGCGGCGCGCAGCACCAAGTCCTCGTGGCCGCGCGTGATCGGATCGAAGGTCCCGGGGTAGACGGCTTTATTCACTCGATGTCGGCCTCGTGCTCCAGCAGCTGAAAGTGGACGGCGCCCGCGCGGGCTCGTCTCAGCGACCGCCACCCCTGCGGCAGCTCCGGAAAATCAGGCGATTCGAGATACACGCGCGCACCCGGCCTCAAGCGCTCCGCAGCCCGCGAGAGCAACGCCGGCAACGGTTGGGGCGATTGCTCCCAGAAGGCATACGGCGGATCGATGAACACGACGTCGTAGACCCGCCGATCGTGAGCCAGGAATTCTAACGCATCGGAGCGCACCACCTCTACGGTCCCATCCACCGGCGTACCCGCCTGGAGCGCCCGGGCGCTGCCCTGCAGCGACTCGACGATGCGCCGGTCCCGTTCCAGCAGGACGAGCTGGCGGGCTCCGCGCGACGCGGCCTCGAATCCCAAGGCGCCGCTGCCGGCGAACAGGTCGAGGCAGATGAGCCCGGTCAGATCCTGGCCCAGCCAGTTGAACAGCGTCTCGCGCACGCGGTCCGGCGTGGGCCGCAGCCCGGGCGCATCGGGGAAGCGCAGCAGGCGGCTGCGCCACCGCCCGGCGATGACGCGTACCCGGTTCTGACGCATGCGCAGGTCTTCTTATGGCGTCGCCTTCGCCCCCACCACCACCGTGACCATGCGATCGGGCTGAACGCGGCGGGCAAACGCGTCGCGAATCTGCTCGATCGTCACCGCCTCGACTTTCGCGCTGAACGTATCGAGATAGTCGAGCGGGAGCCCGTAGAAGCCGATCACGCGCAGATAGTCGTGGATCTTGCGGTTGGTATCGATGCGCAGCGCGAAGCCGCCGACGATGTTCTGCTTGGCCGCTTCGAGCTCGGAGGCTCTCGGGCCGGTGGCGACGAACTCGCGCACCACCTCGCGCACCACACTCAGCGCCATCTGGGCCTGGTCGGCGCGGGTCTGCAGGCCGATTTGAAACGGCCCGGGTCGCTGGTACGGCATGAAGTAGCTGTAAACGGTATAGGCCAACCCGCGCTTCTGGCGCACCTGTTCGGACAGGCGGGAGCTGAATCCACCGCCGCCCAGTACGTAGTTGCCCACCCACAGGGGAAAGTAGTCCGGATCGTTGCGTTCCAGGCCGGGCTGACCGATGAGGATGTGAGCCTGAGCCGAAGGGTGGTCGATCTCGCGCTCTACGGCAGCGGCCAAGGGCGAAACGGGCGGCAGCGGCGCCAGCGGTGCAGAGACGTGGGGCAGCTCCCGGGTGAGCTGCTCGGCGATCTGGTCCGCTCGCTCGCGGGTCGCATCGCCTACGATGGTTACCACCGCCCAACCAGCGTTGTAATGGGTTCGGTAGAAGGACACCGCGTCGTCGCGCGTGAGCGCAGCGACGGTCGCCGGCTCGCCGCTGCTGCGCAACCCATAAGGATGGTGCTGGAACACGAGCTCCATGAAGGTGCGCACGGCGATGCTTTCGGGCTTGGTGTCGGATTCCTTCAGCCCCGCAATCACGCGTGTCTTTTCGCGCCCCAGCGCGGCGTCCGGAAACGCGGGCGCCTGCAGCACGCTCGCCAGCACTGCGAGCGCTTGGCGCTGCTCCACTTCGCTCGATAGCGTGCGCAGTGCGTAACCAGCGCGGTCCAGGTCGAAAGCGGGGCTCATGTTGGCGCCCACGTCGGCCACTCGCCTGGCGATGTCGTTCTCGTCCATGCCGTTGGCACCCAATCGCATGAGCCGCTGCGTCAAGCTCGCCAGGCCTGCCTTGTCGGGCGAGTCCCGGCCGGAGCCAGCCGGAAAATCCACGCTCACGTCCAGCATGGGCAAATCGCGGCTTTGCATGAAGTAGACCCGCGCGCCCCTGGAGGTTTCCCAATGCTCGATCGGCAGCGCAGCAGCGCTCCCCGACGGGACCAGCAGTGGGCCGAGCAGCGCAAGGGTACACATCCAACGGGCCTGCGGTCCGGTGGGCCGCGCGCCCGGCGTGGAAGTCTTCAGTTGGGGCCTCATCGCACATGCTCGGCCGGCGGGGGAACCGCAGGCTTGCGGCCGGCCATCGGCTGGGGGTCGAGTGCAGCCACGGTGAGGTTGCCGTCCACGAGGTATTTGCGCGCGACCTCCTGCACCTGGGCGGCGGTGACCTCCTTCAGCTTGCGCGCTTGCAGATCAAGGGAGTCGAAAGGCAGACCAGCATTGTCCAGCGACCCGATCGCTCGCGCCTGAGAAAACATCGAGTCGAGCTCGAACACCTGACCGGCCGTGACTTGCGCCGCCACGCGCCGCAATTCTTCTGCGCTCACCCCTTGCTCCACGATGCGCTTGATCTGGTCGCGCAGCGCCTGCTCTACCTCCTGTACGGTCTTGCTTGGAGCGGGCGTCGCGTCCAATATGAACATGGCCGGGCCGCGGTTGATGCCGTCATAGCTCGCGTTGGCCGCGACGGCCAGGCGCGATTCACGCACCAGCTCTCGGTCCAGACGTGCCGCGTCGCTCCCGGCGAGCACGGCGGCCAGCATCTCCAAAGCGTAGGGCTCCCAGTCCTTCTCTACGTCGCGCAACCCCGGCACATGCCAGCCCATCAGCAGGTAGGGTTGTTCGGCAGGGGCCTTGACCCAGGCGCGCCGGTCACCGCGTTGCGCCGGCTCGAGCTGCGGCTTGCGCGGTGGCAGGGGCCGCGGCGCGATGGATCCGAACTGCTTGTCGGCTTCCGCGAAGACCTCCGCCGCGGACACATCGCCCACCACCACCAGCGTCGCATTGTTGGGGGCATACCAGCGCAGGTGCCAATCCCGTGCGTCGTCTACACGCATGCTCTCGAGATCGGTCATCCAACCGATCACCGGCGTGCGGTAAGGATTCACCTCGTACGCGGTGGCCATGAAAGCCTCATACACCAGGGCCTTGGGCTGGTCATCGGTCCTTAGGCGCCGCTCCTCCATCACCACCTTGATCTCGCGCGCGAACTGCTCCTCCGACAACAGCAGGTTGGCCATGCGGTCGGCCTCGAGCCGCAACGCGAGCGACAGCTGGGACTTGTGCAGCTGCTCGTGGTAGACCGTGCTGTCCCTGCTGGTGAAAGCGTTGTCCCGGCCGCCGGCCCGGGCGATGATGCGCGAGAACTCGCCCGGCGCCACGCTCTTCGTGCCCTTGAACATCATGTGCTCGAGAACGTGGGCCACGCCGGTGGTCCCGTTGACCTCATCCATGCTGCCGGCGCGGTACCACACCATGCATACGACCACCGGCGCACGACGGTCCTCCTTGACCAAGACCTTCATGCCGTTGGCCAGCGTGTGCTCTTGCACTTCGGCACACGGCGCGGGGCCGTACGAGAGGGCGATGATCAGCGTCACGAGCGCGCGCACTAAAGCGGACATGGGTCGGCGTTGCAGCAAGGGCTCAAAGTGGGTGGCGGGCTGTTAGAATCTCGGATGGCTGCGCGCGGCAGCGGCGTGCGCCAGCTGGGCTCCGGAGTTTCTCTCCTGGCATGCACCTGCCGCTGCACCGCCCGGTCGCAACAGACCTCTGACACGCCTTCAGTATGTTGAGTTTCCTCAGGACTAACAAGACAGGTGAGCTTGGGCCCGACGCGGTCTCCACCCCGGTCGGCTGGATGTCGCGTCTGAAAGCTGGCCTGTCCGCAACGCGCGACAAGCTCGGCGGCCAACTGTCCGCGCTGCTGGGCCGACACGCGAGGATCGACGAGGCGCTGTACGAGGAGCTGGAGACGCTGCTGCTGTCCTGCGACATCGGGGTTGCGTCGACCCGCCATCTTCTGGAGCAAGCTCGGCTGCGCGCCGCCAGGGAGCAGATCTCGGCCCCTGCCGACCTTAGGCGCGTCCTGAAGGATTGCTTAGTGGAGCTGCTCGAGCCCGTGGCACGGCACCTGTCGATCGAGGGGCACCGCCCATTCGTGTTGCTGGTGGCAGGTGTCAACGGCTCGGGCAAGACCACTTCCATCGGCAAATTGGCGAAGTATTTCCAGGCCCAAGGCAAGTCGATCATGCTGGCCGCGGGCGATACGTTCCGCGCGGCTGCAGTGGAACAGCTCAGGACCTGGGGCGAGCGCAACGACGTGCCGGTGATCGCCCAGGAGAAAGGCGACCCCGCGGCCGTGGTTTTCGACGCCCTGCAGTCGGCGCAGGCACGGCACATCGACCTGCTGATCGCAGATACCGCGGGCCGGCTTCCCACACAGCTGCACCTGATGGAGGAATTGAAAAAGGTCAAGCGGGTGAT
>DATJVW010000285.1:0-15640 GCA_035501675.1 Burkholderiales bacterium
GCGCAAAGCCAAGGGCGGCGTACAAGGCTTGCGCTTCGCGCATCGCCGGCAGCGTGTCCAGCACGACGCGCTTGTATCCGATCGCGCGCGCATCGCCGAGCGCCCGCTGAGCCAGCAGTTTTCCGATGCCCCTGCGGCGGAACGCGGAGCGCACGTACAACCGCTTCATCTCACATGTCCCTTCGCCCAGCGGCCTCAGTGCTGCACAGCCGGCCGGCTCGCGCCGCTGCAACGCCAGATACAGGCGCCCTGCGGGCGGGGCATAGGCGCCGGGCAGTTCGGCCAGCTCCTGGGCGAAGCCCTGAAAGCAGAGATCGACCCCCAGGCTGTCCTGGTACTCCAAAAATAGCGCGCGTACGGAGTCGACCGCAGGGCCGCCTTCGACGCGCTGCAGTTCAAACGGCAGGGTGATCTGGGCTGAGGGCATCGTGTGGTTGTCTCGCGACTCGATTCAGATTCACTCCGTGACTGCAGCGCGCGGTCTGATCACGGCCGTGGTGCGCGCCGCCAACTTGCTCCACAGCGCCAGAGCGCGCCTTGCGCCATACCACCAGGCGCGCGAAGCCCGCGGCACCACGCCGCAGTCCAGCAGTCG
Source organism: Burkholderiales bacterium (assembly GCA_035501675.1). Classification (GTDB taxonomy): domain Bacteria; phylum Pseudomonadota; class Gammaproteobacteria; order Burkholderiales; family SHXO01; genus SHXO01. The sequence goes on from DATJVW010000285.1 coordinate 596, forward strand.
CACCGTCGAAGACTCGAGCGCCGTCACGAACGTCACGCCTCGGGGCAAAATCTCGAGCGACTCCCCTCGGGCCAGAAACAGGTCGCGGGAGTCGCCTGCCTGGGTCACCCACAACACACCGGATAAACAAGTGATCTCGACCCGCGTCCCGGGTTGGACCCGAAGCGACGCCTCGCGTTCCAAGGCAATCATGGCGGCAGTTCCATCGATACGCATGCCGAGATAGTAGGCAACGGGCCTTCTGCAGTACAGGCATACTCGTTTAGAATTTGAACCGGTACAGATTGGCGCGAGCCTCGTCTGTCATGGTCGACGCGCGCGTGGTCTGTGCCTGTTCAGCGGCGCATTGTTGCGGGAACATTTCAACATGAGTGATACGGTGAGTCATCTGTACGAATCCCTCGCCGCGCGCATGGCCGAGGCCATCCAAGCCGGCGCGCTGAGGGTGGGCGATCGCCTGCCTTCGGTGCGCCGCGTGTCCACTCAGCATCGCGTCAGCATCGCCACCGCGGTGCAGGCCTACCGGCACCTGGAGAACCAGCGGCTGATCGAGGCGCGCCCGAAATCGGGATATTTCGTATCGAGCCAACCGGTCGCGTTGGCCGAACCCACCACCTCGACGCCGCCGGGCACTGCCCGCTTCGTCGGTGTGAATCAGCTCGTGATGGAGGTGCTGGAGTCGATGCGCCAGGCCGATGGCGTCCCACTGGGCTCGGCCTGCCCGGCGCAGGAGCTGTTCCCCGCCGACAAGCTGCTGCGGCTGGCGCATGCGGAGGGGCGGCGCAAGCCACAGCTGCTGGGCGCCTATCCCATGTCGCCCGGCCATGACAAGCTGCGTGCCATGATCGCGCGGCGCTCCCTGGACTTCGGCTGCCGCCTCAGCCCGGAGGAAATCATCGTCACCAACGGCTGCATGGAGGCGCTGAACCTGGCGCTGCGCGCGGTCGCTCGCCCGGGCGACACCGTCGCTTTGGAGTCTCCGACGTACTTCACGCTGCTGCAGATCATCGAGAGCTTGGGCATGAAGGCGCTCGAGATCCCCACGCATCCGCGCGACGGGCTCTCGATCGACGCACTGGATCTGGCGACCCAGAAGCCGGGCGCAGTAAAAGCGGTGATCGCCATTCCCAACTTCCAAAACCCGCTCGGCAGCCTGATGCCGGATGAGAACAAGGCGCGCTTGGTGCAGCTGTGCGAGGCGCGCGGCATCGCGCTGATCGAGGACGATATCTACGGCGACATCCACTTCGGCGCCTCGCGCCCGCACGTGGCCAAGGCCTGGGACCGCAGCGGCAACGTGCTCCTGTGCTCGTCCTTCACCAAAACGGTGGCGCCTGGCTTTCGCGTGGGATGGATTGCGCCGGGCAGGCTCCTGCAAGAAGTTGCGATGCTCAAGTTCATCAGCTCGATTTCCACGCCGGAGCTGCCGCAGGCGGCCATCGCCGAGTTCATGGCCAATGGCGGCTACGATCATCACCTGCGCCGGCTGCGCGCAGGCTTTGCACGCCAGGTGCAGCAGACTTCGCACGCGATCGCCGAGTACTTCCCCAGCGGCACGAAGATCACGCGGCCCGCGGGCGGCTTCGTGCTATGGGTGGAGCTGCCGGCCAAGGTCGACGCGTTGGAGCTGTTTCGCCGCGCGCGCGACGAGCGCATCAGCATCGCGCCCGGTCCCATGTTCACCACCACCAAGCGCTACCGCAACTGCATCCGCGTCGGCTGCGGCCACCTGTGGAGCACGAAATTGGAGATGGGGCTGATGCGGTTGGGCAAGCTGGCCGCCGAGCTGGCCTAGAAGACGCCTCCAGTCGCTTCGCGTTCCGCTGCCGGGCCGGCGTAGGGGTTCGGCCCGCAACATTCCGAACCACGACACGATGACCCGGCAGCCGAACCTGCTGGCATGTCCATTCGATCGAGCCGCGCAGTGAAGGTCATACCGGCGCCGCCGCGACGTGATTTCAATCGTCGTCGTCTTCGTCGTGGGCGCCCGGGTGCTCCATGCCGTGCACCACGTCGATCCGACCATAGAGGCCGTGCGCTTCGTCGCCGGGGCCGGCCGCAAAGAACAGCGTGTTGACCGGCTGGGAGACGAAGCCGTTCCCGAATCCAATGCCCCATAGCCCCTCGATCTGCAACGGCTTGCCGTCGGAGCCTCGCAGACGGCCGACAAACTCGCCGCTCGCCAGGTCGTAGGCGTTGATGCGCCCGTCGCCGAAGTTGCCTATCAGGAGGCGACCGCTGAACGTGCCGAAACCTGCCGGCGCAATCGCCATGCCCCAGGGTGAGTTGAGCTTGCCGCCCGTGACTACGCGCCGGATGAGATTTCCGTTAGGATCGAATACGTCGACGAACCCGTTTCCTTTCCCCGCCACGTCATCGTGTTGGTCCTTGTCCTGCTTGGCGTAGGTCACGTAGATGTCTCCGCCAAGATTCTTGATGCCAAAGGGCGCGAAGCCTGCGGGAAGGTAGGGATCCTTGAACGCACCGGGCAGGTTGACGGGCGCGAAAGTGCCGTCGAACACGTCGATCCTGTTGTTGTGAAAGTCGGCGGCATACAGCAGGCTGCGCGTGCCATCCGCGCCCAGGGCGAGGCCCTTGTACACGGCCCCGGACTTCGGGTCTACCTGCCTGAACGCGTGCTGCTGGCCCGGCGGCGCGGGGTCCACACCGGGCGCCCACGCCGAAATGGAGCCGTCTTCACTCGCAAAGATGAACAGCGCCGTTGCCGAGACGCCGTTGTTGGAGATGACGAACTCCTTCGTCCCGTTGAAGACGATCCCGGTGGGATTGGCGCCCTCCTGGTTGTTCGTCGCGGTGGGAATGTGGACGACGAGGGATGCCGCTACGCCGTTGCCATCGTACAAGGTAGAGACGCCGGTCCCGTTGTCAGCCACCCAGTCCACCCCCGTAGGATTGAACGCGATGCCCCACGCGTTCACCAGGTTCGGATCGTTTTTGTCCGCCTGCACAAACCCGTCGGATACCAGGTTGTGTTGCTTGTAGACGTTCTCCACCGCTTGGGCAAGCGGTGCAGCCGAGAGGGCGAACGCGAGCAAGAGGCCGGACGCGGCTTGCGCCGGCAGATTCTCGGAAAGTGTCATGGCCATGTCCTGTAATGTGGCGGGTGAGAACAGACAGCCGAAGCGCTGGCGCGAACATGGGCCCGGGCCACGCAGATGCCCGCGCCGACGAAGGGCCTGCAAACGAGGTTCGGCTGCTCCTTGCGGTTGATACCGCCTCCACCGTTCAGGGTTCAACCATGCCTGCCAATCTTGCGCCGGCAAAGCTCTGGCCGGATTTTTCGGAGTCGACTGCGGGGTTCCGATCTGGTCCTTGTCATACAAAATTCATGAAACCCGAGGGGCAGCATGGGCCGTAGCATTCTCGACGAAAGGCATATCCACCGCGCGATCCGCGAGGCCATCGCCCGCAACCAGGCGGACATCGTTCGCGAGGTCCAGGCCACCATCGCAGCCAACGACGTCGTGGTGGTCGGCATGGCGCAAAACCCGTTTCCCAAGAGGGCCTGCAAAGCGCTGGAGGCGCGCGGAATCCGTTACAAGTACTTGGAGTACGGCAGCTACATCACGGGTTGGCGTCGGCGCAACGCGCTCAAGATGTGGACCGGATGGCCCACCTTTCCGATGGTGTTCGTGAAGGGCATGTTGGTAGGCGGGGCAAGCGATCTGGACGCGCTCATCGACAGCGGCGAGTTGGCGCGCAGGCTGGCGGAGTGAAACTTGCCAGCGCACCGATCGGCAGGCTGCCGAAGCGTTTGCCGTCGCGCTGCGCGGGATTCCGAGATAGGTTCCAGTCTTGACGCCCAGGGCAGCGAAGGCTACATTGGGCCGTCATCGCTCAGGTGCCCCGTGGATGTCCGTGCACGGGGTGAAATGGGAAGCCGGTGCATAGCCTAGGACTTTCAGGGTGCGAAGCCGGCGCTGCCCCCGCAACGGTAGACGAGTCAAGGGTCCGCTCCACGCCACTGTGCGAAAGCAAAGCATGGGAAGGCGCGGATCCCGGGAAATCTCCCGCTCGTGAGCCCGGAGACCGGCCTGAGCAGATGTGTTCGGCGTTACGGAGGGTAATGTCGGGACCGTTTGGACGCGTCGTGTCCACACGCACTCGCTGCCCGCCCTCGTTCGCCGCCTGACAACGTTTCGTGACGGTCCGTTGACCCTACGCACTCGTCACATCTCGCAAGGAGGCACTTGTGATCACGCGACGCCTTGACTCATCCCTGCTCATCGTCGTGCTGCTGGCCGCTGTCATGGCGGCGACGCGCTACCATCACTTCGGCTCCTCGACGTACCTGCCGGATGCGTCGTTCGCAGTGTTCCTGCTCGCGGGCTTCTATGTGCGGTCCCCCTGGGTGCCCGTGCTGCTTTCGATCGAGGCCGCGCTGCTGGACTCAGCCACCATCGCCGGCGGCGTCAGCGCCTTCTGCGTCACGCCCGCCTACGCGTTTCTGATACCCGCGTACGGCGTCCTCTGGCTCGGCGGACGCATCTATGACCGCGTGCATCGCTGGAGGTGGCCTACGCTGCTCCCGCTCTCGACGGTGGTGCTGATCAGCGTCGCGCTCGCCTTTCTCATCTCGAGCGGAAGCTTCTATCTATTCTCGGGCTATTTCCCGGAGATGAGCGGGCTCGAGTACGCCGAGCGCGTGGCGCAATACTTCCCGGCCTACCTGGCGAGCACGTGCCTGTACGTGGCGATGGCGGCGGGAGTCCAACTAGCCGCGCGCACCGGCGTGATCCCGACGCGACACGGCACGGGCGTCGGAGGCGCAGGCCCGCGCTGAAGCGGGCCCGGCGTGGATGTGAAGCCGGGCTCCGGGGCGCCGCGACGGTGCCCCGCGCTGCTGGTCAGCGCGCCGGCGTCGGGTCAGGGCAAGACCACGGTGACCGCCGGTCTCGCCTGCAGTGTGCGGTTGCGTGGGTTGAGCCCGCGAGTATTCAAGACCGGGCCGGATTTCCTCGATCCGATGATCCTCGAGCGCGCCTCGGGGGCTCCGGTTCACCAACTCGACCTTTGGATGGTGGGCGAGCGGAAAAGCAGGCAACTGCTGTACGACGCCGCCGGCGAGGCCGACATCATCCTGATCGAGGGCGCGATGGGTCTGTTCGATGGAGAGCCGAGCAGCGCGGACCTCGCCGCGCGCTTCGGTCTGCCCGTCCTGGCGGTCATCGATGCGGGGGCCATGGCGCAAACCTTCGGCGCAGTCGCTCAGGGATTGGCTCGCTATCGTAGCGACATCCACGTCGCCGGATTGATCGCGAATCGCGTTGCTGGCCCAGGCCACGCTGATATGCTGGTGCGCAGCGTGCGAAGCACGGTCGACTATCTGGGATATCTGCCCCAGGATCCCGGGTTGGCCCTGCCCGAGCGTCACCTGGGTCTGTTCCAGGCGGCCGAAGTCGCCGACCTTGACACCCGGCTGGAGTCGGCTGCACGGGCGCTCGAGGCCTGCGCGCCGTGGCCACTGCCGCCGGCCGTGACTTTCCACCCGGCGGCCGATGACGCGGTCCTGCCGCTCCTGGAGGGCGTACGCGTCGGGGTTGCACGCGATGCGGCTTTTTCCTTCATCTATCCGGCCAACCTGGAATTGCTGGAGAGGATGGGCGCCGAGCCGGTGTTTTTCTCCCCGCTGACGCACGACGCCATTCCGCCGGTCGACAGCTTGTGGTTTCCGGGAGGGTATCCGGAGCTCCATCTCGATCGTCTGGCGGCGAACACCGAGATGAAGGCTGCCATTCGCACCCACCACGAGAACGGCAAACCAATCCTGGCGGAATGCGGCGGCATGCTCTATATGCTGGAAAGTCTGAGCGCGACCGACGGTCGGCGTGCAACGATGGCAGGGCTGATGCGCGGTAACGCTTCGATGCAGACCCGGCTGACCAGCCTGGGTCTGCAGAGCGTGGACCTCCCCTGGGGCACTGTGCGCGGCCACACCTTCCACCATTCGCGCCTCGAGACCGATCTGTCTCCGGTGGCACGTGGACGGTGCGCCGCCGGCGGACCGACCTGCGAGGCGGTCTACCGAGTGGGCAGCCTGCTCGCGTCCTACGTGCACTTCTACTTCCCCTCTAATCCGGCCGCCTGCGCTGCATTGTTGCGGCCCCGACCCTGACCGACCGCCATGGACGCTTTCGCCAATGAAGCCACAGGAGTCCTGCATGGACGAGTCTGAAGAGTCCGATCGCAAGCGCGCCCACCGCGTCCGGATGGAGCGGAAGAAGGCCGTCGTCGATGCGAAGATCGCGCAATCCGATGAGGACCGCGGCGTCGTCGTGGTCACCACCGGTAACGGCAAGGGCAAGAGCACGAGCGGCTTCGGCATGGTGGCCCGCGCGCTGGGGCACGGCATGCACGTCGGCGTCGTGCAATTCATCAAGGGCGCCTTCAGCACCGGAGAGGAAACGTTTTTTCGCCGTTTTCCGGAAGTCCGGTACCACGTCATGGGCGAGGGCTACACTTGGGAGACGCAGGACCGTGAGCGTGACATCGCCAAGGCACGGGCCGCCTGGGCGGTCGCGCTGGGGCTGCTGCAGGATCCCGCGGTGAACCTGGTGCTGCTCGACGAGCTCAACATCGTCCTCAAGCTGGGCTACCTGCCCGCAGCCGAGGTGACTGCCGCGCTCGGGCGGCGTCCTTCCCAGCAGCACGTGGTCATCACCGGCAGGGGCGCCCCGCCGGAGCTGATCGAGATTGCGGATACGGTGACCGAGATGCGCCCGATCAAACACGCCTTCGACGCGGGTGTGCGAGCGCAAAAGGGCGTGGAGCTCTAGCGCATGCGGTCGCGATCGCGCCCTGCACCGTCGCTGGACCCTCGTAGGCCGCGCCCAAGCTGCGACACCGCAATGATGGAGAAGATGACGGCTGGGACCTTGATGGTCCAGGGCACTACCTCCGATGCGGGCAAGAGCACGCTCGTCACGGCCCTCGGGCGCGTGCTGCATCGGCGCGCAGTGCGGGTCGCTCCCTTCAAGCCTCAGAACATGGCGCTGAACAGCGCCGTAACCTCGGATGGCGGCGAGATCGGCCGCGCGCAGGCGGTGCAGGCGCGGGCCTGCGGAATCGAGCCGCACAGCGACATGAACCCCGTTTTGCTCAAGCCCGACAGCGATGCCGGCGCGCAAGTCATCATCCATGGGCACGCCCTGGCACGAATGGATGCACGCGACTACCACGCTTACAAGCGGCGGGCGCGCGAAGCGGTGATGGACTCTTACGCGAGAATGTGCCGCCGATACGACGTGGTCCTGGTCGAAGGCGCGGGAAGCCCGGCCGAGATCAACCTGCGCGAGAACGACATCGCCAACATGGGCTTCGCCGAGGCGGTGGACTGCCCGGTGCTGCTGATCGCCGACATCGACCGGGGCGGCGTGTTCGCGCACCTGGTCGGCACGCTGGAACTGCTGTCGGAGTCGGAGCGGGCGCGGGTGAAGGGAATGGTGATCAACCGCTTCCGCGGCGACAGATCGCTGCTGGCATCCGGGCTGGAGTGGCTCGAGCGCCGCACCGGCAAGCCGGTACTGGGCGTGCTGCCTTATCTGCACGGCCTCCACCTGGAGGCAGAGGACGCCATCAACGCGGACGGCATGCGCGCAGCCGAAAGCGATCCGCTGCGTGTGGTCGTGCCGGTTCTGCCCCGAATCAGCAACCACACCGACTTCGATCCGCTGCGCCTGCATCCACAGGTCGAGCTCCGCTTCGTGGGGCCAGGGGAGGCGATTCCTCCCGCGGACCTGGTCCTGCTGCCCGGCAGCAAGAGCGTGTGCGCCGACCTCGAGTGGTTGCGCGCCAACGGCTGGGAGCAAGCGCTGCTGCGCCATCTCCGCTACGGCGGCCGCGTGATCGGGATCTGCGGCGGGTTCCAGATGCTCGGGCGCGAGATCCGCGACCCGCTGGGGATCGAAGCGAGCGCCGGCGTGAGTCGCGGACTCGGCTTGCTCGACGTTACGACCGAGCTCGAGCCGGGCAAACGACTTCGCAACACAACCGGTAGCCTCACGCTGGAGGACGCTCCCGTCAGCGGCTACGAGATCCATGCCGGCATCACCACCGGTCCGGAACTCCAGCGCCCCCTCGCGCGGCTCGCCTGGGGCCCCGACGGCGCCGTTTCCGCCGACGGCCTCATCCTCGGAACCTACCTGCATGGACTGTTCGAAACAGCGTCCGCGCGCGACGCGCTTCTGCGCTGGGCCGGGTTACCGAATCCGCGCGCGCTGGACTACGCGCAGCTCAGGGAGGCTGCCATCGACCGCCTGGCCGACGCGGTCGAGGAGCACATCGACCTGCGCCGCGTGTTCGAGCTGGTAGGACTGGACTCGGCCCACCGCCGGGCTCGCATGCAACCTGCATGAAGGAGTTGATCCTCGGCGGTGTGCGCTCCGGCAAGAGTCGCCTGGCCGAGCAGCGGGCAATGGAAAGCGGCCTTGCCGTCGTCTACGTTGCGACGGCCACGCCGGAGGACGACGAAATGCGCAGCCGCATCGAGGCGCATCGAAGAAGGCGTCCTGCCGAATGGCTGACGGTCGAGGAGCCGCGCGCGCTCGCGCGGGCGCTGCAGTCGCACGCGCGGGAGGATCGCTGCGTACTGGTCGAGTGCCTCACGCTGTGGCTCACGAACCTGCTGGGTGCGGAAAGCCCGCGCGCGTTGGAGGTGGAGCGCGCAGCGCTGTTGGCTGCAGTGCCGGGGCTGCCGGGCCGCCTCATCCTGGTCAGCAACGAGACCGGCTCCGGCGTCGTTCCGATGGGCCCTGTGTCGCGCGTCTTTTGCGACGAGGCGGGACGGTTGCACCAGGACCTCGCGCGCATCTGCGACCGTGTCACCCTGACGGTAGCCGGATTGGCGCTGCCGCTGAAAGGTAGCTCATGCTGAGCGCGGACTGGTTGCGCGCCCCCGCGGCGCCGCTGGATCAGGCAGCCGAGCGCGCAGCGCTTGCGCGCCAGGACCAGCTCACCAAGCCGCGCGGCGCCCTCGGCCGGCTCGAGGAGATGGCCATCGCGCTAGCCGCCATGCAGGGACGCGAGCGTCCGTCCGTCGATCGAGTGCGCATCGTGGTGTTCGCCGCCGACCACGGAGTCGCGGCCGAAGGCGTGTCGGCCTATCCCCAGGCGGTGACCGTCGAGATGGTGCGTAACTTCTCCCGTGGCGGCGCGGCCATCAGCGTGCTCGCGCGTGCGCTGCAGGCGGAGCTCGAGGTCGCGGACGTCGGCACAGCGCGCGACCCCGGGCCACTGCGCAACGTGATCTCCCACCGGGCCGGGCCGGGCACCGCCAACCTGAGCCGCGAGGCGGCGATGACCCAGTCCCAGTGCGGCATCGCGCTGCAAGCGGGATACGAGGCGGTGCAACGAGCCACGCGGGCCGGCGCCCAGCTCTTCATCGGTGGGGAAATGGGCATTGCCAACACCACGTCCGCGACGGCACTCGCCTGCGCCTTGCTCGGGCAGACCCCCGAGGACATGGTGGGGCCGGGCACTGGGCTCGACGCCGCCGGCATCGCGCGCAAGACCGCTGTCATTCGTCGTGCATTGCAGCTCCACGGTGCGGGTATCGGGGATCCGATGGAGCTGCTCCGTCGCCTGGGGGGCTTCGAGATCGTGGCGCTGGCCGGGGCCTATCTCGCCTGCGCACAGTCCGGCTTGGCGGCCTTGGTGGATGGATTCGTTGCCAGCACCGCGGCGCTGGCAACGGCGCGCCTCTGCCCGGGCGCCTCCGCGTGGCTCATGTTTGCGCACGAATCCGCCGAGCCCGGTCACCAGCGAATACTCGAAGCGCTTCAGTCGCAACCTGTGCTGCGCCTCCGCATGCGGCTCGGCGAAGGCTCTGGCGCAGCCGTCGCGGTGCCGCTGCTTCGACTCGCTTGCGCGCTGCACGGCGAGATGACGACCTTCGCCGAGGCAGGCGTGTCCGACCGCGAGGCCAGATGATGGCCGCACACACGACGCTCGTCGACCTGCTCCGCCATGGAGAGACCGAGCGCGGGGCCGGCTTTCGCGGCAGTACCGACGACGCGTTGACTCCCCGCGGACTCGAACAGATGCGGGCGGCGATCGAGGAAGAATGCACCTGGAACTGGATTGTCACTTCGCCCCTTCGCCGCTGCGCCGATTTCGCTCGAGAGCTGGGCCGGCGCAGGCGCATTCCGGTCGAGACGGAGCAGCGCCTGCAGGAAATCCATTTCGGCGCGTGGGAGACGAAAAGCGCCGAGCAACTCACCGCGGAGGATCGCGATGGCCTGCCGCGCTTCTGGAGCGACCCCTCGCGCCATCCACCTCCGGGCGGTGAGACGCTCGCGAGATTCCAAGAGCGCGTCGTATCGTCTTGGAAGCATCAGATCCGAAGGCACGCCGGACAGCGCATCCTCATCGTCAGCCACGCCGGCCCGATTCGGGTCATCCTTTGTCACGTGCTCGAAATAGCCATAGCGGAGCTGTTGCGCTTCGAGGTTCCTCACGCAAGCGTAACCCGGATACAGGTCGACTCCGACGCCGAGGGACGGACGCGAGCCCGGCGCCTCGGTGACGTCGGCTCGCGTGCATGCTGAGGCCATTGCTGGTCGCGCTCCAGTTCCTGACCCGGTTGCCCGTGAGCGCGGTACAACGGTCGGACCGGGATACGGGCCGATCGATGCTGTTCTACCCGCTGGTGGGTCTGCTCCTCGGCCTGCTGTTGGCTGTGGTGAGCGCGCTGATGCGGGGCGCGGCACCCGGCGTGATCGCTGCGGTTCTCCTCGCCTTGTGGGTGTTCGCAACGGGAGCCCTCCACCTCGACGGACTGGCCGACAGCGCCGACGCCTGGATCGGCGGGTTGCGCGATCGACAACGCACACTGGACATCATGCAAGACCCTCATTGCGGCCCGGTAGCGATCGTCGTCGTGGTCGTCATCTTGATCGCAAAGTTTGCTGCGCTGGAAGCGCTGGTGGCGAAGGACGCTCTGGTCATGGTAGCGACGGCTCCGGTGTTGGGACGCACTGTACTGCCCTTGCTCTTTGTGACCACTCCCTACGTCCGTCCCGGCGGGATCGGTTCCGTTCTGGCTGAGCATCTGCCGCGCAAGGCCGCAACGGTCGTCGTCATAGGCGCTGCGCTGGCAGCGGGCATGGCAAGCGTGTGGATGCTGGTGGCGGCCGCGCTTGTCTTCGTGCTGGCGCGCGCCGCGATGCTCCGCCGCATCGGGGGTACCACCGGGGATACGGCGGGAGCAATGCTGGAGCTGGTTGAAACAGGGACGCTCGTGGCCGGGTCTCTGACTTGACCGGCGGTTCCGGAGAGCCTCGGAGATGACGATCTCAAATGCACATACGGTGCCCATTCAGGCGAGAAGAACGTCCGGACTCCGTTTCTCATTCCAAGTCTTCCATCGACTCGGACGCCAAGGGTGCGGGCGCATCTCTATTTCTGCAGCTCGTACTTGACCCACACGAACACATTGCTCCCGGGCGTGTTGTAGCCCTGGGCCAGCTCGTAGTTCTTGTTGAACACGTTGTTCCAGCGCAAGTCGACGCGCCAGTCGCGGTCGATCTTGTAGGACGCGACCAGATTGAACAGCGCGTAGCCGCCCATGCGGCTGTCGGGGGACTGGTCAATGGAATCGAAGCGGGCGCTGGCGCCGACCACTTCTGCCCCCAGCTTGAAGGCCCCGAAGCTGCGCGCGACGCCTGCGTTGCCAAAGATCTTCGCTCGTCTCGGAAGCTGATCCCCGTCGGCTGCGTCGACCGGGTCCTGCAAGGTGAGCCGCGCGCGCAGCTCCACGCCGTGGACCACGCCGTCGTAGGCCAGCTCGAGGCCTTGGATGCGCGCCGCGTTCAAATTCATCGGCTGGAAGGTCGCCGAATCGACCACGATGAGCTGCGAGATGTAACTGTTGAAATAGGTGGCGCTGACCCTTTGCGTGCCGGTCTTGAAGTCGGCGCCGACCTCCCAGCTCGTGCCCTTCTCCGGTTGCAGGTTGGGGTTGCCGAAGCCGGGAAAATACAGATCATCGAAAGTGGGCGCGTGGAATGCGTTCCCGCCGCTCGCACGCAGCCTGAATTCAGGCGTCACCGCAAACGCGTATCCCAGCGAGCCCGTGGGGTGGTCGCCGAACTGGCTGTTTTCGTCGTTGCGCAGGCTCGCATACAGCGTGTTGCGCCCGATCTGCGCCGAGTAGCCCGCGAACAGCCCGTAGATCTCGCGTCCGTCCACGGCAAATGCCGTGGTGCCCCCTACGGTCTGGCGCAGGTAGTCGAAGCCCGCGATGACAGTACCGATTGACGTAGCGAAATCGTTCTGCCAAGTCACTTGCGTCTGATCGGAGTCGAACTGCCCCGGAAAGGCACCCTGTATGACCGAATCATCCTGCACCCCGCCGACGCGCAGGAGGCTTTGCCACCAGTCCGTGAGGCGGTTGCGGCTGTAAATCGAGTACACGCCGATGGCCTCGTCGTTCATGTCGTCGGTCGTGGGCCCGCTGTCGAACTGTGTATGGCCTTGCGTATAGAACGTGGTGATACCGATCTCCTGGTCGGGCGCGAAGCGGTGAACGATGCTGCCGGACACGTTCGAGTTTCGGTAGCCGTCGTTGTCTGGATTGAAGGTCCCGAACGCCGCGGAGGGGTTGGTGGCGGAGAAGCCGCGGCTTTGCATGTAGCCGGCGTTCACCGTAAACCCCGTGTTGTCCGTGCCCGCGGATACCCCGCCGTACACGTTGCTCGTGTCGTAGGTTCCGTAACCCGCTACGCCGGTGAGGAGCGGTGCATCGGGCCAGCGGTGCGTGAAGAACTGAATCACCCCGCCCAGGGCATCCGAGCCGTACAGGCCGCTGAATGGGCCGGGCACGACCTCGATGCGCGAAAACTGCGGCGTCGGCAGATTCTCGAAGGAAACTGTGCCGAGCCCCGCATTGTTGAGGCGGATCCCGTCGATGAGCACCAATGTGTGTGTGGTGTTCGATCCGCGCAGGAACACGCCGCTCGTCTGTCCGAATCCGCCGTTAGACGTGATCTCGACGTTGGCCTGCGACTGCAGCAATTCGCTGACCGTATTCTGGCCGGCCTGCTGAATTTGCTGCTCGTTGATGAGCTCGATCGGTTGGATGATGCTGGACAGGGGCTCGGGGGTGCGGGTGGCGGTGACGACGACCGGATCGACTTTAGTGCCGTCCGCGCGTTCCGGCTCGTCCGCACGCGCGCCGGTCGCGGCCATTGCGGCCACGATCAATGCAGCAAGAGATTTCAAGGTGTCTGCTCCCTGCGATTGCACATGCCCGCCGCATGCGCGGTTGGACCGCACGGGAACGCGCTGGGAGCTAGTGGGCCGGATCGATGCTCGTCCTGGACCACCGCCGCCCGCGGTTCCTCACGTGATCCAGGCCGGTCTTCGGACTCGTGGGTTCTGGCGCGCCGCCTTCCCGTGAACCGTGTTCACAGTGGCGTGCAAGACGCGCCCACACCCACCTACCGCTGCGGGGGCAGTGCAGGACTTGCGCCGCCGCGACAATGCTTCCTGGCGACGCGCACCTGCTTCCCGATTATCCTTTCCGCCAGAACGGCGTACAGGCACCTGGACGCGACAAGGATATCTGCGATGCGGCGCATGCGCAACCGCCATGGCTCGGCTTCGCCTGCCGCTCAGATGTTCGATGCCAGCGCCTGACGAATCGCACGCCCGACTGCCGTTTCGCTGGCGCTCTGGCAGAATCTGCGATTGAATGGGCACGTCGGGTGGCGTTCTTGGCGCGCACGCGACTTGTCTAAGCGTTGGGGCGATCGGATCTCGCCGGATCGAAGTTCGAAACGGCGAGCATGGGATTCAAAGCAGCCCGACGCCCGAGCGGGGCGAAGGAGCATCGCCGTGAGCTGTCGCAGGCGTCTGCGGCTCGTCGCAAGCTTGCTGCTGGCCGCAGGCCTGGCGTCCTCCCATGCCCAGGAGCGCTTCGCGGCCGAGCGCCAGAGCATGGTGCGCGAGATCGAACGCACGCAGCTCGCGGTGAGCCGCGAGACCGGGCAACCCGCGCTGGACCCCAAAGTGATATCGGTTATGGGGCGGGTTGAGCGCCATCGGTTCGTGCGCGAGGGCCTGCAGAGCGAGGCCTACGACAACCGCCCGCTGCCCATCGGCCACGGACAGACGATTTCGCAACCCTACATCGTGGCGCTGATGACCGACCTCATGCAGACCAGGCCCGGTCATCGGGTGTTGGAGCTGGGCACGGGCTCGGGCTATCAGGCGGCGGTGTTGGCCGAGCTCGTGCGGGAGGTCTACACCATCGAGATCATCGAGCCGCTCGGCAAGCAGGCGGCGGAGCGGCTGGCACAGCTCGGCTATCGCAACGTGCACCTCAAGGTCGCCGACGGTTACTACGGCTGGCCGGAGCACGCGCCCTTCGACTCCATCATCGTGACTGCTGCGGCGAGCCATGTCCCTCCGGCGCTGGTGAGGCAGCTCAAGCCGGGCGGACGTATGGTCTTGCCGGTGGGCACCAGCTTTCTCACCCAGCATCTCATGCTGATCGAGAAGCAGGCCGACGGTTCGGTGATGACGCGACAGATCCTTCCGGTCGCTTTTGTTCCGCTGACAGGCGGCCACTAGTGCAATGCAACGACGGGCTGGTTCCGCGGACGCAGGATGAGGGTCCCGGGAGGAGTCCGGAGGGGCCAATGCGTGCGGCGGTGCTGAGGCACGCAATGCCTCGCGCGCGTCTGCGGATCGCGCTCTCGCTTGTCTCGGCTGCCGCGCTCGCCTACGAGATCCTGCTCACGCGCCTGTTCTCCATCGTCCAGTGGCATCACTTCGCCTACATGATGATCAGCGTGGCGCTGCTCGGCTATGGGGCGGCCGGCGCCTTCGTCGCGCTGCAGCAGGATCGTCTGGGGCGCCGCTTCGATGCCGCTTTCGTCGTTTGCGCAGCGCTGTTCGGGGTGAGCGCGGCTGGCTGCTTCCTGCTGGCCCAGGAAGTGCCCTTCAACGCCCTGGAGTTTCTGTGGGACCCCAGGCAGCCGTTATGGCTGCTGGTCGTCTATCTGCTGCTGTTCCTGCCGTTCT
>DATJVW010000286.1:0-2792 GCA_035501675.1 Burkholderiales bacterium
TGGATACTTGATGCTTGGATCATCGTCGAGCCGGAACTCGTGCAACGGCGAGTTGTTCGGCCCTTCCTTGTAGCCCTTAAACTGAGCGGCCAGATCCGCGCCAGTGCCGAAATGCTCGCCCTCGCTACGGATGACCAGCACCTTCACGTCGTCATCTATGTTCGCGCCATGTATCAGGTCCGCGTATAGCAACCTCATGCCAGTCGTCACCGCGTTGAGTTCCTTCGGCCGCTTGAAGGTGAGGTAAGCGATCTTCGTCTTCGGGTCCTTCCTGTATTCAATCGACGGCCTGGCTTCCTCGATCAACTCTTTGGAATGAAGCGTCATCGGTAGTCTCCTCTGGCTGATGATCCCGGTAGCGCCCCGGCGGGGTTCACTCGATCCACTCGACCGACCCGTAGTGCGGTGCGGTGCGAGCGGTGGCGATTTGCTCAACGACACCGCCGTGATACCGCGTGATGATGGCCTCGCCACTGATACGCGTGTCCTGGCCTGCCTGCTCAGATTCATCCGTCCGGCCCTTCTGTTCCGATACGAAACGATCCGTGGGCTCCAAGGCGACGCGATAGATAGTGCGATTGCGGCTTGCAGCGACCAACAGCGCGTCCAATGCGGCCTTCGCCTGTGAAGGCCAGTACATCAGGCACGCTGAGTGAAACATGCACAACGGATCAGGAGTCTCGGCGAGGACCGCGGGGAGCGTGTCCAGTGCATCGCCCTCGATCATTCGCATGGGAGTTCGCGCGACCACGTTCAGAGCCGTCGCGAGCGCCGCCTGCTGCTCGCGATGCTCCGGAAAGCTGAGGGCGAGGAGCCAGCGACGCTCATCTTCGGAACTGGCATCCAAGACGTGCAGATCGAGCCCGATGCGGGCACCGATTTTCGGGATGCGCAGCGGACGGCCACCGACTACGGCGAGTGACAACGTGAGCGGCGCGTCGGCAGCGCCCAAGCGACCGCCACGCTCGATCTCGTACGCATACTTGTCGAAAGTCAGCAGCACTCCCGCGCTGCAGCCGATCTCTACGAGATTCAACGGCTCGCCTGCTTCATCTGCCACGCGCGACAGCAGGGGCATCACGGTCCTGCATCGCTCGGCATAGGTGGTCTGGACCGTGCGGGTATCGAGCAGCTGCAGGATTTCCTCGCGATGCTCCCTACAGAAGCGCGCAAACTCGGGGAACGCATCCTGCGGGGGCTGGGGGTTTGGCGTGAGCGTGGCGAAGAAGCGGCTCAAGGGATCGCTCGGGTCCTGCAATAATAGATAGTGCACAGAGGAAAAAAGGTGCATTGGGGCCGCTCCCTCCTTGCCGCGGGCAACGAGCGCCACGATATCGGCGTCGCTCGCTGCGCGTGCGCAGAGAGTCGCGTACAAGGGTGTTCCCATGACTCGGTAGAGGTGCACCGCGGCGCGAAGCGCGGCCGCGGCAGCGCTCAGGCGCTCGCTTGCACCGGACCGTGTGGACTCGATTGGCATCTGATCTCCTATCCCCGTTTGTTAGCATCTGGACGCAGTCCGCGACAGCGCGGCGCGGGCAGTGAGGGGACGAAGACGCAGAGGACAGTTTTGTTTCCCCATTTGAATATATGATAATCGCAGTATCACTTCTTATCGTCCACGATGAGACCAGGAACGTCGGCGACTTTGCTGTAGCGGCGCATGCGGATCACTCATCGTCGCCCCAGCATCGCGAGCGCGCTCTTCGTCACCGAGATGAACATGAAGATCAGCGCCGTACTGCCGTTCGACGACCCCGACTTCCAGACACAGGAGGATGCGGTTGCCAAAGTAGCGACCTTACTGGAGCGCGTGGGATTCGACAGTTGCAGTGTCACCGACCACCCCTGCCCGACGGGCCGGTGGCTAGACGCCGGCGGCCATCATGCCCAGGACCCATTCGTGATGCTGGCGATGGTTGCTGCCGTCACTCGCAAATTGCGGCTACTTACGGGCATCCTCGTGCTGGCGTACCGCAACCCGTTCATCTGCGCACGTGCGGTCGCAACGCTGGATGTCTTTTCGCGTGGCCGCGTCATACTGGGAATGGGCGCC
Organism: Burkholderiales bacterium; assembly: GCA_035501675.1. Lineage (GTDB taxonomy): Bacteria > Pseudomonadota > Gammaproteobacteria > Burkholderiales > SHXO01 > SHXO01. The sequence goes on from DATJVW010000286.1 coordinate 2,054, forward strand.
GGCTACCTCAAAGGAGAATATCGCGCGCTTGGCGTCGATTTCGAGCGGCGTAACGAGTTGATGGACGAGTACCTGCGCGCCCTGAAGGCGGCTTGGGGCGCAGACGAGTTCACGTTTCAAGGCACGGGGTATCAGGCGCTCGGCAACCGCATCTTGCCGCGACCGGTGCAGAAGCCGCACCCGCCGCTTTGGATTGGCGGCAACTCCAAGCGTGCCATCCGCCGCGCCGTCGAGCTGGGTGATGCGTGGTATCCCTTCTTCACTGCCGGCCCCCTGTCGCAAACTACCCGCACGGCGGCGATAACCGGCGAAGTTGAGCTTCGAGAAAACATCGCCTATATGCGCGAATACAGCGAGCAAGTGGGACGCAAACATCCCCCGGAAGTCGTTGTGGGCAGCTTCATCCTGCCCGGCGAGTGGACTGCCAGCGCGGTGCTCGACAGGCTGGCGCAACTGCAGGAGCTCGGCGTCAGCACCGCAGGCGTTCCTATCAAGGGAAGGACACTCGCTGAATGGTGCGACGCCGCCGAACGCTATGGGGTCGAGATAGTCCCAAAACTTCCCAAAGGGCGCGGGTAACTGACTTTAAGGGGGTGGTCATGAAGTTTGGCGTAGCTTCGAATTACGTCTGGTTCGGACCACCGATCACCAGGCTCGCAAAGGCGATCGAAGGGCTTGGCTTTGAATCGCTCTGGATGGGCGAGCACCCGATCATTCCGATCGCCGCCGCGAAGGCTGT
>DATJVW010000287.1:0-3203 GCA_035501675.1 Burkholderiales bacterium
CGTTGAACTCCCTCGCGAGTTCGTCGGGCGAGGGCGCATCGGCAATCACATACGGCCAGGTCAGGTTCACCACCGGATCCGGGAACGCGCCGCCCTCCTTCTTGTAGAGCTCGCGCACTTTGAGGAACAGGGCGCCCATGATCTCGGTGTCGGCCCTGGCCTCCGCCGGGGGGTCGGCGCCCTTCCAGTGCCATTGCAGCCATCTGCCGCTGTTCACCAGCGAGCCGTCCTCTTCGGCGAAGCACGTGGAGGGAAGCCGGAACACCTCAGTCTGGATCTTGGACGAGTCGACTTTGTTGTAGTCGCCGAAGTTGCGCCAGAACTCGGACGTCTCGGTCGCGAGCGGGTCGATGATCACCAGGTACTTGAGCTTGGCCAACGCCTCGCCCAGCTTGCGCTTGTCGGGGAACGCGGCGATGGGGTTGAAGCCCTGGCAGAAGTACCCGTTCATCCTGCCCTGGTACATGTCCTCGAACACCTGCAGCACATCGTGCGACTTGTCCAGTTTGGGAAGCCAGTCGAACGCCCAGTTGTTGTCCTTGGTGGCCGCATTCCCGAACCACGCCTTCATGAGGCTCACGTGGAACTTGGGATAGTTCTGCCAGTAGCTCATCTGGTTCGGGCGCAGCGGCTTCTGAGTTCGCTTCTCGACGTAAGCCTTGTATTCAGCTTCCTTTTCGCCGGGTAACGTGAGATAGCCCGGCAGCAGGTTGGTGAGCAGCCCCAGGTCGGTCAAGCCCTGGATGTTGGAGTGCCCGCGCAGCGCATTCATGCCGCCGCCGGGCATGCCGATGTTTCCCAGCAGCATCTGCACCATGGCCGCGGTGCGGATCATCTGCGAGCCCTGCGAGTGCTGCGTCCAGCCCAGGGCATACATGATCGTCATCACGCGGTTGGGCGCCGAGCACTCCGCGATCATTTCGCAGATCTTCAAGAACTGGTCCTGCGGCGTGCCGGTGATACCGCTCACGACCTCGGGCGTGTAGCGCGAGTAGTGCTGCTTCATCAGATTGAGGACGCAGCGCGGGTTCGAGAGCGTCGGATCGGTCTTGACGAAGCCGTCCTTGCCCAGCTCGTACATCCAGCTCGCCCGGTCGTACTTGTGCGTCTTGTCGTCGTAGCCCGAGAACAGCCCGTCTTTGAACCCGAAGTCCGAGCGCACGACGAAGCTCGCGTCGGTGTAGGCCTTGACGTACTCGTGCTGGATCTTGTCGTGGGTCAGCAGGTAGTTGATCACCCCGCCCAGAAACGCGATGTCGCTGCCGGGGCGGATCGGGGCGTAATAGTCGGCCACCGCTGCAGAGCGGGTAAAGCGCGGATCGACGACGACGAGCTTGGCCTTGTTGTGGGCCTTCGCCTCGGTCACCCACTTGAAGCCGCACGGATGGGCTTCGGCGGCGTTGCCGCCCATGATCAGGACCAGGTTGGCATTCTTGATGTCAACCCAGTTGTTGGTCATCGCGCCGCGACCGAACGTAGGGGCAAGACTTGCCACCGTAGGTCCGTGTCAGACACGCGCCTGATTGTCGAATCCGAGTATACCGAGGCTGCGTACGACCTTGTGAGTGAGGTAGCCGGTTTCGTTGGACGACGCCGAGGCCGCCAGGAAGCCGGTGGACAGCCAGCGGTTCACGGTGACGCCGTCCTTGTTCTTGGTCTCGAAGTTCTTGTCCCGGTCATCCTTCATGAGGCGCGCGACGCGGTCGAACGCTTCGTCCCAGGAGATGCGCTTCCATTCGCTGGAGCCCGCGGCCCGGTACTCCGGGTACTTCAGGCGGTTGGGGCTGTGCACGAAATCCAGCAGCGCCGCACCCTTGGGACAGAGCGTGCCGCGATTGACCGGGTGGTCGGCGTCGCCCTCGATGTGGATGATCTCGGCCTTGGCGTTCTTGGCCTTGTCACCCAGGCTGTACATGATGATCCCGCAGCCCACGGAGCAGTACGTACAGGTGTTGCGAGTCTCCGTGGTGCGCAGGAGCTTGAACTCGCGGACTTCAGCCAAGGCCGCCGTGGGCGCGAAGCCCAATGCCGCCAGACTGGAGCCCGCCATCCCGGTCGCGCAGACCTTGAAGAACTGGCGCCGGGTGAGCTTGACGTCCATAGTCAGCAGTCTCCCCCGAGTTGGGTTATACGCTGTCCGTGCGCACGCTGGCGCCGGACATGCGCCTAGTATAGGTCAACTCGGCGGGATGAGAATTACAACCTGCCCCCGCACGCGAGAGGGAGGAGCCGGCTATCGAGTTATGAGCGCCCTGCCCGGTGTGCCGGGAGGGTCGACTTGCACGGCAGGTGTCGAGCTGTGACACACCCTTCCCTGCGTGCCGGGGAGGGTCGGGGTGGGGGCCGTCAGTTTTTCTCTGAACCGTCGACCGCCGCGGCCGGGTTCGTCTCCGCGGAGGCGGCGTGGGCATCGCCCGCAGCACCCACGCGCGCGGCGCATGCCGCCAGGAACTCCGACTGATGGCTCGCGGGCTCGCGCGGCGCGTCGAACACGAGCCTCGCCGCCCAGGTCAGCAGCTGCTCGTCGTCTTCGTCCTGAACAAACCAGCGCAACTGGGGAGGGAACGCCTGGATCAGGCGTATGTCGCTCTCCATGCGCTCGAGGAAAGCCTCGCGCGTCATGCCGTTTTCGCGGGACATGGCGGCGTGCATGATGAAGTCGCCGCCCTCGGCGCACTCGGTAAGAGTCAGGTCGTGTCCCGCCGCGACAAAGGAAAGTCCGCCCATGACGGCTGCGAGCGTGAGTTGCTTGGCCAGAGTCGTGAGTTTGGTTGTCATAGCCGCTCCTCGATGCAAGTGTCCAGTCCTGATCTACGGACCCGTTCCGCTCTGAACTGCACGCGCTCGCCACAGGGCGGTCGGCGATCGCAGGATAGTACTGGCAACGGTCCGACCACCGGTTGAGCCGAGCGTTCACAGCGGATAACGGCAAGAAACGAACCATGCTGAGCCGGCCTTAGCTGCGGCGCAGCATGCGGCGACCGCGGAAGAGCGACCAACGTAGCGGACATAGCGAACGTAGCCCGGGCGGAGCGCAGCGCAACCCGGGGTCAGATATCCCCGTTGACTCCACTCGATTCCCCCGGACTGCACTAACGCTTCGTCCAGGCTACTGGCTAACTAACCCGCGCAGCGAACGTAGCCCGGGTGGAGCGCAGCGCAACCCGGGGCCGGTTATGCCCCTTGACTCCACTCGATCCCCC
>DATJVW010000288.1:0-11355 GCA_035501675.1 Burkholderiales bacterium
TCACGCACTGGGATGTGCTGCAACAGGTCAACATCGTCAACACGGCCAACAACGCAACGGCCGAGCAGCTCGTGGTGAACTTTCGCAACGCCTGGCGTCTCGCGCTCGGGCTCAACTACCATCCTTCTGATGCCTGGATCATTAGAAGCGGACTCGCGTGGGATCAGAGTCCGGTGCAGGACCAGTACCGCACCGTGCGGCTGCCTGACAACGACCGCTACTGGCTGGCCATAGGCGCTAGCTATCGACCCACGAAAGCTTGGAGCTTCGATCTGGGTTATGCGTACGTCTGGTTTCCGACGACGTCCATCAACACCACCCAGGTCCAACCCGGAGTGCCGCCGGCCTTGGGAACCAGCACGGTGCAAGGTGAATATAAGACCTTCGCCAACGTTCTGGCGCTGCAAGTCAGCTACACATTCTAGTCCGTCGACCGCAACCTCGCGCCTCGAGAATCCGATCATCGCAATGAGCCAGTCCACGCTTCAGGTCCGCAAAGCTGCGCTGCTCGGCGCCGGCGTGATGGGCGCCCAGATAGCCGCGCAGCTCCTAAACGCGAAAGTGCCCGTGGTTCTGTTCGAGTTGGGGGCGAAAGACGGTGATCCCAACGCCAACGTCCGGCGCGCGATCGAGAACCTCGGCAAGCTCGAGCCCGCCCCGCTCGCCTCCAGCGCCAATGCGGCTTACATCGACGCCGCCAACTACGACGAGCACCTGGAACAACTACACGAGTGCGACCTGGTGATCGAGGCCATCGCCGAGCGGATGGACCTGAAGAAGTCGCTGTACGAGCGCATCGCCCCGCATCTCGCGGAGCACGCGGTGCTGGCCACCAACACTTCGGGCCTGTCGGTCAATGCGCTGGCGCGCGCTCTGCCCGAGCCGTTGCGCCAGCGCTTTTGCGGCGTGCATTTCTTCAACCCGCCGCGCTACATGTACTTGGTCGAGCTGATCGGCTGTGGCGAGACCCGCCCGGAATTGCTCGATCAGCTCGAGGCAGTCCTCACCACGACGCTCGGCAAGGGCGTGATCCGCGCCAAAGACACGCCCAATTTCATCGCCAACCGCGTCGGTGTCTTCTCCATCCTGGCCGCGCTTTACCATACGCAGCGCATGCGTCTGGGTTTCGACGTGGTGGACGCGCTCACCGGTCCGCTGATCGGACGGCCCAAGAGCGCGACCTATCGCACGGCGGATGTCGTCGGATTGGACACGCTGGCGCACGTGGTCAATACCATGAAGGAGACGTTGCCCGACGACCCGTGGCACAAGTACTTCGACCTCCCCGACTGGTACCGCAATCTGCTCGAGCAGGGCGCGCTCGGTCAAAAGTCCGGGCGCGGCGTCTACCGCAAGCTGGGCGGGGACATCCAGGTTCTGGATCTCAACGCCCGGGAGTACCGGCCTTCCGGCGGCGAAGCCGATCCCGGGGTGGTAGAGATCCTCAAGACCAGGGACGTGGCCGAGCGCTTCCAGAGGCTGCGCGAGAGCCAGCATCCCCAGGCCCAGTTCCTGTGGGCGGTGTTCCGCGACATGCTGCACTACTGCGCGTATCAGCTGGCCGAAATCGCCGACAACGCGCGCGACCTTGACCTGGCGGTGCGCTGGGGCTTCGGCTGGAGCCAGGGACCGTTCGAGATCTGGCAGCAGGCGGGCTGGCAACGCGTGGCTGCATGGATCACACAAGACGTGAGCGCTGGCAAGGCCATGACCAGCGCGCCGTTACCGGCGTGGGCGACAGACCAGACCCGCAGCGGGGTGCACACGCCGTCGGGCTCCTACAGCGCTTCCGCCAACGCGCTGCGCCCGCGCTCAGGCCTGCCGGTCTACCGCCGCCAACCCTATCCCGATCGGCTGGTTGGTGAGCCGGTTCAGTACGGCAATACCGTGTTCGAGACCGATGCCGTACGCATGTGGACCACGGGTGACGACATCGGGATCGTGAGCTTCAAGAGCAAGATGCACGCAATCGGCGAAGACGTGCTCGACGGCGTGATGCAAGCGATCGAAGAAGCGGAGCGCGGTTTCAAGGGCGTTATCATCTGGCAGACGGAGCCTCCATTCTCGGTCGGCGCAAACTTGTCGGGTTCATCTGCCAGGCCGGCCGGTGACAGCAAGCCTTCGGCCTTTGCTTCGATGATGAAGAAATTCCGCCGCGAGGCCCAGTCCATGGTGCTCAAGGCCGCGCACAAGCTGAACGTGGCCGACGCGGTGATGGCCGGGCGGCTGGAGAAGATCGAAGGCATCGTCGAGCAATTCCAGGTCACAACCCAGGCCTGGAAGTACGCCTTGGTCCCCACCGTCACCGCAGTCGAAGGCCTCGCCTTGGGCGGGGGCTGCGAGTTCGTCATGCATTCCGCGCGCACCGTTGCAACCCTCGAGAGTTACATCGGTCTGGTCGAAGCCGGCGTGGGCCTGCTTCCGGCCGGCGGCGGATGCAAGGAGCTGGCATTGCGCAGTGCGGCGGAAGCCAAAGGCGGGGACCCGTTCCCGTTTCTGCGTCAGTACTTTCAGAACGCCGCACTCGCCACCGTTGGCAAGTCTGCGGAGCAGGCGCGCGAGCTCGGCTATCTCAGGCGCGCGGACCGGATCGTGATGAATCGCGCGGAGCTGCTCTACGTCGCGAAGTCCGAGGTGAGCGCGATGGCCGAGGCGGGTTATCGTCCGCCGCTCAAGGCGCGCGACGTTCCGGCCGCCGGCCGCACTGCGATCGCCACCCTCAAGGCGCACCTCGCGAACCTCGTCGCCGGCGCCCAGATCTCGGAGCACGATTTCCTCGTGGCGAGCAAGATCGCTTACGTGTTGTGCGGCGGCGACGTCGAAGCGGGCAGCCTGGTCGATGAGCAGTGGTTCCTCGATCTGGAGCGCGGATGCTTCATGGAGCTCATCGCCACCGCCAAGACGCAGGCGCGCATCGAGCACACCTTGAAAACCGGCAAGCCGCTCAGAAATTGAGAGCTGGGGCCAGACGAAGGGGTCGTTGATGGTGAAGCAGGTTCAGGATGCCTACATTGTCGCCGCCACGCGCACGCCGGTGGGCAAAGCGCCGCGCGGCATGTTCCGCAACACGCGCCCGGACGACTTGCTGGCGCACGCGCTGCGCAGCGTGCTCCAGCAGGCGCCGGGGCTGGAGCCCGGCGCCGTCGACGACGTCATCGTGGGCTGCGCCATCCCCGAGGCGGAGCAGGGGATGAACGTGGCGCGCATCGGGCTGCTGCTGGCGGGCTTCCCCAACACCGTGTCCGGGGTGACCGTCAACCGCTTCTGCTCCTCGGGGCTGCAGGCGGTATCGATGGCCGCAGACCGCATCCGGCTGGGCGAAGCCGAGGTGATGATCGCGGGCGGGGCCGAGAGCATGAGCATGATCCCCATGGGCGGCAACAAGATCGCCATCAACGAGCACATATTCGACCGCGACGAGAACATCGGTATCGGCTACGGCATGGGCATCACGGCCGAGAAAGTCGCGCAGCGCTGGCAGGTGTCGCGCGAGGCGCAGGATCTGTTCGCTACGGACAGCCATCGCAAGGCCTTGGCTGCGATCGCATCGGGCGAATTTGGCGACGAGATCGCGCCCTTCACAATCGACGAGAAGCTGCCCGACCTCGCCTCACACGAGATCAAACACCACGCGCGCGTGGTCGCGGTGGACGAAGGCCCGCGGCCGGGCACGACTCCGGAAGTGTTGGCCAAGCTCAGGCCCGCGTTCGCGGCCAACGGCAGCGTGACCGCCGGGAACAGCTCACAGACCTCGGACGGCGCGGGCGCAGTGATACTGGCTTCCGACGCAGCTCTCAAGCGCTACAACCTGCGGCCGCTGGCGCGCTTCCTGGGTTTCGCGGTGGCCGGGGTACCGCCGGAGATCATGGGCATCGGCCCCAAGTTCGCCATCCCGAAGGTGCTCGAGCAGATTGGATTGCAGCAGCATCACATCGACTGGATCGAGCTCAACGAGGCGTTCGCGGCCCAGAGCCTCGCCGTCATCCACGATCTCGGCCTCGATCCGGGGAAGATCAATCCCCTCGGCGGGGCCATTGCGCTGGGACATCCGCTGGGCGCAACCGGGGCGATCCGCACCGCCACCATCGTGCATGGCCTGCGCCGCCGCAAGCAGAGATACGGCATGGTCACGATGTGTATCGGCACCGGCATGGGCGCGGCCGGCGTGTTCGAGGCCCTTGCCTGACGGGCATCGCCGCTCCCCTCGACGCACAAACGCGCCTCATGCCGAAGATCACGCGGGTCGAGATCTTTCAGGTCGATCTCAAACCCAAGGTCGCGCGCAGCGACGCGATCCAGAGCTTCTCGATGCAGGAAACGCCGATGTTGCGCGTGTTCTGCGACGATGGGTCGGAGGGAACCGGCTACTCTTACACCATCGGCAACGGCGGATCCTCGGTGACCGCCTTGCTGCGCGACCATCTCGCTCCTCGGCTGTTGGGCAAGGACGCGGACATGGTCGAGGAGATCTGGAAGGACCTGTACTTTTTCACCCATGCCACATCGGTGGGCGCGATCACCAGCATCGCGCTGAGCGTGGTCGATACTGCACTGTGGGATCGCCGCTGCCGGGCTGCGGCGCTGCCTCTGCATGTGATGGCGGGAGGCGCGCAGCGCCGCGTCGCCGTATACGACACTGAGGGCGGCTGGTTGCACCTGAAGCCGGGCGAAGTCGTTGAGAACGCATTGGCCGCCAAAGCCAAGGGTTTCCGCGGAGTGAAAATCAAGATCGGCCGCCCGCACGTCTCGGAGGACGTGACCCGGCTGGCGGCCGTGCGCAAGGCCCTGGGACCGGCTTTCGACATCATGACCGACGCCAACCAGGGGTTCACCGTGTCCGAGGCCATCCGGCGCGCTCGCCACTATGCGGCACTCGACGTTCTCTGGTTCGAGGAACCGCTGCCGGCCGAGGATCTCGACGGCCACGTGCTGCTATCCCAGTCCACTTCGGTGCCTATCGCGGTGGGCGAGTCCCTGTACCATCCGAGCCATTTCCGCGAGTACCTGCAGCGCGGTGCGTGCAACATCATCCAGGTCGACGTGGGGCGCGTCGGCGGCATTACCCCTTGGCTCAAGGTGGCGCACCTGGCGGAGACCTTCAACGTGCAGGTCTGCCCGCACTATCTGATGGAGATCCATCTCGGCCTGTGCTGCGCGGTGCCCAACGCGACCTGGCTGGAGCACATCCCGCAGCTCGACGACATCACCGTCTCCCGCATCGCCATCAAAGACGGCTACGCGCTAGCGTCGCCTCAACCCGGCCTGGGCATCGAATGGGACTGGAAGGCGATCGAGCGGCGCCGCACCGCGCCGCCCGACGTCGTGGCGGTCTCCCGCCGGCAGCCCAAGCCGACGTCCGCGATGCGCCGCTGAAGCGCCAGCGCTATGAGGAGCCAGTGGATGGGGGTACGGGTCTGCGTTTCGACCTGTACGGCTATACTGGGCCTCGCCGGCCCGGCCGCCGCCGATCTCGATTCGCCTGCTGGCTTGTGGAAGACCATCGACGACAAGAGTGGCAAGGAACGCGCGCTGGTGCGCATCGTGAACAACAATGGGGCGTTCGAGGGCAGGGTGGAAAAGATCTTCGACCGGCCCGGCGACGATCTCGAGCACCTGTGCAGAAGGTGCGACGGCGAGCGCAAGAACAAGCCGATCATCGGGATGACTTTTATGTGGGGTCTGAAGAAGAACGGCGACCAGTACGACGGCGGCGAGATTCTCGACCCCAACATCGGCATCATCTATCGCGGCAGACTGAGGCTGAAGGACGGCGGGCGCAAGCTCGAAGTGCGCGGCTACATCGGCCTGTCGCTGTTCGGCCGCTCTCAGACCTGGTTGCGGCAGGAATAGGAGGGAGGGCAGCGTGAGCAACGCACGGCTCAAGTTCTGGGGCTGGGGTTACGAGACCGAGCGCCTCACGCCGGAGGAGGTCGGCCGGTTGGAGGCCGCCTATGCAACGCGCTTCGGGGTTTCCGGCTTCGACGCCACGCCAGTGCCGCGCGCAGAGGAGATCGACCTGCGCAAGCCACGGGTGCACGTCCCCGCCGACCTGAGCGAGGTCTGCTCCAGCGACCACCACGAGCGGCTGCTGCACAGCTACGGAAAGTCCTTCTTCGACAGCGTGCGCGTCTTCGCGCGCGACTTCTCGAACCCGCCCGACGTCATCGCCTTCCCGCGCAGCGAGGCGGAGCTCGTACGCGCGCTGGATTGGTCCGACTCGATCGACGCCGTCGTGATTCCCTGGGGCGGAGGTTCCAGCGTAGTGGCGGGAGTGGAGCCGCCGCGCACGGACCGACCCATCGTGACCATAGACCTCAAGCATCTCGACCGAGTGCTTGAGATCGACAAGACCTCGCAGGCGGCCCGCATCCAGGCTGGCGTGTACGGCCCGTCACTCGAGTCCCAGCTCAAAGCGAGCGGGCTCACGCTGCGCCATTTCCCGCAGTCCTTCGAATTCTCCACGCTGGGGGGCTGGATCGCGACGCGCGGCGGCGGGCACTATGCGACCCTGTACACCCACATCGACGACTTCGTCGAGAGCCTGCGCGTGGTTACGCCGGCCGGGATCATGGAGTCGCTGCGCCTGCCGGGCTCCGGCGCCGGCCCCAGCCCAGACCGCATGTTCATCGGCTCGGAGGGCATACTGGGCATCATTGCCGAGGCGTGGATGCGGTTGCGGCCGCGCCCGACCTTCCGCGCCGCAACCAGCGCACGCTTCCAAGACTTCTACCGCGCGGCGGACGCGGTCCGGTCCATCGCGCAGGCGCAGCTGTATCCCGCCAATTGCAGACTGCTGGACGCGGACGAGGCGCTGGTCAACGGCGCCGGTGACGGCACGTACTGCGTGCTGGTGCTGGCTTTCGAGTCCGCTGATCGCCCGATGGACGCTTCGCTGGACCGCGCCTTGGAGATCGTGCGCGCTTACGGCGGCCGATACGACGGCGCTGCGCCCGGCGCCGAAGGCGCGCAGCGACGCGGGGCCGCCGGGCAGTGGCGCGACAGCTTCCTGCGCATGCCCTACAACCGGGAGGTGCTCACCCCGCGCGGCATCATCGCGGAGACGTTCGAGACCGCCATCACATGGGAGCGCTTCCCTCAATTCCATGCCCAGGTCAAGGCCGCCGCCGAAAAGGCGATCGAGGAGGTGACCGGGCGGCCGGGCCTGGTCACTTGTCGTTTCACACACGTCTATCCCGATGGTCCGGCGCCTTATTTCTCCTGCCACGCTCTGGGTGACAAGCGGCGCCTGATGGAGCAGGCCTGGGCGATCAAGACGGCCGCTTCCGAGGCCCTCATGAAGCTCGGTGGCACCATCACTCACCATCATGCGGTGGGGCGTGACCATCGCCGCTGGTACGACCGCCAACGGCCCGATCTGTTCGCTAAGGCGCTCATCGCCGCCAAGAAGCGTCTCGACCCTAGGGGCATCCTCAACCCCGGCGTGCTCGTCGATCCGGAGATGAGCGACTGAGCCCTCCCTCGGCTTCAGGGGGCGTGCGAGGAGGTTTCGAAAGAGTCCCCGCGCTATGGCTACGCCTGTTGTCGATTTCGGGTTGACGAGCAGCGCGAAACGGGCATGATACTTCCGAGGCTCGCTCTGTCCCGCAGTGCGCCAGCTTCGGTGGGGCTTTCCATGCAGCAACGCTGCGGGCCATCCGCGTGGCTCGCTGAAGGAACTCGAAGAGATGGCCGTGAGTCTGCGTCGCTTTCAGATCTTTCGTGATGCGAAGGCCCTGCCACAGCTCAGTGAGCAGTGCCGGTCTGCACCATACGTTGAAGTCGGGCGAGCGCAACGGATTCTAGCGGAGCAGGTCAGTGCGGCGTATAGGCCCCTGCCCGGTGCGATGGTCGCCAACTCAGTTGGCGGATTGTTACTCGCAGTCGGGTTGTTTGGGCCGTCCCTGCCTGTTAGGCACGTGGTATGGCTTGCAGCTCAGCTCGCAGTCACCGTTGCTCTGCTGTCGCTTTACTTCTGGTATCGTCGCGCGCAGCCGTCAGCGAGAGAAGCAAGACAATGGGGACGCCGCCTGGTGAGTGGCGTGTTGGTCAATGGCTGCGTTTGGGGAAGCGCTGCGCTGGTGATGTATCCGGCGGATCTCGCATATCAAGTTGGGCTGGCTTTCGCATTTCTGTGTGTGGCCATCAGCGGAGCGGTGGGAGGAGGAGCGTATCTTCCCGTCGCGTTGGGGCTCGACATTCCGACCTTGACCCCCCTGATCGTGCGCTTTTTGCTCGAGGCTGACTTGGTGCATCTGAGCTTGGCGCTCGGATTGGTCCTGATGATGATCCTGGTTCTCTACTATGCTAGGCAGCACAACCGGCTGATCGTGGATTCGCTTCAAGCGCGCTTTGAGAACCTGGAACTGAGCGAAGCCCTGACTGAACAGCGCATCCAGGAGCGCACCAGGATCCTGGAGGCAGCAAGCCGCCACAAATCTGAGTTTCTGGCCAATATGTCCCACGAGCTACGCACCCCGCTCAACGCCATCATCGGATTCTCAGAGGTGCTGAAGGATCGGATGTTTGGCGACCTGAACCCGAAGCAAACGGAATACGTCCGGACCATCTACTCGTCGGGCCATCATCTGCTCTCTCTGATCAACGATATATTGGACTTGTCCAAAGTTGAGGCCGGACGCATGGAGCTCGTCCTGACCAACTTCCATCTGCCCATCGCGCTCGAGAACGCCCTTACCCTGGTCCGGGAGCGCGCTCAACGGCAGGGAATGACGCTTGAGCTGCGCATCGACACGCAACTGGGCGAGTTTGTGGCCGATGAGCGGAAGGTCAAGCAGATACTTCTCAATCTCTTGTCTAACGCTGTCAAATTCACTTCCGAGGGGGGCACAATAACGGTGGCCGCAAGGTGCACGCAGGATGGCGCAGAGGTCTCAGTGAGTGACACCGGCATCGGGATCGCACCCGAAGATCAAGACGCGATCTTCGAAGAATTTCGCCAGGTGGGTGCAAGCTATTCGAAAAAGCGGGAGGGCACAGGCTTGGGTCTAAGCCTGGCCAAGAAGTTCGTCGAGATGCATGGCGGGAGGATCTGGGTTGAGAGCGGGGCGGGCAAAGGTTCCGTCTTCACGTTCACGCTGCCGTCAAGACCATGTCCAACGAACTGATATTAATCATCGAGGACGATGACAACGGCCGAACGCTGTTGCGCGATGTTCTGCAGCTGACGGGCTATCGAACGATAGATTCGGCGACGGCTGAGGAGGGAATCGTCCTTGCGGGCCGCCATCGCCCGGCCTTGATCCTCATGGACATTCACCTGCCCGGGATGAATGGAATCCAAGCGTTGCGCAGCCTGCGCGGGGACAGTGAGACGAGGAACATCCCGGTGATTGCCGTGACGGCTTCCGTAATGAACGACCAGCAGCAAGAAATCATGGCTGCCGGCTTTGACGGGTTTGAGCGGAAGCCCATCAGTGTGCCCGCTGTCCTGAACACGGTGCGCGCGACGCTCGATGGGCGCGCTGCACCGCCTGCGTAACGATGAACGCGAGACCCCCGATCGCCGTTGTCATTCGCGCGGCGTCACAGGCTCGGCCCGATTCGCATCGGCACGAGGACATCCCTTAATCGATCGGTGCTCGACGCCCGGCGCGATGTTCACACTCCGGGTGTGTGTGCCGGTCACGGGAAGCCTCCCACCGCTGCGCCACGGGCGGAAAGGGTCTATATTGCCCCGGTCCGATGCTTCGACCTATGCGCCTGGTGTTCGCTCTGCTGTCTGCGCTGCTGCTGTCCAGCGCATCGGCAGAGCCTGGGCCCGTGGTCGTGCTCACCGTCAACGGCGCGATCGGACCCGCGACCGCGGACTACTTCCATCGCGGACTCGAGCACGCGGTGAAACAGGGCGCCCAGCTGCTCGTGCTGCAGATGGACACGCCCGGCGGCCTGGACACCTCGATGCGCTCCATCATCAAGGACATCCTTGGCTCACCGGTCCCGGTCGCTGTGTATGTGGCCCCGAGCGGCGCGCGGGCGGCCAGCGCCGGGACTTATATCCTGTACGCCAGCCATATCGCTGCGATGGCACCGGCCACCAACCTGGGCGCCGCAACGCCCGTGCAGATCGGGGGACCGGGCGGCGGCGAGCCGTCCAAGCCCGAGGGCAAGCAGAAGCAAGAGCAGGGCAAGAAGCGCGACAAGGGTGGAACCGGCAAGGGCGGGGAGCAAGGCGCGCCCGAGCCCGGCGACACCATGAGCCGAAAGGCGATCCACGACGCGTCCGCGTACATCAGAGGGCTCGCGGAGCTGCGCGGTCGCAACGCGCAGTGGGCGGAGAAGGCCGTGCGCGAGGCGGTGAGCCTGCCTGCCGAGGAGGCGGTCAAGATCAAGGTTGCCGACCTCATCGCCAACGACCTCGCGGATCTGCTGAAGAAAGTCAACGGCAAGACCCTCGAGATCCAGGGGCAAAAGCGGACGCTGTCCACCGACGGCGCGACGCTGGTGCGCGTCGAGCCGGATTGGCGCAGCCGCCTGCTGGCGGTGATCACCGATCCCAGCATTGCCTACATTTTGATGCTGCTCGGCATCTACGGCCTGTTGTTCGAGTTCTACAACCCGGGGCTGGTGCTGCCCGGGGTAGTCGGCGGCATCTGCCTGCTGGTGGCGCTGTACGCCTTCCAGCTTCTGCCCGTGAATTACGCGGGGCTCGCCTTGATCGTTCTGGGGATCGGCTTCATGGTGGGAGAACTGTTCGTCACCTCTTACGGGGCACTGGGCATCGGGGGGGTGATCGCATTCGTATTGGGGTCAGTCATGTTGATCGAGACCGACATACCCGGTTACGACATCCCCTGGACGCTGATCGCGCTGGTCGCATCAGTCACGGCCGCTTTCTTCCTGGTGGTCATCGGGATGGCCCTGAGAGCGCACCGGCGGCCGGTCGTGAGCGGCAGCGAGGAGCTGATCGGCGCGCGCGGTCAGATCATCGAGCACGCCAACGGCCAATGGTGGGCCCGCGTGCACAGCGAGGTGTGGAAGGTGCACAGCCGCGCTGAGCTGCAGCCGGGCCAGAGCGTTCGGGTCACGCGCATCGACGGCTTGATGCTGGAGGTCGAGCCGGACTCAAGGAAGCTGTGAGCGAACATCACGAGGAGAGCCCATATGCAAGGCATAAGCGGAATCGTCGTACTGATCTTCATCGCTGCGCTGCTGTTCTATTCCGTGCGGGTGCTGCGGGAGTACGAGCGCGGCGTTGTGTTCCAGCTGGGGCGCTTCTGGCGCGTGAAGGGCCCGGGGCTGGTGATCGTGATACCCGTGATCCAGCAGATGGTTCGAGTGGAGCTGCGCACGGTGACCATGGACGTGCCGAGCCAGGATGTCATCTCGCGCGACAAC
>DATJVW010000289.1:0-2653 GCA_035501675.1 Burkholderiales bacterium
CCCGCCTTCGAACTAGCCCGGGACCGCGACGAGCGTGTTGTAACGCAATTGCGCCAGCGTGGGAAACGGGCTACATTAGATTTTCCAACGCGCTCGCGTTGCAACCACCAGCCAAGGCTCATGCGGCAGCGGTATACGCTCTATATCGGCGGTCAGTGGATGTTGCCGGCCGCGGGCGGGAGCTAGGCAAATACGGGCTGGAAGAATTTCTCGAGTACGAGTCCTTAGAGCTCGAGGCACCCAAGGCGGCCTGAATCCGCCACAACCTACGGCGGCTGCGCGTCGACCGTCTCGACATGGGATCCCACATGGAGTTCGCCTACTCGGAAAAAGTCCAGAAGCTCCAGGCCAAGCTCAGCGCCTTCATGGAGCGGCACATCTACCCCAACGAGCACGCTTTCCACGAGCAGGTGGCCGAGGGTGACCGCTGGCAGCCCACGCGCATCGTAGAGGACTTGAAGAAGGTGGCCAGGAAGGAGGGGCTGTGGAACCTGTTCCTGCCCGAGTCGCAGTACGGCGCTGGCCTGACCAACACGGAATACGCGCCGCTGTGCGAAATCATGGGCCGCGTGCACTGGGCACCCGAAGTGTTCAATTGCTCGGCCCCCGACACCGGCAACATGGAGGTGCTGGTGCGCTATGGCAGCGCGGAGCAGAAGAAGCAGTGGCTCGATCCGCTGCTCAACGGCGAGATCCGCTCGTGCTTCGCCATGACCGAGCCGGCGGTGGCCTCCTCGGACGCCACAAACATCGAGAGCCGCATCGAGCGGCAGGGCGATCACTACATGATCAACGGGCGCAAGTGGTGGTCCTCGGGTGCGCCGGACCCGCGCTGCAAGATTTTCATTTTCATGGGCAAGTCCGATCCGAACAACCCGGACAAGCACAAGCAGCAGTCCATGATTCTGGTGCCACGCGATGCCCCGGGCGTCATGATCAAGCGCTGGCTGCCGGTATTCGGCTACGACGATGCCCCGCACGGCCACGCCGAGGTGGTGTTCGAGAATGTGAGGGTGCCGGCCTCCAACCTGCTGCTGGGCGAGGGCAGGGGGTTCGAGATCGCGCAGGGGCGGCTCGGCCCCGGCCGCATCCACCATTGCATGCGTCTGATCGGCCAGTCCGAGCGTGCGCTGGAGACGATGTGCCAGCGGCTCAAGGCGCGCGTGGCGTTCGGCAAGCCGGTGGCCGACCAGACCGTGTGGCTCGAGCGCATCGCCGAAAGCCGCATCCTGATCGACCAGACGCGGCTGCTGGTCCTCAAGGCGGCCTACATGATGGATACGGTCGGCAACAAGACGGCGCGCGCGGAGATCGCGATGATCAAGGTCGCGGCTCCCAACGTGGCGCTCAAGGTCATCGACTGGGCGATTCAGGCTTGCGGCGGGGCAGGCGTCTGCGACGATTTCGGTCTCGCGTACGCCTACGCGCACGCACGCACGCTGCGCATCGCGGACGGCCCGGACGAGGTGCATCGCAACCAGATCGGCAGGCTGGAGCTGAGAAAACACGATCACCGTTAGGCCGGGCAGAGGGTGGGAAGATGCTGGAGCTGTGCGGGTTCTGTGCGAGCAACTACTACAACAAGGTCAAGCTTGCTCTGCTCGAGAAGGGCATCGACTTCCAGGAGACGCACGTCTACCCGTCCAGCGCCGAGGCCTTCCTCGCCGAGTCACCTATGGGGAAGGTTCCTTATCTCAGGTGCCCGCAAGGCACGGTTTCGGAGTCCCAGGCTCTCTTGGAGTATCTCGACGAGGCGTTTCCCGACAGGCCCTTGTATCCGCTCGATTCGTTCGAACGCGCGAAATGCCGCGAACTGATCCACGTGCTGGAACTCTACCTGGAATTGCCCGCGCGGCAGCTGTACCCAGCAGCGTTCTTCGGCGGGACCGCAAGCAACGAGCTGAAACGGGAGGTGCAGAACAAGATAGCGAAGGGCGTGCGGGCGCTGACGCGGCTGCTTCGCGTCGGGCCCTACATCAGAGGGGACCAGTTGACCTATGCAGACTGCGCCGCGTTCGCCCACCTGCCGCTGATTTCGAGCACCTGCAAGACGATGTTCGGAGAAGACCCGGTCGGCACTGTGCCCGGATTGCATGAGTATCTCGGAGCATTGGGATTGCGGCCGCACGCGCAACGGGTCAATGCCGAGCGCAAGGCCGGGCTCGAAGCCTTCGTCGCCTATCGCGCGAAGCTGAAAGCTGCCGCCGATGCCGCATCGGTGCGTGCCGGCTGACGCAAGGGCAGTCTCGCGTCAGGTGGCGAGGACTTGGACTGCGCTTCTGGATGTGCAAACGCATCATCGCGCCAGGCCGGCGCTGGCAGTGTGGGTCCTTGGCGCGCTTAACGCGCTGAAAAGCAGACGAGGTGAGCCATGCCGCATTGCAACATACGCGGCTGCGTTGCGATCCTCCACGCGCGCCGACATCCGGACGATGCTGCGCCACCGAGAGGGGGCGATGAACGGATGTTGAAACGGTGTTTTGATTGGTGTACTTTCAGCTGTCTTTGCTTCATCGGTTGTAGTTGCTTGTAGTCCAATCCCAACCCATCTCGAAGGGGAGTTTCACTATGGCTATCTCTCTAACAATAAACGGTAAGAACGCGACCGTTGAATCGTCGCCCGACACGCCGCTCTTGTGGGTGCTGCGCGACG
>DATJVW010000290.1:0-15599 GCA_035501675.1 Burkholderiales bacterium
ATATGAGGTATGTGGTACCTATGTCCATAGGAAAACGGCCGCTGCTATTTTCGCTGTATATGTTGATCGTCTTGGTCGGCGCCCCCTTCAGCACCTCAGAGACTTGGACGGTGTAGAGGGTTCCGTCCCAGAATTCCCCATCATGAGACCACTGCTCTTGTGTGGTGACGCTGCCAACGATTACGGCACCACTGTCGCTGAACTCTTGCGCCACAGTTCGGTGGCCCATTCCGCACCAGGCAGAAGCATCGCTCACTAGAGCGAAGCCAGCGAATAGCCGGACGATGGTTGCGGGAAGGCTACTCATATCTCTAAGTAGAGGCCCAACTAGAAGTAGACGTCATGATAAACCTCGGCAAACGGCGCGCAAGCTTATACGGGTATGCACAAGTTGCTACCGGCATAAGCAGTTGCCGTTTTGAAGTGGGTTCTTACCGGTGCCGACCGCGGGGGGGCGGGAATGTCCGGCACTGGCACGGCCCCGACGGCTTAGCTCTTCCGGCCCGCGCTTTTCAGATAGCGCTGGAACTGAAATCTGTTCTCGAGCAGCGCGAGATCGGTCACGTACGCCGATGGCCCTGCCGCTTCGACCTTGGCCACGATCGTCGTCAACTCCCCTGCCGACAGCGCCTCGTCGAAGGCGCGCGCGAACTCGTCGAGCGACCGGACCGTGGCCGTGCGTGGGATGCCCGCCGCGCGCGCAATGCCCGCGATGTCGCTGCCGGTCGACGTCGCCGTCGGAAAACCGCCGACAGACAGCAGGCTTTCGTTGTCGAAGACCACATGCACGAGGTTCTTCGGCCGGTACCGCGCCATTGTCGTCAGCCCACCGAGGTTCATGAGCACCGAGCCGTCGCCGTCGAGGACGACCACAGCCAACTCCGGACGGGACAGCGCGATCCCCAATCCCATCGACGACGCCAGCCCCATCGCATGCTGCAGGTAGAAGAAATTCGGGCGATGGCCGATCGACTGCAGCTCCACCGCCACGGCGCCCATGATCGTAACGACGACTCGCTCTGCGAGCTTATCGTAAACGGCGCGAAGCGAGTCGAGGCGCGTCATGGCTCCCACATCAGGTCGCGACACAACAGGAGCGCGACCGGCTTGTTGGACGAATACGCCAAGGTCTGCGCCTCCGCAATGCGGTGCGCGACGCGTGCCGGCTCCTCGAGCCGCTCGTAGGCGATGTGCAGCGCGCGCAGCACGTCCTCGGTCACGCCACCGCCTTCGGTCTGCCACGGATCGCGCTCGCCGAACGATCCGCGGTGCGTGATGAGCATGAGCAGCGGGATGCGGTAGAGCTGCGCACAGGAGACGATGCCGTTGATGGCCGCGAGGAAGCCGTGATTCTGCATGAGCATGGCCGACTTCACGCCGGAGAGATATGCGCCGGTGGAGATGCCCACACCCTCCTCTTCCTTCGCCAGGCGCACCAGCGTCATCTGCGGATCGTCCTCCGCCATCCGCATCAGATGCACGAGCCAGGTCTCGGGCAGGGCGGAGATCAGCCGGACACCACACGACTTCAACGCGTCGTAGACGAGGCGGGAACTCGAAGTGGATACCGGGGGCATGGGCGCGCCGATTATAGCGATTCCGCCGCTGGTGGGTTCCATCTTCAGGCCGTGCGGGCAACGTTGTGCAGGGCGGTACCGACCGACGCCGACGTGAACCCGGCTGAGAGCGATTTCCCGGGGTATTAGACAGGGCGGGACTGCGCTCGGCCGCCGCCGCAAAGCCGAGGGCTACACTCTGGCGCGGCTCTCGCCTAAGGTCACGCCTGCCGCGATGAGGTGTGCCGTTCGAAGCGGCTCGGGCACCGCGCTGTGAATCGACAGTCGCTGGAGCAGGGCGCGCGCGTCGGCCGGGGAGAGCCCCGCCCGCTGCACGTACACGCGGCCCATGGGCTCCATCGGCCCGGCGCGTTCAATCAGCTTCCATTTCCGCGACCCGCCGCGCACGCGGCCGAGCAACGCGCGGCGGATGGCGTCGAGATCGGGCTTCTTGCGGCAGACGACGAGCACGGGCCGCTCGAGCCCTGCCCGCAACGCCGGCAGGTCCACGACGTTGAAACCGGCGAGCGCAATGCCCTGCAGCAACACAGCATGGAGCTGCGGATAGAAGCGTGCGCGGAGCACGCATTCGACGAGCGCCCGGGTTGAGTTGGCACCGTCTCGCCTGACCTTACAGCTCAGCACGCCATCCAGCCGGGCGCCCGCGTAGACGACTCCTACCACCAGCACGTCACCGCGGTGGTCGCTATCGAACGGAGCGTCGTCGAAGCCGACGACATGGGAAAAGCGCGAGCCGCGTGCTGCGCGCTCTTTCACAGAGACGTTTGGATTCATGCGAGGCGCAGACAAGCCGCGGTCACGTCAAGCGGACCCACTGCCGCTCGCGCGACGACTGGATGATCGCGTCGACCACCTTCTGCACCTCCCATCCTTCGCGAAAATCGGGCCCTTTGACCGGCTCGCCGGCGATGGCGAGCAGAAAGTCACGCATCTCGATGGTCTTGAGGTCGTTGAAGCCGAGCTGATGGCCCGGCGCCGGGCAGAAGGCGCCATAAGGCGGATGCTCGGGGCCGGCCACGATGGTGCGGAATCCGTTGCGGCTCTCGTCGCGCTCCACTTTGTACAGATGCAGCTCGTTGAGGCGCTCCTCCGAGAAGGCGAGCGCACCCTTCGAGCCGATCACTTCGAACTCGATCTGCATCTTGCGGCCGCGCGACAGCCAGCTTGCCTCGAGCGTCCCGACGCAGCCGCGCGCGAAGCGCACCATTGCGTGCGCGATGTCGTCGACTTCGACGGGACGCATGCGGGAGCTGCCGGGGGCCTCGGGGCGCTGCTTGATCACGGTCTCGAGGCGCCCGTACACCTCACTGATCGGGCCCAGCAGATAGCGTGCGATTGCGGTGATGTGACTGCCGAGGTCGGCAACCACTCCGCCGCCGCCGGCGGGATCCATCCTGAAATGCCACGGCGTCGCGGCGTCCGCCATGTAGTCTTCCGCGTGGATGCCCCGGAACGACACGATCTCGCCGATCTCGCCGCTCGCCACGATGTCGCGCGCGAGGGCCATGAGGGGATTCTTGAGGTAGTTGAAACCGACTTGAGTCTTCAAGCCGGCCTTTTCCGCCGCCTCGACCATGTCTCGCGCCTGGCCGGCACTCGGAGCCAGCGGCTTTTCGCAATGCACGTGCTTGCCGGCAGAGAGCGCTGCGAGCGCGATGGGCGCGTGCAACGCGTTCGGCGTGGTGATGCTGACCACGTCGACCCGGGGATCGGCGATGAGCGCATGCCAGTCGCCGGTCGAGCGGGCGAACCCGAGATCGCGCGCCGCGGCCGACGCTGCGTCGGCGGTGACGTCGGCGAGCAGTTCCAGCACGGGTTGGACGGGCATGCGGAATACCGCGCTCGCGGTCCGGTAGGCGAGGCTATGGGCCTTGCCCATGAACCCCGAGCCGACGAGTCCGACGCGAAGAGTTTTCACGGATTCTCCTTAAACCACCGTACTTGAGTCCGGTGCTGGACCGTTGCGAATCATCATGACGACATTGGTCGGCCTGTGCAACCGAAGGCGTCATCGATCCGCTGGCCGTACAATGAACGCAAGCGCAGTAGACAATCAGGGGTTTATCGAGAACAAGAGGAGCGGAACATGAGCAACCAGACGCCCGCCGGCGCCGTCCGGCTGGATGGACGCATCGCGATCGTGACCGGCGGAACGCAGGGTCTGGGTGAGGCGATCGCTACCGATTTCGTCGAGCGCGGCGCGAAGGGCATCGTCATCTGCGGGCGCAGCGCCGAGAAAGGGCGCGCAGTCGCCGAACGCCTTACCAAGCGCGGCTGCAGAACAGAGTTCGTGAAAGCGGACTTGAGCGTGGTCGAGGACTGCCGCAAAGTGGTTTCAGCCGCCGATCGAGCTTTCGGGCGCGTGGATGTGCTTGTCAACGCCGCTGCGATTACCGATCGCGGTACGATCTTCGACACATCCCCGGAGCTGTTCGACACGATGTTTGCGGTCAATGTGCGGGCGCCTTTCTTCCTCATGCAGGACACCCTGAACATCATGCGGCGCGAAGGCACCCGCGGCAGTGTGATCAACATCCTCAGCATGTCGGCCCATGGCGGGCAGTCCTTCATCACTGCTTATTGCGCCTCGAAGGGAGCGCTCGCCACGCTCACCAAGAACGTGGCGTTCGGCGTCATGCGCCACGGGATCCGCGTCAACGGTCTATGCATCGGCTGGATGGACACGCCCGGCGAGGACCGCATCATGCGCAAGTACCACGGTGCTCAGGACGGCTGGAAAGAGGAGGCCGAGGCCAAGCTCCCCATGGGCCGCCTGCTGAAGGTGGACGAGGTCGCGCGCGCGGTGGCTTTCCTCGCCTCGGACGAATCCGGATTGATGACCGGCTCGATCATCGATTTCGACCAGTCGGTGGTGGGGTGCTACGAATCGGCGCCTCAGCCCGCGCCGATTGCATGAGAAGACCTTGTTTTCAGGCTCCGTAACACGGGCACAACGCGCGAAACCCGACAGGAGCAGCAAGGTGAGCGCTCGAACTGCCGGTGTCGCGCTTCTTATGGCTGCGTTGCTGACCGGCCTTGGATGGTCTGGGGAAGGCTGGGCAGAGGCGACGGTCGCGCGCGTTGGAATTCTCAGCGGTTTCGGAGGTAGCCAGACAAATGAGCGGTTTATGGAATGGTCGGAGCCGTTCCGCCGTAGGCTTGCCGACGAGGGATGGATCGAGGGCAAAAGCATTTCATTTGAGTACCGTGGGGCTGTAATAGGTGGCTCGCAGGTTGACGAGGCCGCTGCCGAGCTTGCGCGACTCAAGGTCGACGTCATCTGGGCCACAGACGCACCGGCTGTCCGCGCCGCGTACACGGCGACCCGTACCATCCCGATCGTAGCGGCCGATGCCACAACCGATCCGGTCGCCGAAGGCTATGTCCAGAGCTACACTCGGCCTGGCGGGAACCTAACCGGGGTCTTTCTCGACGCGCCCGAATTCGCAGGCAAATGGCTGCAGTTCCTGAAAGCCATAATCCCGAAGCTATCGCGCGCGACCGTGTTATGGGACCCGAGCCCGGGCCCCACGCATCTGCACGCACTTCAACGAGCTGCGCGGTCCTTCGGCGTGCAGCTTCAGGTTGTCGAGGTCCGCGAGCCGGACGACATCGACAGGGCTTTCTCTGCGTTCCGCGGGAAGCCCCAAGCCCTCATCATTTTGCCTTCGCCGATGATGTACGTTCAGAGCGAACGGCTCGCAAAGTTGACGATGAGGCACCGGCTGCCGGCGACATCGATGTTCCGTCTTTTCGCCGAAGCCGGAGGCGTGATTGCCTACGGCCATGAGATGGCCTCGATGACCGAGCGTTGTGCTGTTCTTGTGGCCAAGATTCTCGGTGGCGCCAAACCAGCCGACATCCCGGTGGAGCGACCGTCGGCGTTCCAACTCGTCGTCAACCTCAAAGCTGCGAAGGCACTCGGCCTCACAGTTCCCGAATCCGTCTTGTACAGGGCGGACGAAGTGATCCGATAGAGCGCGCCGGCCCGTCAGCTTGTGGCTCTGGGAGCCAGAAGTGGCCGCGGCGGTGAACACTTCGGCGATGCGGGAGCGATCGAGACATCCTGGGCGCGTAGCCGCCCTCAGCTTATTTTGTCGCGGGGCAAATCCGGCTGCACCGCGCTCTACCGGTAGATGCCAGCTTGGTCAAGGTCTTGGTGCTGGCCGTTCGCTATCAGCGCGAGGCGGGGTACCGGATCGTATAGGTCCATGTCATTTTTTTGCGACAAGCGCACCTGACATCCAATATTCACAAGCGCGAGTTATCTCCGCAGGCGAAAACCGTCCAAATCTTCCATTTTGTGAGATTTAGCCCGTCGCAATGTCCGCGGCGATATAGTAAGGTTGGGTTAAGAAAACAAATCTGCGCGCCGACGCGGGACGCTTATGCACGTGCTTTGGATGTCCGACAGTCCGGATACGCCATCGGGTTTCGGCAACGTCACGCACTTTGTCTGCGAAGGACTGGCTCGTCGCGGCCACCGGGTCGGCATCCTGGGGTGGCAGACGCGCAACCCCTTCGAGTGGAACGGCTGCAAGGTCTATCCGACGCATCTCGATCCCTTGGGCAGCGACGCGCTCTACGGGTATCTTGTGCGGCATCGCCCGGATGCGGTGATTGCGCTGGCGGACGTCTGGTGGCTGCCGTTCTTCACGGCGCCCCATGTGCGGCGCCAGATGGAGCTCACCGACACGCCCTGGCTGCTGTACTTTCCGGTCGACGGCGATACCCAGGAAGAGCGGCTCCCGCCGAGCTGGATCGAGCTGTTGCGCGAGGTCGACGTGCCCATCGCCATGAGCCGGTACGGCCAGCGCGTCGCCGAGCGCTGCGGCATCCGGTGCGAATATATTCCTCACGGCGTCGACCTCGACATCTTCTCGCCGCCGCCGGATCGGGAGCAGGCGAAGGCACGGCTGGGCGCCCAGGGCAAGTTCCTGGTGCTCTCGGATAGCCGCAACCAGCCGCGCAAGCTGCTTCCCCGCCTGCTGGACGTCTTTGCGAGGTTCGCGGCGCAGCGGCCGGACGCGCTGCTGCATTTGCACACCGATCCCGACGACGAGTTCTCCAAGTCGCCGTACTATTCCTACGACCTGCGAGCCGACGTGCGTCATCTGGGGCTCGACACCCGCGTCAGGTTCACCCCCGGGTTCACCATGAAGCAGGGCACCGGCTTGCCCCTGAGCGAGCTCGCGGCTTGCTATCAGGCGGCGGACGTGCACCTGCTCGCCTCGAGCGGCGAGGGATTCGGCCTGCCTACGCTGCAAGCCGCAGCGGCTGGCGCGGTGCCGCTGGCGAGCGCCTATAGCGCGAGCCTTGAACTGGTCGAGGGCCACGGTCAAGCGATCGCCGTCAGCGAGTGGAGCGAGACCGAGTTCGGCATCCGCCGCGCCCTGATCGACGTGAAAGATGCGTCCGACAAGCTCGCGCACTATTACGAGGATCGCGCCCTGCTGCGCGAGCATTCGGCCAAGGCACGGCAGTTTGCGCTGGCCTACGGATGGGAGGCGGTGGTGGACCAATGGGATCGGCTGCTGTGCAACCTCGGCAGCGGGCGGCGACGCATCGTCCGACCACCCTACCGGACGGTGCAACGCGTGCAGGTGGTCGATCCGGCAATGAGCGGGGTGCCCTCCCGCACGCCTTCTCCCTATCTGACGTCGGTCTCGGTCGACAACCGCGTGCAGCGCGAGCTTCCCGCGATTCCCGGCGCTTCGGTGACGGTGACCATGGTGCAGCGCGAAGTCGGGCGTCTGGAGGCCTCGATCGTCGCGGACGCCAAGCGTCAGGATACGGAGGTGCGCATCCCGGTGGTGCCGCAAGCCTGCGAGCTGGGTCGCCTGCGCGTCCCGCGCCGGCCCGGATACGTCTGCGTCGCGCCGGGCGACGTTCCGATCTTCACCGCGCTGCAGCGCATTTTTCCGATGCTGCGCGGGTGGATGCCGGTGCGGCCTGGGCAGCCGCAGGCGCCGAAGTCGGACCGATTGCTCAGCGTAGCGGCAGCCGACGCGCAGGACGTCCGCTACGAGCTCGCGCAGTCGACGATCGTCTTGAATGTGGCGGGAAGCCTAGTCGAGCAAATGCTCGTGGACGCTGCGCTATACGGCGTGCTCTGCATCGGCACGCCTCGCGCGAGCGTGCAAACCATGCTGTGGGACGAGCTGGCGACGGACGATGAGGAGCGTGCCGTGTGCCTGGCGCGCGCGCTGTTCACGAATGCGGCGCGCGTCAAACGCCTCGCTGCACTGGCGCGAGACGATTGCCGGCGGGTCTACGCGCCCAGCGAAGAACAGTCTGCGGCCTGCCTGCGTCGCCTGCACGCCGCACAATGGGCCGAGCGCTCGAGCGTTGCCGCCGCGGCCGGGGGATGACTTGGCATGGCCGTGCAAGTCTACATCGTCACCTTGCGCGGAGGATACACGCCGGAGTCCTCGCGCGATGTGCAGCGCTTCGTGCGCGGAACCGGCGGCTATATCCTGATGGTCACGCGCAGCGGTCCCATCATTGCGATCGATGACAGTCGAGCAGCCCTGGTAGCAAGGAATCCTCTCGTGGACTTTCTCGGGCCAGTCACCCTGAATCCCAGCGGCGTCGCGGCGGACACTCTCACCCGCATCTTCGCCGAGAATCTCAGCAAGCAAATCGACGGCGGGGGAGGCAGCCCCGATCCCAACAGGTAGCAGGACGCTGCTCACACGAGCGGAAAGGTAGGAGACCATCATGAGTATCGGAAAGGACTTGCTCGACGTTCCCTTTGGCGACATGATCTTCAGCATGGCGAACGCCATCGCCAACAGCCAGCGCAAGCTGGATGCGGCGTCGCTGCGGACGTTACGGACTCTGGCGGGAACAAAATTCGACTTCATCCCGGAGGTCACCGAGGTACTGACGCCCAAGCCGCTCGACCCGGTGGACATCGGCGGCGGGCAGACGGTCACGCCCACCGGCGTGGACATCAAGGTCTTCCCGTCTCCGCCGATCAAGCTGACGCTGTTGCAGGCCGGGCTGGTCCCGCAGTTTTACCAGTTCACCGAGTCCATCATCGAGGTGAAGATCTCGCTGTCCAGCAAGCTGGACATCAGCCATTCCTCCGAAGTGGACATCGGCCTCGAGGTCGATACCAAGGTGGAAGCCGGGGGCGGCCTGCTCAGTTTCTTCGGCGGCCCGTCGGGTTCGGTGACCACGTCCTTCAGCTCGCACGTGAACATCAAGAACTCGATCACCTACTCGTATACCGCCGAGGGCTCGAGCCTGCTGCGGACCACGCTCAAGCCGGTTCCGCCTCCGGTGCGCTTCATGCCCCGGTTCATCACCGTGAACGCGCTGGTTTCGCCGCCCACCATCAACACCAGCGAGTAGCGGAGGACCGATGCCCACCATCACACAGGTCGGCAACGAGCTCGCCGAGGTCCCGTTCGGCGACTTGCTGCGCAGCGTGGCCGAGGGCATCGCCGAGGGGCAGCATGCCCTCGACATGACGTCGCTGCGCACGCTCATCGAGTTGACGAAGATCAAGGTGGATCTGATCCCGGAGGTGACCGAGGTCATCACCCCCGCGCCCTTCGACGTGCCGGTCTCGGGCCAGGCCCCGGTGCGCGTTACCGGGGCCCGGGTGGAGGCCTCCGCCGCCGCGCCGGTGCAGATGAGCGCGTTGCAGGCGGGGCTCGAGCCCACCTTCTACCAGTTCACCGAGGCGACCATCCAACTCAAGGTGTCGCTGCAGCTGCGCGAGACGCAGGAGACGGATGCCGACGGGAAGAAACAGACGGGCCTGCGCGTGTTCGGATCGAACGTCAACTTCCGGAGCCAGAACACGTTCTCCTACACCGCCGAGGCATCGAGCAGCGTGACGGCGATCCTGCGTCCGGTGCCCGCGCCGACCCGCGTGGTGCCGGCGACGATCACGGTGAACGCGCTGGGACCCACGCCGGTCGTCAACGTGAGCCGCTAGCCGGAGCGTGCAAAGCGTGAGCGCATTCGCTTGATCAGCGGAGGTGAGCCATGGCGGACAACCCCCTCGCCAACGTCGTCGAGGTCTTCTCCGCACCGATAGAGGGCGTGATCGTAGCGCTCGGCAAGGGCATCGCGGAGGCGCAGACCGCGCTCGACCAGAATTCCCTGAAGACGCAGGAGGCGATCGATGCGGACCCGGTGCTGTCGCGCCAGGGCGTGCAGGCCACCTGGTACCAGTTCCCGCGCGTCGATCTGCGGCTCAAACTGGCGCTCACCGTGGTCGAAGAACAGCCGGCAAGCTCGGCCGCTAAAGGGATCACGGCTGCCCCGCTTGCATCGCTGGCTGTCGCGCGTCGCTTGATCGCGCAGCCGGTGAGCGCGGCCTACCAGAACCACTTCAACTACGACGCGCAGGCTTCGTCCGAGATCACGCTGTCCATCGTGCCGGTGCCGCCGCCGCGTTCTGCGGATCAATCGACGATCCCGCCCCGATTGACTCCCGAGCAGGTACAAACGGCCGCGCTGAACAGTCCGGCTGACTTCGCCACCACGACCGACAGCGGCGGCAATAAGATTCCGGTGACCAATCTGCGGTTCGACATCAACTTCAACGCGGCGGCCCGCACGTGGTTCGTCCTGCAATACGATCCGCTGAACCCGGCGGCCCAGGCCGTCGTGGTCGCGGTGGACGACGTCACGGGGTTGGTGCGCGTCATCAGCACCTGAGACGGAGCGAGCCGTGGCAGCCACGATCGACGACATTCTCAACCGTCTCGCCAAGCTCCTGGATGCGACCACCGACGGCCGCGTAAAGGAGCAGCTCCCGGCGATCATCAAGGACCTCAAGAGCTACGCGCAGGACCAGGAAACCGAGCGCAACAAACTGCAGGACGCACTGAACCAGCAGAAGGCGACCATCGACCAGCTCCAGGGCGCCGTCGCGAAGCTGCAACAGACCAATGCGGATCAGGCCAAGCAGATCGAGGACCTGAAAAAGCAGCTCGCCGGCGCCGAGTCGAGCGCCACGCCGCTCAACCTGGCGACGTCGTTCAAGAGCGTGATCGACACGATCCAGGCCGATGCGCGGCAGACCCCCGGGGTAGCCACCACCGTCAAGAGCATGGATATCGAGGTGAAGGGGCTGGTCCAGGTCGCGGCGGACAAGGTCACCGCGCTGGTGCTGCCGGCCGTGGGCTCCGCGATCGACCCCAATGCCCTGTCCACCCTGCGCATCTCGTTCGGCGCGATTCCCGTCGCGAGCACACCCGCACCCCCAACGCCGGCCCCGGCACGTCCTTCTCCGGCCCCCGCAACCCCGGCGGCGGCCAGCGACCTGGGGCCGTCCGTGACAAAAGTGCCCCGGACGAAGCGCAAGACGGCCACGCGCAAACCCAAGCCGACAAGCGCTCGACGCGGCGTGCGGAAACGGCCCAAGTGAGGCTCGATGCCGCTGCGCACTGACAGCCTCGCCCAGGCCCGCACGGCCTACGGCGCGCTCGAGGCGCGCGCACAAAGCGCCGAACGGCGGGCCGAGCAGTTGCAGGCGCTAGTGACCGAGTTGCGCAAGGTGCCGCCGGCCGAAGTGGACGTGGTCGCGCTCCTGCGCCAGCGCATTCTCGACCTGGAGGCGGAGAACATCCGGCTGCGCACGCAACTGGACCAGCTCGCACAACTCAAGACGGATCTACCGCTGCAGAACTTCGTCGCGGCCATGGGCCTCGCGGCGGCGATCGGCGAGGCGTCCATGCCCGACCGCAGCATCGCCTCCATGACCACCAAGGTGCAGGCCTACCTCGCGCCGGCCGGACAGGGTGTGGGCCTGCGCTTCCAGCAGCCCGAGCTCGGCGCGTTCGCCGTGGGGCTGAGCACGACCGCCTTCGAGGTCGCCAAAATCCCGCCGGCGGCCGGAGTGCAGGCCCCGCGCAGCCTTTACGCCGTGCTGCAAGACAAGCAGCAAGTCCTCGCCGATCCGTTTTTTGCGCGCTTCGCTGCCGCAACCCAGGTGCAGGTGAAGATCGCCGAACTGTTCGCCAACACCGGCGCATGGAATTTCGCCTACCTCCTCCAAGGTGCGGCGGCGATGGCCGCCCAGGAGCGGGAGCTCGCGAAGCTGCTCGCGCAGCAGGTTTCTCCCGGGGCAGTGGCCGCGTATGCCGCGGCCGTCGACGCGCTCGCCGCGCTGGCCGAGTCGCTTGCCGGCAAAGCCAATCCGGTCGCGGGCGACGTGCTGGCTCTGGCTTCCGCCCTGGACCTCGCGACCGGCTCCCTCAAGACCTTACTGCCCTGAGGCTCGCTTGACGCGGGAGGAGAGGATTCAGATGCGCCGCGCCGAGCAGCGGCGCCTCGACCAGCTGGCGAGGCTCAGGGCGCAGCGGAAGGCCTGGGCGCGCGGCCGAGAGCGCACGCAGGCGCTGCGCGGGCAAGCGCTCGAACAAGCGCGCGCCCAGCGCGTGCAGCGGGCGGCTCGGCGCGAGACGCTCCAGCGGCAGGTCGACCGCGCCCGGCTGAACAAGCGAGACCAAGCGCGCACCGCCCGGTCCTCGCTTGCCACTGCGCTGCGGGCTGGACGCCGTCGATCACCTGAAACTCGGTCGATCACGTCGCGACCGCACAACGCGCAACCTGGGAGAGAGGTACGGCTGGCGCGCTGGGCCGTCGAGACCAAGGCGGCGCGGCGCGCGCGGATCCTGAGCGAACACCGGGCAGCGCGAGCGGGCTCACCGCGCGGCGCGCGCCTTGCTCAACGTCAAGCGGACCAGCGGGCGGAGCGCGTTGATCGGCTCCACAAGGCCCGCCGCGAAACCCTGTTGCGCGAGCACGCCGAGATGCGCGCACGAAGCGTTCAGACGCGACGCAGGCCGCGCTCCGCCCTCGCGCCGGAGCCGCGCCCTGAGCGCCTGCATGTCCCACGGCCGCGAGCGCTGCCAAAACAGCAGCGCGGCGCAACCCGTCAGCGACAGGGTCGGCAGGCTAAGTGGCCTGGGCAAGGCCGTGCGGAGCCGCGCCAGGCGCGCCTCGGGGAGATCCATGCGGAGGTGCGCGGAGCACAACGCAAAACGGCGCGCACGGCCGAGCGCCGGAGGGCGGCTCGCGCCAAGCGACCGGGCGCTCCCTCTCGCGAAGCACCGCTGGCGGCACGCCGCAGCCGAAGCCCCGGACAGCCGCCGGCGCGCCTCGCAGCGTCACGACGTCCGCCCGCGACCGCAGCAGCGCGCCGCGCGATTGCCCGCCCCGGCGCCAACGCCTTGCCGCCGCCTGCGGCGTCCGAGGAGCGGGAAACCGAAGGGCTCTCCTGGCTGGGGACCCGCGCGAACCTGATCATCGACGAAAACGGTGAGCCGGTCTTGCTGAGGGGCGTCAACGTGGCGGGACTCGACAGCGCCGCGCTCGAGCCTCGGCAAACGCTGGGCGACGCGCTGGCGCTGAACGAGTCGGCGCTGGCGATTCTCACCGGCCTGTGGGGCGTGAATGTCGTCCGCCTGCCGTTTCTCGCCGGGACGTTATTGGACGGAACCGAATCGCTTCCGGCGGATGCCTTGCTGGGCGAGCTGGACCAGCTCATCGCAGACGTCGCCGGCGCAGGCACCTATGTGCTGCTCGCTCTGCAGGCTCCGGGGTCAGACGGCGCAAGCGCCTTGCCCGACGAGGCAACGCTCGAGTGCTGGCAGTCGCTTGCGGCGCGCTACCAGGACGAGCCGGGCGTGCTGTACGAGATCTATGCCGCCTCGAGTCCGCTGCCGCAGGGCTGGCCCGATGCGGCCAACCGGCTGATCGGCACCGTGCGGCGCGAGCATCCGGCGGCGTTGATCTTCCTGAGCGGCGCAGCCGCCGGCGCCGATGTCAACGGCCTGCCGGTGCGTTTTGCCACCGGTGAGCCGGTGCACGACTTGGTCTACACCGTGCGCTTCGCGCCGCAAATGGCGCAGGCCAGTCACGATCCGCGCTTCCGCTCCTTCACCCAGAACTTCCCGGTGGTCGCGTCGCAATGGTCCGACAGCGGTCCCGATCTGGGCCGGACGGCAGATCTCGCGGTGCAATTGTTCGAGCGCTACGGCATCGGCTGGATCGCCGCGAGCTGGAACGTCGAGCCGCGGCTTGTCAAGAACGCAGCCGCGCGCAACTACGCGGCGACTCGCTTCGGCAACGCCGTTCGCCGCGCCCTCACGCTGCCAGTGCGGCTGCCGTTGATCCCCTCTCCGGGTGCGGACCGGCGTTGGCCATCGGTGTGAACGGACCGTAAGCCAGGAGTGCGCGATGACGGGCCTGGACGTCATCATCCCCGCGATGCGCCCGGCGGCATGTGTAGCGGACGTGCTGTACAGCTTGAGCCGCAATACGATCCAGCCCGACGTCGTCAGCATCGTCAGCAACGAGCTCGACACCGACTTGCCGAGCTACGGCCTGAATGTGCGCCTGATCCGGTTTACCAGCGCGCACTACCCAGTCGGTCGGCGAGACGTCGCTCTGCGCCGAAACATCGGGATATGGAGCTCGGCCTCCACCTATGTCGTCACCTTTGACGACGATCAGCTCGCGCCGGCGAACCTGATCGAGACCAGCGCGAGCCTCTTGCAGCGCAGGCCGTACTTCTGGGGCCACTATCGGTTCGTGGAGTTTTCGCAGCATTGCGTCGATGAGCTCCTGCAGATGGGTCCGGAGCGGGGAAGGGCCCGCGAACATCCTCCGAATGCCTGGCATCGGTGGATGAGCTGTTACGGCGGACTGTTCGGGGCCCGAAGAGAACTGGTGCAGGGTCTGGGCGGCTTCGATCTCATCTTCTGCGGCAGACACGCGGGGGAAGATCAGAACCTGGGGAAGCGCATCGCGTGGCACGTGGATCGGAGCGAACGGGTCTTCATCCACGAGCCTCCGTTTGCCTGGCATCCCGAGCAAAAGATAGCGTGGTCCGCGCCGCGCTATTGCAATCTGTGCTCGGGCGAGCATCGGCTCGGGCGCGCCCGGCAAGGGCATATGGAGATACGCAAATGCGAGGTCTGCCCGTATTTTGAAATCCTGACGGGAGAGCTCTTCAGCGCCGAAGTCGCCATGGCGTTCGATCCGGCCAAGGTCGTGACGGTCATCGAGAGCATCCCGTCCAGCACCCGCTAGCGGGTGGAAGGTCATTCTTCGCTACGCGCCTCGACGCGCGCAACGTGCGGGACGAGGCCGGGGGAAGGCACCCGAACGGGTCCGCCGTCTATTGCACCGCGACCATGATTGAGCGATGCTGTTGTGCGTCGTCGCCTGTCCCTGACCTGCGCAACGCAACACACCAAGGCCCCCATACCATGCACATCGCCGATGCCCAACTCCATCTCTGGGGCGCGAACACGCCGGAGCGCCCGTGGCCGCCGGGCCGCGAGCGCGATGCACAGCGGCCGTACCCGATCTCGAAGGAGGCGCTGCTGTTCCAGATGGATCTGGCCAACGTGAGCCGGGCGATCCTCGTGCCGCCCTCCTGGGAAGGCGACCGCAACGACCTGGCGCTGGAAGCGGCGCGCCAGTACCCGGACCGGTTCGCGGTGATGGGCCGCATCGCGCTGCAGGATCCGAGCAGCCGCGCCCTGTTGGCCGACTGGAAGAAGCAGCCGGGCATGCTCGGCATGCGCTTCACCTTCCACAACGAGCACAACCGCCACTTCCTCACCGACGGCACGGCCGACTGGCTCTGGCCCGCAGCGGAGCGGCATTCGATCCCTCTGATGGTCCTCGCGCCGGGATCGCTCGAAAGCATCGGCGGCATCGCCGAGCGGCATCCGGCTCTCAGGGTGGTCATCGACCACGTGGGCCTGCACGTCCACGGGAAGGCCCCGAAGGTGCTAGAAGACCTCCCGGCCGTGTGCGCGCTGGCGAAGCACCCCAACGTGGCGGTGAAAGCGTCGGGGCTGCCGGCGTTTTCGGTGCAGCCTTATCCGTTCCGCGATCTGCACGACGCCGTGCGGAGATTGTTCGACGCCTTCGGGCCGCGCCGCACGTTCTGGGGCACGGACCTTACCCGCATGCCCTGCACGTACCGCGAATGCATCGACCTGTTCACCAGAGAGCTTCCCTGGCTCAGAGACGGGGACC
>DATJVW010000291.1:0-3450 GCA_035501675.1 Burkholderiales bacterium
GACGGCTTTGAGAGCGAAGACCGTCTTCTCCCGCTTCCTGGTAGCGGCGCAGCCACTTGCGAAGCGTTGGCCTAGGAGGCCGTCGGAGTTGAGGTAACGTCTGAGAGAGAAGCTGAGTTCGCAGCTCGGATCGCGCCGGTCTGCTGACTTCACATCAAGCGCCAAACACGGTGTTAAAGGAATTTGAAATTGAATGAGGGGCAATCCGGTGCAAGGCGCGCCCTTATCGTCCTACGCGCCTCGTAATACGCTCATCCGCTTGATGTTCCACGCGAGCGCGACTAGCGACCATTCCGCCGTGACATTGGATAGCCCGCGCAGTGAGAACTGTCGGAATCCCATCACGTGCTTGATGATGCCGAACACCGGTTCGACCGTGTTCTTGCGCAAGCCGTACAGTGCGCGCCCCGCCTTCGTCTTGAGTCGGTGTGTCATCCTGAGGACCGGCTCGGCGCTCTCAGGTGGCGCAGGATCATCGGCGAAACGCTCCATCAGCGGCAGATGATGGGCGTCGCGCTGGATCGCGATCAGCGGGGTGATGTTCGCTGCTTCGCAGGTGGCGACGTTGGCCGCGCTGAAGTAGCCCGCATCCGCCAGCAACACCTCAGGCTGACCCAATGGCTCGGGCAGCGCCCCCAGCATGTCGAGCATCGGCGCGACCTGGCGCTTGTCGTTGCGTTGCTGGGTCACCGTCGTGCCCACGATCAACATCGTCTCGACATCCACCGCCGCCTGCGCGTTATAGCCTTGCTCGAAGCCGCCACTGGACGCCGGCATGATGCGTGACTCTTCGTCCGTGAGGTTGATCTGATCACGCTCCCTGGGACCGCCTTGCGGTGGCTTCGGGTCCTTGCCACGCGGCTTCTTGCCTTCTTTGCGCTGCGCCTCGCGACGCGCCACCTTGGCTTCGTACTCCTTCTGCTCGTCCTCGAACCGCTCCTGTGCCCGCGCCTCGATCTTCACCTTCGCTTCGGCCAACGCCTTCAGTCGCGCTTCACGTCGCGCGAGCTCCGCCGGCACATCCATTCCGTCTGGCACACCGTTGCGGTCCGCGTTCTCGGCCATCCCCATCAACTGCTGCACTTCTTCATGCAACTGCGCTTCGATCCGGCCGATGTGCCCGTATGACAGCGCGTGGTGCTTGCTTGCGTTCGCCTTCACCTTGGTGCCGTCCAGCGCAATCCGGCCCAGCTTGACCAGCTTCATCTCCTTCGCGACCAGCAGCACCTGCACAAACAGCTTCTCGATCTGGCTCGCAAACCGTTTGCGAAACGTGGCCAGCGTGTCATGGTCCGGGTGCGTGTTCGCCGCAATGTAGCGAAATGCCACCGAGTCATAGGTCGCACGTTCGAGCTTGCGGCTCGAGAACACACCGGTCGCATACCCGTACACCAGCAAACCAAGCAGCACCTCGGGGTGATGCGCCGCCATGCCTCGTCCCGCATACGCCCCGCTCAGCGCCGAGAGGTCCATCTGCGCGATGACTTCCACCACAAACCGAGCCAGATGGTCTTCCGGCAACCAGTCCTCCACCGACGGAGGCAACAGATAACCGGTCTGACGATCAACGGGCACGAAGCGACTCATCTATGGGCTCTCTTAGCGAACTTGCTGATTCATTAACGCCCAATGCGCCCGTCGGATGACCGCCTTCAGCGGAAACTCCGACAAACTCCTAGCGCCCCGCGAGGCACGGCAACGCTCGGAACAAGGCGGGCGGGGCCCGCCCGAACGGCGCACGCGCCCGCCTTACCCTGTACGACGTGGGCGCCCTGCCCCCTGCCTATTGCACGCACATCGGCAGGCGCACCGGCACGCGACATCGGCAGACGCACCGGCACGCGACATCGGCCGCCCCCGCCGCGCGCACCAGCAATATGCATGGCGTCGCGTTTATGCACCGCACATGCGCGCCGACGATTGGCGGAGGCGGCCCTCGCGTATACCCGAGGGAGCATAGCTTCCTTAAACATTCCCCAACCATTAATATCGAAACATCGGACGCATGACGCGTCCGGCGTTCG
Organism: Burkholderiales bacterium; assembly: GCA_035501675.1. GTDB lineage: Bacteria > Pseudomonadota > Gammaproteobacteria > Burkholderiales > SHXO01 > SHXO01. The sequence continues at coordinate 2,025 of DATJVW010000291.1, forward strand.
TTGTCCGCGCGCAATACGCCTATTCCCCAGCCGTGCTGTTATCCATGCCGCCAAATCATCCGAGCGCTCCGTTGCCATCCCGGCCGCCGCACCCGCGGTGTGGCGTTACGCGCGTACGGCGGCCACGATGAGCCCGCCCCGGGGTCCGTTCTCGCGCGAATCCAGCATGCGCGGCGCGTCGAGGCCAACCTACACGCGCCCTCACGCGCTGCTTGCCATCCCCCTGCTCGGCGTACTGGTGCTCCTGTTGTTGTGGGCGGTCATCTTCACGCGCCTCTCGGTCGAAAAGGAAGCGACGATGCACGAGGCCACGGCCTCGGCTGCGATCCTCTCGGCGGCGCTCGAGCAGCACACCATCAAGGCGATCCACCAGGTCGACCAGATCACGCGCTTCGTGAAGTACGAGTTCGAGAAGTCGCCCGAACACTTCAATCTCGCGAGCACCGTCGAGAAGGGCGTCGTACAGAGCGACTCGCTCGTGCAGGTATCGATCATCGACGAGCACGGCAGGCTCATCGCCAACACGGCCGACCCGAACCCCAAGCCCATCGATCTCTCCGACCGCGAGCACTTCAAGGTTCACGAGCACGAGAACGACGACCAGCTCTACATCAGCAAGCCGGTGCTCGGGCGCGTGTCCGGCCACTGGACATTGCAGATGACGCGCCGTCTCAATCACGCGGACGGCTCGTTCGCGGGCGTGGTGGTGGTGTCGGAAGACCCGAGCTACTTCACGAGCGACTTCTACAACAACGCGGCGATCGGCCGTGACGGCGTGATCGCCGTGATCTCGGACACCGGCGCCGTGCTCGCGCGCCGCACGGGCAGCGCCGAACGCGCGAACGGCGCGTTCTCGGCGAGCGGCGTCTATCCGATCTCCGAGCACGCCTCGGGCACCTACGTCGACCCGATCGACCACGTCGCGCGCATCGTCTCGTACCGCCACATCGACGGCTATCCGCTCGCCGTGCTGGTCGGCCTTTCGCAGGCCGAAGAGTTCGCCGACTACAACCACACGCGCGACGTCTACCTGATGATGGCGACGTTCATCTCGCTCGCCATGCTCTCGTTCTTCGCCGTGGCGACGGGCCTGATCGGCAAGCTGCTCGGGCGCGAGCGCGAAATGTCGCAGCTCGTGCAGTACGACCTGCTCACGGGCCTGCCCAACCGCTACGCGACGCTGCAACGCCTGCGCCACGAAGTCGCACAGCCCGGCAACCTCGGGCGGCTCGCGATCCTCTTCATCGACCTCGACAACTTCAAGACCGTGAACGACACGCTCGGCCACAACGCCGGCGACATCGTGCTGCAGATGAGCGCCGCGCGTCTCGCCGACGCCGTGGGCGGCGCGGGCACGCTCGCGCGCATCGGCGGCGACGAGTTCGTGGTGATCGTGAAGGGCGACGACATCGAAAAGCGCGCCATC
>DATJVW010000292.1:0-3876 GCA_035501675.1 Burkholderiales bacterium
GCCTCATACGCTGCGGCACTCGTTCGCCACGCATCTGTTGGAGAGCAATATCGACGTGCGGGTGATTCAGGTGTTGCTGGGTCATGCCAAGCTGGACACGACCGCCCGCTATACCCACGTCGCCACCAACGTGCTGCGCACAGTGATGAGCCCGCTCGATCGGCTGACGCTACCGAAGGAGGGACCGCCGGCATAGCGCCGGTCGCCCATGGGTCGTCCAGCCCTGGAGGTCGCGGATATTTTCCGCGACCACGGACCCGCTTGGCGTGACACCAACCGCGGTCACGTGAGCCTCCATCAGCTCAAGGTGATGAGCGCGATCGAGCGCTGCCGCACGGCGGCCCTCGGCGGGCACGTCATGCGCTGCGAGAACGACGCCTGTGCCTACACGGCCATCTCCTACAATAGCTGCCGCAACCGGCACTGTCCGAAGTGTCAGGGCGCGGCGGCGCGTGAGTGGATGGAGGCGCGGGCGGCGGAGCTGCTGCCCGTGCCATACTTCCACGTCGTGTTCACACTGCCGGCGGCAATCGGCGATATCGCGTATCAGAACAAGGCGGTGATCTACGATCTCCTGTTCAGGGCCGCCGCCGAAACGATGCTGAAGATCGCGGCTGACCCCAGGCATCTCGGCGCCGGCATCGGCATCACCTCGGTGTTGCACACCTGGGGATCGGCAATGACGCATCATCCGCACATCCACATGATCGTGCCGGGCGGCGGCATCTCGCTCGATGGATCACGGTGGATCGCCAAGCGGCCGGACTTCTTTCTGCCCGTGCGCGTGCTGTCGAAGCTGTTCCGCAGGCTGATGATCGAGAAGCTCGTGGCTGCACACGCCGCCGGTCAGTTGACATTCCACGGCGTGCACGCCGCGCTCGTCAACACGAAGGCGTTCGCCGCCTATCTGGCGCCGCTCAAGAGAACGCGCTGGTTCGTCTACGCCAAGCGCCCGTTCGCAGGGCCAAAGGCGGTGCTCGCCTATCTGTCGCGCTACACCCATCGCGTGGCGATCTCGAACCGGCGTCTGATCGCGGCTGATGCCGAGACGGTGACGTTCAAGGTCAAAGACTATCGCATCGACGGACCCGGCCGCTACAAGACGATGACGCTCGACGCGCACGAGTTCATCCGCCGGTTCCTGATCCACGTGCTGCCCAAGGGCTTCCACCGCATCCGCCACTACGGTCTGCTGGCGAGCGGCGTGAAGGCCGACAACCTCGTGCTCGCCCGCAAACTGCTCGACGTTGCTGCGCCGACGCCCGATCCCGAGGACATCGCTTCTGGTCCGGCCACGCCCGTTCAGCCGTGTCCATGCTGCGGCTCGCCCATGCGCATCATCGAGGTGTTCAAGGCAGGCGAGCCGCCGCGACACAGGCCAACCGCGATGCCCGCCGCCATCAGGATCGACACCTCATGAGCCCGGGCTATCTCATTCGCCGCTGCTGTCCCGATCTGTCTCGCTGGTCCAGGGCCCGCCGCGACAGCGCTCGTCCGAGCCTCTGTCCGGCAAGGCTCAGATCGGCCTCCCTCTCATGTTGCCGACCGACCCGAGCTGCGCCATCACCGCGCGGCTCTGCAATCGCTCAGCCCGCCACGTCATCAACGGCCGCATCCTCAACCGCCGCGTCGAAATCCCCATAGAGCGCGCGGCACCATTGCGGCCCACTTCCCGCGGGTTCCTTCCCTGGAGGCTTTCGAACGACGGCCCCGGTGCGCGCGGATCGACTCGTGATGGGGCCGTCATTCGCGGTAGGGACGGCTGTTACCAGCCGCCCCCCGCACAGATCCGTACATGCCCAATTCGGGCATACGGCTCCTACCTTGAGTGTCTGACGGCAAAGCGCTGCTGCGGCCACGGAAGAAGGATTTTCGGTTGAGGGAGCCAGTCATCAGCGATCTGCTTGATCCGCCGCCACGTGATGCCACCGTGCTGACTGCGTCGCGACAGCGAACAGCGCCAGAGGTCGACCACATGGTGGCGGAATGCTCCGATCGATGCCGAGTTGGTCGGCACAGCGTGATAGGCAAAGTAGCCTCTGACAACCTGCGCCAGCCAACGCCCCTGCTCGGGGATCGGCTGATGCATCCGCTGTCGCATCTCCACCTTGATCTCTTTTAGCTTGCCCCGCATGCGGTCACGCCTGGATTTCCTCTTGAGGAGGAACTTGCCGTGGCGAGAACGTCCGCAGATATGGGTGAAGCCGAGGAAATTGAAGGTCTCCGGTTTGCCGAGCCCGCGTTGGTCGCGTCGGTCCGCCGCTTGGCGTCCGAACTCGATCAGGCGAGTCTTCTCCGGATGTAGCGACAGCGCAAACTCCTCGAACCGCTTGCGCATCGCGTCCCAGAAGCGCCGGGCATCGATCTCGTGCGCAAAACCAACGACGATATCGTCGGCGTACCGCACAATCATCATTCCGCCCGTGGCCTCGCGCCGTCGCCAGCGCTCGGCCCACAGATCGAACACGTAGTGCAGGTAGACGTTGGCGAGCAGTGGCGAAATCACCGACCCCTGCCCCGTCCCCTTTTCACTGACCGTGACGACCCCGTCTTCCAGTACGCCCGCTTTGAGCCATTTCTGGATCAGGCGGATGATGCGTGGATCGGCGATCCGATGCTCGACGAAACGGATAAGCCAACTTTGACTGACTTCGTCGAAAAAGGATCGAACGTCCGCATCAAGAATGAAGTTCACTTTCTTGTCGGTGATCCCGACCGCCAGAGCATCCAGCGCATCGTGCTGGCTGCGTTTCGGCCGGAAGCCATAGCTGAACCCGAAGAAATCTTCCTCGTAAATGCAGTTCAGCACCGCAACGGTCGCCCTCTGGACAATCTTGTCTTCGAGCGCCGCCACCGCCAGGGGCCTCGGTCGCCCGTCAGCCTTCGGAATGTACGTCCGGCGTGACGGCGTTGCCCGGTACGCTCCTCGATGGACCCGTGCGTGCAGATCGGTGAGGTTTTGCTCAAGGTCTGACGCATAGGCCTGCCATGTCAGCCCGTCCATCCCGGGAGAAGCATCGCGCTTGAGCACGAGGAACGCTTCCCGGAGCAGATCGACGCTGAGGTGGTGGAAGAGCGCGGTGAGCTTCTCCTTCCTCCTTTGCTGAGCTGCCTTCCGTACGCGAGCGAGCGCCTGGGTCACACGATCCCGGCCCAGTGTCCGGTGCGTGCTTTGCTCACCAGCGTTCCTCTTGGTCCCCGCCCTTGGCTCCACCGGCTCCGCAACCGGTTGCCCGGCTTTGTTCGTCGGCTTCACGGCTACTATGGCGGAGTCAGACTTCCCACGCTCGTGCATCATCGGCTTCGGCTCCTCGCCTTCCCGATACGGGCCAGAGCAGGACGCGTTACGAACACTACTGGCCGGCCGTGGGACCTCCCGGTTCCCGTACAAGAAGCTTCTGCACATGCCAGGGTCTGTGACCACGCCGGGTCGTCCAGGCGCTCGCGATCGGCGCGCCCGTGCGTATGGCCTTCCACATTCGGAACTGTGTCGGCACCCGGGATGATAGGTCTTTCGCGGTTCAATGGCTGGCCTGTGCACTCCCCTGCCGACGCTTCACCCCCGCCCTTGCGGACGACGGCGCACGGCTCAGGGCCGATGTGGGTCGCTACTCCTTCACCGTGAGGGACTTGCACCCTCTACTTCTTGCCGGTCTCCCGGCGCACTCCGAAACCCTTCACACGAGCTGCCCCAGCGGCCAAGTGCCGGCACGGCAGGTCCACCCCAGAAAGCCGCCGCCCCGGCCGGCGACGGTCGGTTCCCCCCTCGGGCCACTTGCGGACTCGTGCGGTGCAACATGCGGCTGCGGCATCGCGTGGTAAGCGGTGTTTCCGCCCCCTTGCATTGGTGGCTTGACATCTGCGTCAGAGGAGGCG
>DATJVW010000293.1:0-36955 GCA_035501675.1 Burkholderiales bacterium
AGCATCAAAGTCAAGGGTCTGAGCGGCTGGGTGCACGAGCTGTTCTGCACGCCTTTCGGTTCGAATCCGCTCCTGTGGCCCGCCAACCTCCTGTTCAATCTGGTCGAATACGTGTCCAAGCCGCTCTCGCTCTCGCTGCGCTTGTACGGCAACATGTACGCGGGAGAGATCATCTTTTTGCTGATCGGTCTGTGGGCGGCAACCGGAGTAGCAGGCACCTTCTTCGGCTCGCTCCTCGGGGCCGGCTGGGCGATCTTCCACATCCTGATCGTCGTGCTGCAGGCTTATATCTTCATGATGCTCACTGTCGTCTATGTCGCCATGGCGTACGAAAGCCATTGACCTGTTTCGATCACCTCTAAACCACACGATCCAGAAAGGAAACGAACGTGGATAAACTGCAATTGCTGGCGATGATCCAGGCGTACACCGGGATTGGTATCGGCCTCATCATCGGGCTCGGCGCGGCCGGCGCTTGTATCGGCGTAGGCATCATGTGTAGCCGGTTTCTGGAGGGGGCGGCGCGCCAGCCTGAGCTCATTCCGCAGCTGCAGGGTAAAGTATTCCTGCTGCTCGGTCTGATCGACGCCTCGTTCATCATCGGTGTCGGGCTGGCCATGTTGTTCGCGTTCGGTAACCCTCTGCTTGCCGTGATCCCGCAGTAGCCGCCGGGGTCGCGCCACTGAGGTAACAGCCATGAACATCAATCTGACGCTGCTCGCTCAGGCCGCCGCCTTCGCGATCTTCATCTGGTTCACGGCCAAGTTCATATGGCCGCCGCTTCTGCGGGCGATCGAGACACGGCAGAAACAAATCGCCGATGGTCTGGCCGCCGCCGAGCGCGGCCGCCAGGACTTGGAGCTGGCGTCCAAGCGAGCGGAAGATATCGTGAACCAGGCGCGTCAGCGGTCGCAGGAGATCCTTGGTCAAGCGGACAAGCGCGGCACGCAGATCGTCGAAGAGGCTAAGGCTCAGGCCAGGACCGAAGGCGACAGAATCATCGCCGGGGCCAAGGCCGAGATCGACAGAGAAGTGTTCCGTGCGAAGGAGGCGCTGCGCACGCAGGTGGCCGTACTGGCGGTCCAGGGAGCGGAGAAGATTCTGCGACGCGAAGTCGACGCCAGGGCGCACGCCGAGCTGTTGAGTGCCGTCGCCGACCAACTTTGAACGGTTCCCTGCCGTGGCCGAACTCGCTACCATCGCCCGACCCTACGCGCAGGCCGTATTCAGCCTGGCCAAGGACAAGGGACAGCTGGCGCAGTGGTCGCAGATGCTGCGCTTCATGGCCGAAATCTGGAGCAACGACCGGGTCCAGCTGGCCTTGGCCAACCCGAAATTCACCAAAGACGATGTCGAGCGTCTTCTGCTCGGAATCTGCGGCGAACACCTGGACGGCATCGCTCGCAACCTGCTCTTGGTTCTGGTGCGCAACGACCGCCTGCCTGCCCTGCCGTACATCGTCGAGCTGTACGATCAATTGCGCAAGGAGCACGAGAACGTCGTCGAGGCTAGGGTAGACTCGGCCTTTCCGTTATCGGAGCAGGAGCTCGCCAGCCTCGTTGCCGTGCTCGAGCGGCACGTAGGGCGCAAAGTGCAGGCGAGCGTGACCGTGGCGCCAGAGCTCATCGGTGGCGTCACGGTGAAGATCGGGGACGACGTTTGGGACGCTTCCGTACGTGGCCAACTCAACAACATGGCCGCTGCGCTCACCACCTAGGACGACGGGGCTAGGAGTCAGAGCATGCAACTGAACGCTTCCGAGATCAGCGAACTGATCAAGAGCAAGATTCAAGACCTTGCCGTCGGCGCCGAGATGCACACGCAGGGGACCGTGGTCTCCGTGACCGACGGTATCGTGCGCATCCACGGCCTGGCCGATGTCATGCAGGGCGAGATGCTAGAGTTTCCGCAGAATACCTTTGGCCTTGCGTTGAACCTGGAGCGCGACTCGGTGGGGGCCGTTGTTCTAGGTGACTACGAGCACATCACGGAAGGCGACACGGTCAAAACCACGGGGCGCATCCTCGCGGTTCCGGTGGGCCCCGAGCTGCTCGGGCGCGTGGTCAACGCCCTCGGCCAGCCGATCGACGGCAAAGGCCCGATCAACGCCAAGCTCACCGACGTGATCGAGAAGGTGGCGCCGGGCGTGATCTGGCGCAAGTCCGTATCGCAACCGGTGCAGACCGGGCTCAAGGCGATCGACTCGATGGTCCCCATCGGGCGGGGTCAGCGCGAGCTCATCATCGGCGATCGCCAGACCGGCAAGACCGCGGTCGCCATCGACACGGTTATCAACCAGAAGGGCAAGGATCTGTTCTGCGTGTATGTCGCGATCGGGCAGAAAGCATCTACGATCGCGAACGTGGTTCGCAAACTGGAAGAATACGGAGCCATGGAGTACACCGTGGTCATTGCCGCCTCGGCCTCCGAGTCCGCCGCGATGCAGTACATCGCGCCCTATTCCGGCTGCACCATGGGCGAGTACTTCCGCGACCGGGGACAGGACGCGTTGATCATTTTCGATGACCTGACCAAACAGGCGTGGGCCTATCGCCAGATCTCGCTGTTGCTGCGACGACCGCCTGGCCGCGAGGCCTATCCGGGCGACGTCTTTTATTTGCATTCCCGCCTGCTGGAGCGCGGCGCGCGCGTAAACGAGCAGTGGGTCGAGCGCTTCACCAAAGGCGCGGTGAAAGGCAAGACTGGTTCGCTCACCGCCATTCCGATCATCGAAACGCAAGCCGGTGACGTCACCGCGTTCGTACCCACCAACGTCATCTCGATCACCGACGGGCAGATCTTTCTCGAGACCGATCTGTTCAACGCCGGTATCCGGCCTGCGATCAACGCGGGCATATCGGTGTCCCGGGTGGGTGGCGCGGCGCAGACCAAGATCATGAAGCGGCGCGACACGGGCGGGGGCGTGCGGCTGGCGTTGGCCCAGTACCGTGAGCTGGCTGCCTTTGCGCAGTTTGCATCGGATCTCGACCAGGCCACGCGCAAACAGCTGGAACGCGGCCGTCTGGTGACCGAACTCATGAAGCAGCCGCAGTACTCTCCACTGCAAGTATGGGAGATGGCGCTGACGCTGTTCGCCGTAAACAACGGCTACTTCGACGACATCGACGTCAAAAAGGCGTTACCCGCTGAGCGTTCGATGCGCGATTACGTCAAAGGTAAGTCCGCCGAGCTGGTGGCTCGCATGGAAGAGAAGAAAGACCTCTCCAAAGAAGACGAGGCGCTGCTGCACGAAGCCATCAAGGATTGGAAGAAAAACGGGAGTTATTAGTTGAGCGCTTGCGCGGACTAAACAAAGCGCTTACGCGCATATTTCCCGCCCCGCTTAGGCGGGGCGAACGTAGGCGGCAAAAACGGGACTTTATGCCAGGCACCAAAGAAATCCGGATGAAGATCCGGAGTGTTCAGAACACCCGCAAGATCACCAAGGCCATGGAGATGGTGGCGGCCTCGAAGATGCGCAAGGTACAGGAGCGGATGCGCGCGGCGCGGCCCTATGCCGACAAGATCCGCAACGTCGCGGCGCACATCAGCCATGCCAACCCCGAGTATCGCCATCCCTTTCTCATCGAACGCGATACGGTCAAGCGCATCGGCATCATCGTCATCAGCACAGATAAGGGTCTGTGCGGCGCGCTCAACACCAACCTGTTGCGCATGGTGCTGAACCAATACAAGGAATGGCAGGGCCAGGGCGAAGAAGTCGACGTTTGCTGCATCGGCAATAAAGGGTTCGGTTTCATGCAACGGCTGGGCGCGAACATTCTGTCGCATGTCACCAACCTCGGCGACAGACCGCATCTCGAAAGCTTCATCGGTCCTGTCAAGGTAATGTTGGACGGCTACGGCAGCGACCGCTTCGACCGTCTCATGATCTTTTACACACGTTTCATCAACACCATGCGGCAGGAGCCGGTGATGGAGCAGCTCCTGCCGCTGACCGGCGAGCGTCTCGGCGCACCCGAAGGCGCCTGGGACTATATCTACGAACCGGAGGCCAAGGGTGTGCTGGATTACGTGCTGACACGCTATGTCGAAGCCCTGATCTATCAAGCCGTCGCGGAGAACATGGCATCCGAACAATCCGCCCGCATGGTGGCCATGAAGGCCGCCTCCGACAACGCCGCGACCCTCATCGGCGAGCTGACGCTGATCTACAACAAGAACCGCCAGGCGGCAATCACCAAAGAGATCGCCGAGATCGTGGGCGGAGCCGCTGCGGTCTAGTCCACCCAGATTCGATTGGACGCACAGGAGCAGTTCATGGCATTAGAGCAAGCTGAAGGTACGATCGTCCAGTGCATTGGTGCGGTGATCGATATCGAATTTCCACGCGAGGCGATGCCGAAGGTCTACCATGCGCTGGTGCTTGACGATGCGGGCGACGGCAGTTTCGCCGAGCGGGGTCTTACCTTCGAAGTGGAACAGCAACTCGGGGACGGCGTCGTGCGCTGCATCGCACTGGGCTCTTCCGACGGTTTGCGGCGCGGCATGAAGATCAGGAATACCGGCGCCCCCATCTCCGTGCCGGTGGGCAATGGCACGCTGGGACGCATCATGGACGTGCTGGGGCGACCGATCGACGAGGTCGGACCCATCCAGTCCGATGAGCGGCGCGCCATCCACCAGCCGGTGCCAAAGTTCGACGAGCTGTCTCCCTCGGTCGAGTTGCTCGAAACCGGGATCAAGGTGATCGATCTAATCTGTCCTTTCGCCAAGGGCGGCAAGATCGGCCTGTTCGGCGGCGCAGGCGTGGGCAAGACGGTCACCATGCTGGAGCTGATCAACAACATCGCAACACAGCACAGCGGGTTATCGGTGTTCGCCGGTGTTGGCGAGCGTACTCGCGAGGGCAATGACTTCTACCACGAGATGTCGGAAGCGGGTGTGATCAAGCTGGACAACTTGTCCGAATCCAAGGTGGCGATGGTGTTCGGCCAGATGAACGAGCCGCCGGGCAACCGGCTGCGCGTGGGCCTGACCGGGCTGACCATGGCCGAACGCTTCCGCGACGATGGCCGCGACATCCTGTTGTTCATCGACAATATCTATCGCTACACACTGGCCGGAGTCGAGGTGTCAGCGTTACTGGGCCGTATGCCTTCGGCAGTGGGTTACCAGCCGACGCTGGCGGAAGAGATGGGCCGGCTGCAGGAACGAATCGTTTCCACCAAAGTCGGGTCGATCACCTCGGTCCAGGCGATCTATGTGCCTGCGGACGACCTGACTGACCCCTCGCCCGCAACTACTTTCGCACACCTGGACGCCACAGTGGTCCTGTCCCGCGACATCGCGGCGCTGGGGATCTACCCGTCTGTGGACCCCCTCGATTCGACATCGCGCCAGGTCGATCCAAACGTCGTCGGCGAGGAGCATTACACCACCACCCGCCAGGTTCAGGCCACTTTGCAGCGTTACAAGGAGCTGCGCGACATCATCGCTATCCTGGGCATGGACGAGTTGTCGCCCGAGGACAAGCTCACCGTGGCGCGGGCGCGCAAGGTCCAGCGCTTCTTGTCGCAGCCGTTCCACGTGGCCGAGGTATTCACCGGCTCACCCGGCAAGTTCGTGCCCCTCAAGGAGTCGATCAAGGGCTTCAAGATGATCGTCAACGGCGAGTGCGACCAACTGCCCGAGCAAGCCTTCTACATGGTCGGCCAGATCGAGGAAGCCTTCGAGAAGGGAAAGACGCTCCAGTAGAGTCGCGGAAGCAATGGCCAACACCATACACGTAGACGTGGTCAGCGCGGAGGAATCGATCTTCTCCGGTGAAGCCGAGTTCGTTGTTCTGCCCGGCGAGGCAGGGGAGCTGGGCATCTATCCCCGGCACACGCCGTTGATCACCCGCATACGGCCCGGCTCGGTACGCATCCGGATGCCGGGGGAGGCGCAAGAACAGCTGATCTTTGTCGCCGGTGGCATCCTCGAAGTCCAGCCGAATGTGATCACCGTGCTGGCTGACACCGCCATCCGCGGTCAGGATCTGGATGAGGCCAAGGCGCGGGAGGCGCTGCAGCGGGCCGAGGAGGCGCGCAGCAACGCGAAGGGTAAGGAAGAACTCGCGACCGTAGAGGGTGAACTGGCCTCGCTGGCGGCGCAGCTCGCGGCCATCCGACGCCTGCGCAAGAAATAACAACACAAGAAGGGCAACAACCAACAACGACCACCGCTCCGGTGTTTGCGCCGGGGTCTGACAAAAGCAGCTCCGGCTGCTTTTTTTGTCTGGTCCTGGCCGGGTCGAAAGGCTCCAGGAAGGACATGTTGCCGACGTTGACAGGCAGGGGTATGAGCCCATAGCCTCCAACCCGTTGCCGTTCATTCGGGAAGCCGATACGAGGGGCGTGTCGTGGCCAGCGCAAGGGACGCGATCCAGCAAAGGAAGGAGCTGGGTCGGACGCACATCAGACTTACGACGTATTGCGTGCTTGAGTGCGGGGAGCGATCCGTGAAGGGCTGCGAAGAAATCATCCGCCGCTGGTGCCTGACCTGAATGGAGCGCTTCAGCACCGCATCGGTTTCGGCGCGGGTGAACGGCCTCCTGGATCTGGCGAGCTTCGAACCGCTGGTCGGCCCCGCGTCGCGCGCCGCGCTCATCGCCGGCGGCGGGCGCCTCGAGGGCGAGCCCGTGTGGATCGCGGCTACCGATCCAACCCGCGCACGCGGGGCCCTGGGCGTGGCCGAAGCCGACGCTTTGTGCGCCTTATTCCAGACGGCGCGTCGCGCGCCCCGCCCCTTGCTGCTGCTTATCGACTCGGCGGGTGCGAAGGTCGACGAAGGCTTGGCCGCGCTCGGCGCCTTTCGTCGTTTGTTCCGTGAGGCCCTTTTGACGCGGCTCGCCCGCGTACCCATGGTGGCGCCGCTGGGTAGGTCTTGCTTCGGCGGTGCCAGCATGCTCGCTTGCCTGTGCGGCCTGCGTTTGTACTCGAGCCAGACCCTGCTCGGGGTCTCGGGGCCGGGCGTGATCGAGGCGCTGGGCGGCAAAGGCGAGTTGAATGCTGCCGATAGCGACGAGGTTCGCGCGCTGATGGGTGGAGAAGCGCGGACCAGGCTGGGGCCAAGCGAGCAATTGACCGCAGACGATGTGATCGGTTTTCGGGATGCGCTGGTGCGGTTGCTGCGCCAGGGTCCCGCCGGAAGCGGTACCGTTGACTGGATGGCGCAGCACTCCGGTCTAGGCCGCAGGCTGGCGCGACGTGCAACCGACGACACCTCGCTCAAGCGCGATCAGGCCCTATCCGGCAGGCGCCTGCAGCAGCTGCTGCCTCCCGGATATGTCCCTGCATCGCGCGGCCCGGTCTGCCTGGCGCTGCCGCCAGCGGACTCCGAGCGACCGGCCTTCTTGGGACTGCTGAGCGGAGGCGTAGTAGGCGCGGAGGCCTGCTGGCAGCTCGCCGACGTGCTGTTTGAGTTGCACCGGTCTAACCCCAAGAGCCCGATCCTGCTCGTGTTGGACGCAGCGGGGCATGCCGCCACGCGGCGGGAGGAAGCGTCGATGCTATCGGCTTATCTGGCACATCTGAGCCTGACGCTCGGGTGGCTGGCGCAGTGCGGGCATGAAGTTTCCCTCTGGATCGCCGGTGCGGCAGCAGGCGCAGTGTACGTAGCGTTCGCCGCGCCGGCCGAGCGTGTGTCGGCGCTGCACAGCGCCCGCATTCGGATTTTGCCTGAGGCCGCGGTGCGCCGGATTCTAGGCGCGAGCACGGAGCAGCCGGCGGACCCAGATGCGCTGCTGCACACGGGCGTCATCGACGCTTTTCTCGACCGTCGCTTCGAAGGCTACGCCGCGGTGGCGGACGGAGGTTGATCATGGCCAACGCCAATGCCTACGCTGCATTCGAGCGCAGCTTCGCGATCAACGCGGCGCGGGCCGCCTTGGAGGTCGACACCGGTGACAGTTGCACCTATTCCGAGCTCGACCGGGAGACCGGTCGGTGCGCATCCGCGCTATGCAGCTTCGGCTTGCAGCGCGGCGACCGGGTCGCGGTGCAGGTCGAGAAATCGCCTCAATCCCTGTTTTTGTACCTGGCTTGTCTGCGCGCGGGCCTTGTGTACCTGCCGCTGAACACGGCGTATCGCCTGGCCGAGATGACATATTTCCTGTCTGACGCCGAGCCGGCCCTCGTAGTCTGCAGCCCGTCCGCCGAGGAAGGCATCCGGCAACGGGTTCGAGCTTCGGGAGTACGCGCACAGGTCGCGACTCTGGACGCGAGCGGAGGGGGCTCGCTATCCGCGGCTGTGGGGGAGGCCTCCGGTCAGTTTGCCACCGCGATCGTCGCACCGGAGCAGCTCGCAGTGATCATCTATACCTCCGGCACCACCGGGCGATCCAAAGGAGCGATGCTGACTCATCGCAACCTGGTGTCCAATGCGGTGGTGTTGGTCGATAGCTGGGGATTCAGCCACAGGGACGTGCTGCTGCACGTGCTTCCCATCTTCCATGTTCACGGCCTGTTCGTGGCCAACCACTGCGCGCTGCTATCCGGGGCGAGGCTGCTGTGGAGAGCCAAGTTCGACGCCGTGGCCACGTTATCCGACCTGTCCCGGGCGACGGTCATGATGGGGGTGCCAACGCACTATTCGAGGCTGCTCGCCGAACCCGGCCTGACGCGGGAGGCCTGTGCCCACATGCGCCTGTTCATCTCCGGCTCGGCGCCGCTATCCTCGGATACGTTTCGAGCATTCCGGGCGCGCACCGGCCACGCCATCCTCGAACGGTATGGCATGTCGGAGGCGGGCATGATCACCTCCAACCCTCTCCTCGGCGAGCGCCGCGAGGGCACGGTGGGCTTTCCACTGCGCGGTGTTTCGGTGCGTGTGGTCGACCAGCTGGACCAGCCGACGCCCGCGGGAGAGCCGGGTGCGATCCAGATCCGGGGCGACAACGTGTTCGCTGGCTACTGGCGCAACCCGTCGAAGACCCAGGAGGAATTCACCACCGACGGCTGGTTTCGCACCGGCGATATCGGCGTAATCGACGGCGACGGCTGTTTGTCCATCGTCGGCCGCGCCAAGGACCTCATCATCACGGGCGGCTACAACGTGTACCCGAGAGAGGTCGAACTGGTGATCGACGCCATGCCCGGCGTGCGGGAGTCCGCCGTGGTGGGCGTACCGCATCCGGACTTCGGCGAAGCGGTCACGGCGGTGATCGTGGTAGAGCGAGGCTGTGAACCTCTCAGTGAATCCGCCGTCATCGAGCACGTCAAGCGCCATCTGGCAAACTACAAGGTGCCCAAGCGCGTGTATTTTTTTCCCGATCTTCCGCGCAACGCTATGGGCAAGGTGCAGAAGAACCTGCTGCGACAGCAACTCGCGGCGGCCCTTCGCGCATCGTAACGGCAGCAAATCGCCGGCGTGAGCGCTCCCGAATCGAAACCGTCTCCCCGCGCGTCCCGGGTTGGAGTCCTTGTGGGCTCGATCGGCGCTCTTTTCCTGTTGGCTTCCGCCGCCTTCATCGTCTGGTCGTTGTGGTGGGCCAGGGCGCCCGGCCTGGATCGCCTGGAGAAGGTGTCGGGTCGCGTGAAAAGCGCTGCGGTGAGTGAGGGCCAGGGCGCGAGCCGCACCTTTGCGCTGGTCGTTACGCGGGACGACACCGATTACGAGCTAGGCCTGTCGCAGGTCGAGCGACTCCCCGCCCGAGACTGGCCTCTGGAGTCGGTCGTGGTCGGGGATCGCGTGGTGGCGTGGTACATCCCCGAGCGCGGCGCGAGGACTCGTGGAAGGCTCTGGCAGCTGAAACGCGGACTGCTACGCGTGGTGACGCTGGAAGACACGGCGGCGCTCTATAAGGAGTGCGTTCGCCACGCGCTGCCATGGGCAGGACTGGGGCTGCTAAGCGGTGCGGTGATGATCGCGGTGGGGCGTGTGCGGCGCAAGCGCGCAACGCCGCCCGACCAGACCAGCACGCCCGCGGGGCGGTAAAGGGAAACACCGGCACGTTCGGGGTTGCAGGTGCCACGACCACTCACGCGATCAAGCACCTGCGGCGGCTTACCGCTTGTCAGGTTTGATCGAGCAGCTTCAAAATGAACTTCCAGTCGCGAAGATCCACCGGTGTGATCGACAGCCGGTTGCCCTTCTGTAAGACGCGCATGGCCGCCAGCTCCGCGTGAGCGCGCATTTCCCGGATCCCGAGCAGCCGCGTCTTGCGCAGGAGTCTGACGTCGACGTTGAACCAGCGCGGCTTCTCTTGTGTGGCAGACGGGTCGTAATACTCGCTCTGACGGTCAAACTGCGTGGCGTCGGGGTAGGCCAGCTTGGATACCTCGACGATCCCGACGATGCCCGGATGCGGGCAGCTGGAATGGAAGAAGAAAGCTTGGTCTCCCAGTTGCATCTGGTCGCGCATGAAATTGCGCGCCTGGTAGTTACGCACACCCCACCAAGCCGTAGTCTTGCCGGGCGCGCGTGCCAGGTCGTCAATGCTGAACGCGTCCGGCTCGGACTTCATCAGCCAGTGGCGCATACCGATCCCAGTGCCGGCGCCCCGCAACTTAGCGTGCGACAAAGGAAAAGGGCTAACCGGGACGAACGCAGGAGCAGGCCGACCTGCCCCTTTGATAACGAGCCCCCCGCAAATGCCGTCAGGCCGGCTTCTTGAACCGGAGGTTCAAGGTGGTCGCTTTCCGAGCACATCAGGCGCTTCCAGGTCGGACGCGCACAACAGCGCTACATGAGGCCGCAACCAAGCTTACGACATTGGTTCAAAGAATTTACAGCCTGGACGAACACCGCAGGGGGCAACTTTGAACTCGGGCGGCCACGAGGCCAAAACGCGTGCTGGCGCGCTCCGCCGCCAGGCAAGACCTAGAACAGGTCTTCTTGTGCCGACATGGCCTCGTCTATCGCCGCCGCCATGCCGCGCATTCTACGCTTGAACTCCACCATGTCAAACCCGCTGGCGAACGTACTCGACAGCAGCTCGTGGGTGATATTCAGGGCGGCGAGGATGGCGATACGCTCGCCGCCGATCACCTTCCCGCTGTCGCGGATCTCGCGCATTTTGCCGTCGAGATACTGCACCGCTTTGAGCAGATCTTGCTGCTCCTGCTCCGTGCATGCGATGCGGAGCTTTCGGTCGAGAACGGTGACTTCAATGCCGCGTCCATCCGATTTCATCCCCCGTCCTCGGGCAGCCGGCTCAGGAGATTCTCCAGGCGTGCCCGGGCGTTCTCGATCTTCTCGCTCAGCTGTTTGCTTGCGTTGTGTGCTGCGGCCAGCTGCTGGCGCAGCTCGTGGTTGTCTGTGCGAAGACGGTGGCATAGCTGTACGAGCTGGTTGATTTTTTCGTCGAGGGAATTGAGCTCTGCTTCCATCGACACACTATAGTGATAAAAATCTTGCTAAGTCAACTCTTAACAGATTTTTCTGAATGTTCTTTGACATATCGCTTGCCGTCCGATGACGGCCCCGATTTGGGTTTCCGCCAAGGCCTCCCCGCGTGCGCCAACGCCCCTGCACTCCGGCTGTTCGGGTACCGCGTGCGTCGCAACACCGGCACAAGATGATCGGCAGTCCGCCCGTCAGCTTTAGGCGGAAGACGAGCCTTTGCTGCCGCCATGTCGATAGGCGAGTCGCCATTGGGGCGAAGGCACGAGCGGTCCGGTCCAGTCGTGGGAAACCGATGCGTCATGTTGGATGCAGCGGGCTCTGGCGAGCGAGGATGCCTGCGAACGTTGGTCGACAAACAGTGTCCCAAACCCAGCACCTGGCCGGATCTTCCGGCTTGCAGCGCGATACACCTTCTCCTTCTAATAGGTACACGCGGCTTGCTACAATCCGTCCGCTTCGCCCGCGGCCGGCGCACGCTGAGGAGTGCATGCCGCCCCGCGATATGAGGAAGGTGCGACGGCGCAAAGTGCAGGAGTCGTCGTCAAGACCGTTCCCGCCTTGGACCGTAGCTTGCCCGGGGTGGAAACAGCGCAAGCCATGCCATCACAACGCTGAGTGGGCTCAGGGTGGGACCTAATTCGTCGTGCATCGGGCGGGGCGCAACTCTTGCCGTCCTGGCGACCGTCGTGGTCGTGCAGTCGCTCGCGCTTGCCCGGATCGAGAAAATCGGCAAAGGCGAAGGTGTCGTGGACATCCTCGCGTGGCCCAGCTACATCGAGCGCGGCGACACCGACAAAAACTTCGACTGGGTCACGGACTTCGAAGCCAAGACCGGCTGCAAGGTCAACGTCAAGACGGCCACCAACTCCGAGGACATGCTGGCCCTCATGAGCGAGGGCGGCTTCGACCTGGTGGTTGCCGCCGGAGACGCTGCCCTGCGCCTGATCGCCAGCGGGCTCGTGCAGGAAATCAGTACCAACCTCATCCCCAGCTACACCACTATCGATCCGCGTCTGCAGAAGGCACCCTGGCATTTCGTCAATGGGAAGAACTTCGGCGTGCCCTACCAGTGGGGCTCCAATGTGCTCGCCTACAACAGTAACGTGTTCAAGGCGCCGCCCAAAAGCTGGGCGGTGGTCTTCACCCCGATGCAACTGCCCGACGGCAAGCCCAACCAGGGTCGGGTGCAGGCTTTCGACGGTCCGATCTATATTGCCGACGCGGCCCTGTACTTGATGTCGTCTAAACCTGAGCTGGGTATCAAGGACCCCTATGCGCTGGACGAGAAGCAATACCAAGCGGCACTCGACTTGGTCCGCGAACAGCACAAGCTGGTGGGGCGCTACTGGCACGATGCCCGGATCCAGATCGAAGACTTCCGAAATGCAGCCGCCGTGGCGTCCTCATCCTGGGCCTTCCAGGTCAATTTCCTGCGCTCCGAGGGCAGGCCGATCGCCAGTGTCATACCCCAAGAAGGGGCGACTGGATGGTCCGACACCACGATGCTGTACGCAAACGCGAAACACCCCAACTGCGCCTATCTGTGGATGGAGCACACGTTGGATCCCAAGGTGCAGGGCGACCTCGCTGCTCGCTTCGGCTCCGTGCCGGTGGTGCCGTCGGCCTGTAAGGGCAACAAGTTGCTTGGCGACAAGGGCTGCGAGGTCAATGGAATGAACGAGTTTGACCGCCTCTGGTTCTGGCGTACCCCCACAGCCGACTGCGGCGGTGGGCGTGCTTGCGTGCCCTATTCCCGCTGGGCCACGGACTACGCTGCCATCCTTGCAGGGCGCTGACGCGCGATGCCCTGCTTCGACGGGCTTGGGGATTGACCACTTGAGAGCGCATCGGCCGGGGTCCGCCGCGCTGCCCCTTGAAATTCCCGCGACCAGTGCTATGGTGCGGCCATGACCGGCACTCGGCTCTATTTGCGCCTGCTCAGCTACGTGCGCCCGCACTGGCGCATGTTCGCCGTCTCCATTCTCGGGATCTTGATCGTCGCTGCCACTGAGGTGGCACTGCCGGCAGCGGCTCAACCCTTCCTGGACGGCACCTTCGTGAACAAGGACCCGGTACTGATGCGCTGGGCTCCCTGGCTCATCGTGCTCCTGTTTGCGGTGCGCGGCGCAGGCTCCTTCCTGGGGCAGTACGCCAGCAACTGGGTTTCGCTGCGGGTCATCATGGATCTGCGCCAGCAGATGTTCGCTCGCTTGCTGGCGCTGCCGCTCGGTTACTTCGCGGACAACTTGAGCGGCAGGCTGATCTCCAAGTTCACCTTCGACGTCATCCAGATCGCCGTCGCGGTGACGTACGTGGTGACGGTGTTGATCCGCGATTCGGTCACGATCGTGGCGTTGCTCGGCTTCCTCTTGTGGCTGAACTGGAAGCTCACTTTGATTACCTTTGTCATGATCCCGCCTATTGCGATCGCGGTGCGCCTGTTCAACCGCCGATTGCGCGGGCTCACGCAACAGACGCAGCAAGCCATGGGCGACGTCAACCACGTGCTGCAGGAGAGCATCGAGAACCAGAAGGTGGTTAAGATCTTCGGCGGTCAGGCCTATGAGGCGCAGCGATTCGGCGACGCGGTCAACCACGTGCGCCGACTGCAGGTCAAAGAGCAGGTGGCCGCCGCGGCCAATGTACCCATCGTCCAACTGCTCGCGGCCATCGCGGTCGCCGTGGTGATCGCCCAGGTCACGCTGGAGGTGCAAGCAGACAAGACCACCGTGGGCGGCTTCGTGTCTTTCATCGCGGCCATGTTGCTGATCACCGCGCCGCTGAAGCGCCTGACCGGGATCGGGGAGCACCTGCAGCGTGGATTGTCCGCTGCCCAGAGCGTCCTCGCGCTGGTGGACCAAAGACCGGAGGACGACCGCGGCACGGTCGAGCTCGGGCGCACGCGCGGGCAGATCCGCTTCGAGCGGCTCACCTTCATCTATCCCGGCACCGAGCGTCATGCGCTGCGAGACGTGAGCTTGGAGATAGGCTCGGGCGAAACGGTGGCCCTGGTCGGTCAGTCCGGCAGCGGTAAGACCACGCTGGCAAACCTAGTGCCGCGTTTTTTCCACCCCAGCGCCGGCCGCATACTGATCGACGGCCATGACATCGAAAGCATCCGGCTCACCAGCCTGCGCGCCAA
This sequence comes from Burkholderiales bacterium, assembly GCA_035501675.1. Taxonomy (GTDB): domain Bacteria; phylum Pseudomonadota; class Gammaproteobacteria; order Burkholderiales; family SHXO01; genus SHXO01. The sequence continues at coordinate 14,492 of DATJVW010000293.1, forward strand.
CATCGGTCTGGTAAGCCAGGAGGTGACGCTGTTTAACGATACGGTCGCCGCCAACATCGCCTACGGGGGCAAAGCCGGGGCGAGCGAGGCGGAGATCGTTGCCGCCGCCAAGGCCGCTCACGCTTGGGAATTTATCCAGGCGCTGCCCGCGGGCCTGAACACGCTGGTGGGTGAGAACGGGGTGAAGCTGTCGGGTGGTCAGCGGCAGCGCCTGGCCATCGCGCGCACGCTGCTGAAGAACGCGCCCATCCTGGTGCTGGACGAAGCCACGTCGGCGCTGGACTCCGAGTCGGAGCGTCAGGTGCAGGCGGGCCTCGAGGCCCTGATGCGAGGTCGCACCACGATCGTGATCGCTCACCGCCTATCGACGATCGAGAACGCCGACCGCATCGTGGTGCTGGACGGTGGCAGCATCGTGGAAATCGGCACCCATCAAGAGCTGCTCGCGCGCCACGGTATCTATGCACGCCTGCACCGAATCCAATTTGCCCTCGGCGGCACAGCCGCCAGTCCGGCGCTGCAGACCAGATAGCGTAGCGCCGGTGTCTGTGTTGGGAGCGCTAGTGCGCCTGGTCCCAATTGGAGCCGACGCCCACGTCCACCAGCACGGGAACGTCCAGTTCGGCGACCCCAGTCATGAGTCTGGGTAGCTCCTTTGTGACGACTTCGAGGTGCGCCTCGGGGACCTCCAGCACCAGCTCGTCGTGCACCTGCATGAGGAGCGCCGTGCCCAGCGCGTGCTCGCTCAGCCAACGGTGGACGGCGATCATGGCCAGCTTGATCAGATCCGCGGCCGTGCCCTGCATCGGAGCGTTGATGGCAGCGCGCTCCGCGGCTTGCCGCCTCTGGTTGTTGGAAGCCTTGATGTCGACCATGAACAAGCGGCGCCCGAAGACGGTCTCCACGTAGCCTCTATCCCGGGCGGACTCCCGGGTGCGCTGCATGTACTGCGCGACGCCGGGGTAGCGCGTGAAGTAGCGGTCCATGTACTGCTGGGCGGCAGCGCGCTCGACGCCGAGCTGAGAGGCGAGCCCAAAGGCCGACATCCCATAGATCAGCCCGAAGTTGATCACCTTCGCGTAGCGCCGCTGCTCGCTGTTGACCCTCTCGGGTGCTACCGCGAAGATTTCCGAGGCCGTGCGCCGGTGCACGTCCTCACCGGAGGAGAAGGCGGCCAACAGGTTCGGATCGCGCGACAGATGTGCCATGATGCGCAGCTCGATCTGGGAATAGTCTGCCGACACGATACGGTGGCCGGGCGGCGCAATGAAGGCCTCGCGGATGCGGCGGCCCTCCGGCGTGCGAACCGGGATGTTTTGCAGGTTCGGTTCGTTGCTCGATAGCCGTCCCGTTACCGCCACCGCCTGTGCGTAGTTCGTGTGGACCCGGCCAGTGCGCGGGTTGACCATGCGTGGCAGCTTGTCGGTGTAGGTGCTCTTGAGCTTTGCCAGGCTGCGATAGTCCAGGATCAGCCTGGGCAGCGGATAGTTGAGCGCCAGCTCCTGCAGGACGTCTTCGTCCGTGGAAGCCTGTCCGCCGGGCGTCTTCTTCAGCACGGGCAGCTTGTGCTTGTCGAACAACAGCTCCTGGATCTGTTTGGGTGAGCTGAGGTTGAACGGCTGCCCAGCCTCCTCATGCGCCTGCTTTTCGATGTCCAGCATGCGCGCTCCCAGTTCCCGGCTCTGGCCCTCCAGCAGCGGGATATCGAGCAGCACGCCGTGCCGCTCCATCGCGAACAGCACCTCCATTACGGGCATCTCGATTTGCCGGTAGATGAAAGTCAGCTTTTCGTCGCGCTCGATGTCGGGGTGCAGCGCCCCGTGCAGTTGCAACGTGATATCCGCATCCTCGCCTGAGTACTCGGTGGCGCGCTCCACCGACACCTGGTCGAAGTCGATCTGTGCGACACCTTTGCCGGCAACCTGCTCGTAGAGGATGGTCTTCACACCCAGGTGACGCTGCGCCAGGCTGTCCATGTCGTGCGGCTTCTGGCTCTCCAGCACGTAGGATTCCAGCAGTGTGTCGTGCTTCACGCCACGCATGCGGATGCCGTGGTTGGCCAGTACGTGCAAGTCGTATTTAGCGTTTTGTCCGACCTTGGCTTTGGACGCGTTCTCGAGCCAGGTCTTGAGGCGCTCGAGTGTAGAGTCGAACGGAAGCTGCTCGGGCGCGCCGGCGTAGCGATGGGCCAACGGCAGATAAGCGGCACTGCCCGTGCGAACCGCGAGGGAAATGCCTACCAGCGTGGCGGTCAGCGGATCGAGGCTCGTGGCTTCGGTGTCCACCGAGGTCAGCTCGGCGCTGTCGATGCGCGCGAGCCACGCCGCGAGTTGATCCTCGCCGAGAATGGTCTCGTATTCACGAGTCCGGGGAGCAGGCGGTGTCGGGGCTGGAGAGGACGCACCCGCATCGCCCAGTTCCCGTTGCCAGGTGCGGAACTCGAAGCGACCGAACAGCTCGGCCAGCTTGGCGCTGTCTTGCGCCACGTGTTTGAGTTGCTCGACCCCGACCGGCAGCTGCACATCGCGCCGCAGCGCGAGCAAGCGCTTCGCTTGGGGCAGCCAGTCCTTCGCCTTGCGCAGGTTTTCGCCTACCGCCCCGCCAATCTCCTCGGTGTGCGCCAGCAAATTTTCCAGGGTTCGGTACTGGCTGAGCCATTTGGCTGCGGTCTTGGGGCCGACCTTGTCCACCCCCGGGATGTTGTCCACGCTGTCGCCCACCAGCGCGAGGTAATCGACGATCTGCTCCGGCTTCACGCCGAACTTGGCCGCGACGCCCGCTTCGTCGAAGGTTTCGTTGGACATCGTGTTGACCATCGTGACCAGCGGGTCTACCAGCTGAGTGAGATCCTTGTCCCCCGACGAAATGACCGTGCGAATCCTCTGTTTTTCAGCCTGCAGGGCCAGGGTGCCGATGACATCGTCGGCTTCGACGCCTTCGATTTGGAGCAGCGGCCAGCCCATGGCACGGATGGACTCGTGCAGCGGACCGATCTGCCCGCTCAGCTCGTCGGGCATGGGCGGGCGGCGGGCCTTGTACCCCGGGTACAACTCGTCGCGGAAGGTCCTGCCTTTTGCGTCGAATACGCAGGCGCTATAATCCGCCGGCACTTCCCTGTGCAGGCGGCGGAGCATGTTGAGCACGCCGTAGATGGCGCCGGTCGGCTCCCCCGCCTTAGTCCGCAAATCGGGCAGCGCATGGAATGCCCGGTACAGATAGGACGAAGCGTCAACCAATAGAAGCGTTTTCATTTCAGACCGGCGCAGTCCTCCGTTGCGCACCGCTTGAGCGCGGATCCGGCGCGCACGCGAGCCTCGCTCCGACCGCCGCCGTTTCGCGCGCCGCCAGGCGCGCCGCCTTCAGATGACCGACGAACGATGAACCCCGCAGAGAAGATCCCAAGGCCCCTGGCGCCCGAGCTGATCGAGAAGTCCTGGTCAGGGAGAGAGGCGTGGCGCGTGTTCGAGATTATCGCAGAATTCGCCGAGGCGACCGAGCGTTTGAACGGCATTCGGCCTGCGGTCAGCATCTTTGGCAGCGCCCGCGTGTTGCCTGGACACCCGTACTACGAGCTGACGGAGCAGATTGCCCGGCAGCTCTCCGACGCCGGCTTCACCGTCATTTCGGGCGGTGGCCCGGGGCTCATGGAAGCGGCCAACAAGGGAGCCTTCCACGGTCGCTCGCCCTCGGTTGGGCTCAACATCCAGCTGCCGCACGAGCAGTTGACCAATCCTTTCCAGGACATCAGCCAGGCGTTCCGCCATTTCTTCGCGCGCAAAGTCATGTTCGTGAAGTTTGCGTCGGCTTACGTGGTGATGCCCGGCGGCTTTGGTACGCTGGACGAACTGATGGAGGCGCTTACGCTGGTGCAGACGCACAAGATCCGGCGCATGCCGGTGATCCTCGTGCACGAGCCGTTCTGGCGCGGGATGATGGAGTGGATCCGCGGCTCCCTGGTCGAGCAGAAGATGATCGACCCCGAGGACGTGGGCCTGATCCAGGTCATTGACCGTCCGAGCGACGTGGTGAAAGCCATCTTCGACCATTATGACAAGCGCGGTTTCGAGCCGTCGGCCGCCGAGCGCGAGGCGCAGCTCAATCTCTGATTGCAGCCTGCTACCCGCCATGTCCGTCTTCACCACCGTTACGCCGGAACAGCTCGCCGCCTGGCTCAAGCGCTACTCGATCGGTGTGCTGGTCGATCTGCGCGGTATCGCCTCGGGCATCGAGAACACCAACTACTACGTCACCACCACGCAAGGGCGCTTCGTCCTGACGCTGTTCGAGAAGCTCAAGCCCCGCGAGCTGCCCTTCTACCTCGATCTCATGGCGCATCTGTCGAGCCACGGGATCCCATCGCCCAAGCCGATCGCCAACCTGAGCAACGCCTTTCTGGATGAACTGAACGGCAAGCCGGCCGCTATCGCGACTTGCCTCGAGGGACAACCGGTGATGGAGCCTGGGCCGGAACACTGTGCACGGGTGGGCGAAGTGCTGGCGGAACTGCACCTGGCCGGCCAGACTTACGGCGGGCACCTGGAGAACTTACGCGGCCCCAGATGGTGGACGGCCGTGGCACCGGAGATCTATCCGTTTCTGAGTCAGGACGAGGTCGACCTGCTCAAATCCGAAATCCGGTTTCAGGCCGGCCACCGCCACGACAACCTGCCGCGTGGGGTGATTCACGCAGATCTGTTCCGCGACAACGTGCTGTTCCACGACAGCCCGCCGCATCACCACGCGCGCGTAGGCGGCTTCATCGATTTCTATTTCGCCTGCGTCGACGTGCTGATCTACGACGTAGCCATCGCGGTGAACGACTGGTGCATGAATGCCGACTGTGCGCTGAACCAGGCACGTTCTACCGCGTTGCTCGCCGGATACAAGCAAGTGCGGCCCTTTACAGAGGCCGAGCGGGTAGCCTGGCCGGTGATGCTGCGTGCCGGCGCGCTGCGCTTCTGGGTCTCCCGGCTGTACGACTTCTACCTGCCGCGTTCCGGGGAACTGACTCACGCTCACGACCCCGAGCGCTTCCGCCGCATCCTCTTGCGCCATATCGAAGACGCGGCCACACCTCTACGTCTCGACGGATAGTCCCGCGAGAAGCGCGGATCCCTCGCGTCTCCTTGAAGGCTGCGAACCAACGGGACAAAACGGTTGGCCGCGGTATTCTTGCCATCTCTCAGGCCGGCGCCAGCTTGGCGTACTCGAGGGCCAGCTCTTTCATGCCCTCGCGGCGGAAATTCACCATCACCCGTGCGTCCGAGCCGCGCCCCTGCACACTTACGATAACGCCCGGGCCGAACTTCGGATGCACCACGTCCTGACCCACCTGCCACAGCGAGGCCGCCGACGGCACCGCGTAGGCGCTCACGGTGTGGGCCGCCCTGGCCGTCACCGGACCGTTGATCTTCCGCAGCAGGTGTTGCGGGATCTCACGCAGGAAGCGCGAGGCGATGTTGTAGCGGGTCTGGCCGTGCAGCATTCGCGTCTGCGCATGGCTCAGGTACAGCCGGTGCCGCGCACGCGTGAGCGCCACGTACATCAGGCGTCGTTCTTCCTCCACGCCGTCGGCTTCGTCCAGACTGTTATCGTGCGGGAACAACCCCTCTTCGAGCCCGCTGATGAACACGGCGTCGAACTCCAGACCCTTGGCCGAGTGGACCGTCATGAGTTGCAACGCCTGCTGCCCGGGGCCGGCCTGGTGCTCGCCCGCTTCCAGCGCCGCGTGAGCCAGGAAATCGTTGAGCACGCGCAGCCGCGAGTCGCCCACGGCTGAATCGAGTTGCTGCGAGTCGAGTGTCGCCCCGTCTTCCGCGCGCATCAGCGCGACGTCTTCGGCATCGAACGAAGCCGCCGCATTGAGCAATTCCTCCAGGTTTTCGATCCGCTCCTTGCCGTCACGCTCGGCTTGGTAGTGGCCCTTCAGGCCGCTGCGGTCGATCACCAGATCCACCATCTCAGGCAGCGACAGCCCGAGGCAGTCCTGGCGCAGCGCCTCGATTGAGCGAATGAACGCACCCACCCCCTGGCCCGATCTGCCGGCCGGCGGGCTGGCGCAGGCCGCCTGCCACAGGCTCACGCCCCTTAGTTTCGAGACATCCTGTAGTTGCTCCAGGCTGCGACTGCCCACGCCGCGCGCAGGCACATTCACCACGCGCGCGAATGCACCGTCATCATCGGGGTTCGCCACCAGCCGCAGGTAGGCCAGTGCGTGCTTGATCTCCTGCCGCTCGAAGAAGCGCAGCCCTCCATACACGCGGTAGGGTAGGCCGGCGTTGAACAGCGCATGCTCCAGCACCCGCGATTGCGCATTGGAGCGATACAGCAACGCCATCTCGGACAGGGCCACACCCTCCTCGGATCGCAGGCCCTTCACTTCCTGCACGATGAAGGCCGCTTCGTCCGAGTCGCTCGCTGCTTCGTAGACGCGCAACGACTCACCCTTCCCGGCATCGGTCCATAACTCCTTGCCCAGGCGCTTGCTGTTGTGATTGATCAGCGCATTGGCCGCGTCCAGGATCCGGCCCTGGCTGCGGTAGTTCTGTTCCAGCTTGATGATGCTGCCGTTGGCGAACTCGCGCTCGAATTCGAACAGGTTTTGCGCCGAGGCGCCGCGGAAGCCGTAGATCGCCTGATCGTCGTCCCCGACCGCAAAGATGGCGTTGTCGCTCCCGGCCAGGAGCCTGAGCCATTGGTACTGCAGACGGCTGGTGTCCTGGAATTCGTCTACCAGAATGTGGGCGAAGCGGCGGCGATAGTGGCTGCGCAGGATCTCGTTGCGCGACAGCAGCTCGAAACAGCGCAGCAGCAGCTCCGCGAAGTCCACCACGCCCTCGCGGTTGCACTGCTGGTCGTATTCCGAGTACAGCTCGGTGAGCCGCTTCGAGTGCTCGTCGTATGCTTCCACGGCCGCCGCGCGCAGCCCTGCCTCTTTGTTGCCGTTGATGAAATACTGCAGCTCGCGCGGGGGGAAACGCTGGTCGTCCACGTTGAGAGACTTGAGCAGGCGCTTGATCAGCGCCATCTGATCCTGGCTGTCCAGAATTTGAAAGGTCTGGGACAGGGCGGCGTCGCGGTGGTGGGCGCGCAGCATGCGGTTGCACAGACCGTGGAACGTGCCTACCCACATGCCGCGCGTGCTGATGGTGAGCATGGCAGAGATGCGAGTGAGCATCTCGCGTGCCGCCTTATTGGTGAAAGTGACCGCGAGTATGCCGTGCGGACTCACCTGCCCGGTTTGGATGAGCCAGGCGACACGGGTGGTGAGCACGCGGGTCTTGCCGCTGCCCGCGCCCGCCAGGATCAGGGCGGACACATGCGGCAACGTCACCGCCTTGAGCTGCTGCGGGTTGAGGCGCGCGAGGATGTCGCTGGAAATCACGTAGAGGTCGGTGCGGGTGTGCGCGATTATACCCGTGCGGCGTCGGGCAGTCGCGCGCGGCCTTCTCGACCGGCGCGGGTGCCCGACGTCACGCTGCAGGTATAATTTCGCATTTTGGAAGCCATACCCCCGGTCATGATGCATCCGCAATACCGTCCCGCCGAGCTCGAAAAGCAAACTCAGGTGGAGTGGGAACAGGCCAAGGCCGCCCGGGCGATCGAGCGCAACGACCGCCCCAAGTATTATTGCCTGTCCATGTTTCCCTATCCGTCCGGTAAGCTGCACATGGGGCATGTGCGCAACTACACCATCGGCGATGTGCTGTCGCGCTATCACCGCATGAAAGGCTACAACGTACTCCAGCCCATGGGTTGGGATGCGTTCGGACTGCCGGCCGAGAACGCGGCGATAGCCAATGGCGTGCCGCCGGCTCGGTGGACCAACGACAACATCGCTTACATGAAGAAGCAACTCAAGTCGCTGGGCTTCTCCATCGACTGGGAGCGTGAGCTGGCCACCTGCCGGCCCGACTATTATCGGTGGAATCAGTGGCTGTTCCTGCGCATGCTGGAAAAGGGTCTGGTTTACAAGACTACCGGTGTGGTGAACTGGGACCCCGTCGACCAAACCGTGCTCGCGAACGAGCAGGTGATCGACGGCCGCGGCTGGCGCACCGGCGCCCTGGTGGAGAAGCGCGAGATCCCGATGTTCTACATGCGGATCACCGCTTATGCCGACGAGCTGCTGGCGGCGCTCGACAATTTGCCCGGCTGGCCGGAGCGGGTGAAAGTCATGCAGGCCAACTGGATCGGGCGCAGCGAGGGCGTGGAGGTGGGCTTCCCCTACGAGGACGGCAGCGGCGTGCTGAAGGCCTTTACCACTCGCGCGGACACGCTCATGGGGGCAACGTACTGCGCGGTAGCGGCGGAGCATCCGCTCGCCGCCAAGGCCGCTGGCACCAACCGGCAGCTGGCGGCGTTCGTCGAAGAGTGCAAGCGCGGTCCGGTGATGGAGGCGGAGCTCGCCACGCAGGACAAGAGAGGCATGCCCACCGGGCTGTACGTGATCCATCCCTTGTCCGGCGACAAGCTGCCGGTGTGGGTTGCGAACTACGTGCTCATGGGATACGGCGAAGGCGCGGTCATGGCGGTGCCGGCGCATGACCAACGCGACTTCGAGTTCGCGATCCGTTACCGCCTGCCGATCAAATGCGTGATCGCGTCCAAGACCGGCGCGTACCAGGATACGGTATCCCCCTGGAGAGACGCTTATGCAGCGCACGGCATGACCGTGAACTCTGGGCCGTTCGATGGCCTTGAGTTCCAGGCGGCGGTGGATGCCATTGCCGAGGCCCTTGAGCGGAAGGGCCTAGGCCGCAAGCGCGTCCAGTACCGGCTACGCGACTGGGGCATATCGCGGCAGCGCTACTGGGGTACGCCCATTCCCCTCATCTACTGCGACAGCTGTGGCGACGTGCCGGTCCCGGACCGCCAGTTGCCGGTGATTCTTCCCGAGGACCTGGTGCCCGACGGTAGCGGCAACCCGCTCGCCAAGACGGCGGCGTTCGCGCAGGCTCACTGCCCGACGTGTGGCGGCAAAGCACGGCGTGAAACCGACACGATGGACACCTTCGTGGATTCGTCCTGGTACTACCTCCGCTACGCGTGCCCGGACAACGAGCAAGCGATGGTAGACGAGCGCGTGGCTTACTGGATGCGAGTGGACCAATACATCGGCGGCATCGAGCACGCCATTCTGCACCTGCTGTATTCACGTTTCTGGACCAAGGTGATGCGCGACCTCGGGCTGTTGACGCTGGATGAGCCTTTCACCAACCTGCTCACCCAGGGCATGGTGCTGAACGAGATATTCTTTCGCAAGACCGATACGGGTCGCATCGTCTACTACAACCCGGGCGATGTCGAGTTGGTAACGGACGAGCACGGGCAGCGTATCGGCGCGAAGCTCAAGGCAGACGGGCATCCAGTCGAGTCGGGCGGCGTGGGCACCATGTCGAAGTCCAAGAACAACGGCATTGACCCGCAGGCGCTTATCGACCAGTACGGTGCGGACACGGCCCGGCTGTTCATCATGTTCGCCTCGCCGCCGGAACAGTCTTTGGAGTGGTCAGACGCGGGGGTGGAAGGTGCGTTCCGATTCCTGAAGCGCCTGTGGGCCTTTGTCTACGACCACCGTGAGATTCTGGAGCGCGAATCCGAGAGCCGCGAGCCGCGCTCGGCGTACGCCTACCCGCAGGATTGGGACCGACTCGATCCCGAGGGCGCGGCCAAGCGACGCGAGGTGCATGCGATCTTGAAGCAGGTGAACTTCGACTTCCACAAGCTGCAGTTCAACACCTGCGTCTCGGGAGCGATGAAGATCCTGAATGCGATGCACAACCCGCTCGGGTTTCAGAAGGTCGCGACCGGCGATGCCGCCTATGTCGACGGTCTGCGGTACCGGCGGCAGCTGCTGCATGAAGCCATGCATATTTTGCTCCGGATCCTGGCGCCGATCACACCCCACGTTTGCTTCCACCTGTGGCGCGAGCTGGGTTTCGGTGACGATATCTTTGCCGCGCCGTGGCCGGAGGTCGATGTTGCGGCGCTGCTCCAGGACGAGATTGAGCTGGTGCTGCAGATCAACGGCAAGTTGCGCGGCAACATCCGCGTGCCGAGCAACGCACCGCGCGCCGTGATCGAGGACCTGGCCCTCACCAGCCCGACCGCGCTGAAGTACATCGCTGGACAGACCGTGAAGAAGGTCGTCGTGGTCCCTGGCCGGCTGGTCAACGTGGTTGTGTGAGTGGCGACGTGAAGCGGTGCCGAGTGCGAGTCGCGCGTCGCGCGTCGCGCGTCGGCAGCCGGTGTGGCCATCATGCAACGGTCTTGCTTGTGCTGCTGTCGGTCGCATTGGCCGGCTGCGGCTTCCATCCGAGCGCGGCGCGTCCGTTGCCGTTCCAGACTCTGTATATCGATGCGCCCAGATACTCTTCTTTCGCCGGCGATTTGAGGCGCTACATTGCCAGCAGCAGCCAACCGAAGCTGGTTGCACGTCCGGAGGACGCACAGGTTGTGCTGCAGGTGCTGAGCGAACTCCAGGAGACGCAGATCCTGTCGCTGACCACCGCCGGGCAGGTGGCCGAATACGAGCTGCGCTATCGCGTGTCCTATCGCCTTCACGACAACGCCAACAAGGATTGGATTCCGCCGAACGACATCTCCCTGCGGCGCGACCTGACTTACGACGTTCAGGCGGTGCTCGCCAAGGCGGACGAACAGGAACTCCTGTTCCGATCCATGCGGGAGGACGCGGTGCGGCAGATGATGCGCCGGATGTCCGAAGCGCGGGCTCCATCTTGATTGCCAGGTCAACGCAGACCGTTACGTGAACGCCCCCGAATCAATCGGTGTGGTCACCGCGCGCAACGCGCAGTTCGACCGGCCCGTCCGGCTGCGCAGCGGCGCGGTCATCGACCGCTATGAGCTGGCCTACGAGACTTATGGGCGGATCAACGAGAAGCGCGACAACGCGGTCCTGGTATGTCATGCGCTCAACGCGTCACACCACGTGGCCGGCATCTATGGCGGCGACCCTTCCAGCGTCGGCTGGTGGGACAACCTGGTTGGCCCGCGGAAGCCGGTGGACACGGATCGCTTTTTCGTCGTGGGTGTCAACAACCTGGGCGGCTGTCACGGCTCCACGGGGCCGGCCAGCATCAATCCCGGGACCGGCCGGCCCTGGGGTGCGGATTTTCCGGTGGTGACAGTGGAGGACTGGGTCCAAACCCAGGCGCAGCTGGCCGATTACCTCGGCATCGAGCGCTTCGCGGTGGTCATGGGCGGCAGTCTCGGCGCCATGCAGGCGCTGCAGTGGACCATGAGCTTCCCGGATCGCATTCGTCACGCCCTGGTGATCGCCGCGGCGCCCAAGCTGTCGGCGCAGAACATCGCTTTCAACGAGGTGGCGCGCCAGGCGATCATGACCGATCCGGACTTTCACGGCGGCGATTTCTACGCCCACAGTGTGGTTCCCCGGCGCGGGTTGCGCTTGGCGCGCATGATCGGTCATATCACCTATCTGTCCGATGACGCCATGGCCGAGAAGTTTGGTCGGGCGCTGCGCGACGGCGCGCTCAAGTTCAACTTCGATGTGGAGTTCGAGATCGAGTCCTATCTGCGCTATCAGGGTGACAAGTTCTCCGACTACTTCGACGCCAACACCTACCTGCGCATCACCAAGGCGCTGGATTACTTCGACCCCGCGGCAGACTATGGCGGCGATCTGACCAAGGCACTGGCGCGCGCGCAGGCCGCGTTCCTGGTGGTGTCGTTTACCTCGGACTGGCGCTTTTCGCCAGCGCGCTCGCGCGAGATCCTCAAGGCGCTGGTCGACAATCGCCTCGATGTGTCCTACGCGGAGATCGATGCGCCTCACGGTCACGATGCTTTCCTCATGGATGATCAGCGCTATCACGACTTGATCCGGGCCTATCTGGACAACGTAGACATCGGATGACACGCCCGATCGCAGCGGCGTTGCGCCCCGCGCAAGCCGACGACTCGCTCTCGGGCCGACCCGAGTTCGATGCTATCGCGGCGTGGATTGAGCACGGGGCGCAGGTGCTGGACCTGGGCTGCGGCGACGGCTCGCTGCTGCGCTACCTCAGGGAGGCGCGCCGCGCCATGGGATACGGCATCGAAATCGACGACGCCAACATCTTGGCCAGTGTGCGCAACGGCGTAAACGTGCTGCAGAGCAACCTCGAATCAGGGCTCGCGGGTTTCGAGTCCGGCTCCTTCGACTACGTGATCCTGTCTCAGACCCTGCAAGCCGTGCGGCACACCGAGCGGATCATCGGAGAGATGTTGCGCGTAGGCCGGCAGGCGATTGTCACGTTTCCGAACTTCGGTTACTGGGGCCACAGGCTGCAGATCCTCTGCGGCCGCATGCCGGTGTCGCCCACCCTGCCCTATCAGTGGTACGACACGCCCAACGTGCATCTGTTCACGATCCGCGACTTCGAGGCGTTTTGCGCCGACCACGGCATCCGCATCCTGGAGCGCGTCGTGATGGACCGGGGCCGGATGATCTCCATCCTCCCCAACCTGCTCGGTTCTCTCGCGGTGTATCGCTTCGACCGGGGCCCGCAGCCATAGCCGCTAAACCGGACGTGCCCGGAACCCCGCTGCAGGCTGCAACTCGAGTCGGCAGCCCGCCCTTGCGCGATGTTCTTTTTACCCGACGCATGCTGATTTGCGTGTTTGCAGGGTTCAGCTCCGGGCTGCCGCTGTACGTTCTGCTCACGCTCGTTCCAGGCTGGCTGCGCTCGGAGCACGTGGACCTGAAGGCCATCGGGCTGTTCACGCTGATTCAGTTCCCCTACACCTGGAAGTTCCTCTGGTCGCCCCTGCTCGACCGCTTTGCCTTTCCCGGCCTGGGGCGGCGGCGCGGCTGGATGTTGATCACGCAGTGTGCCCTGCTGCTGGCGATCAGCCTGATCGGCGGGTTGTGGCCTGCGACCGACATGCGCTCCATCGCGGGCCTGGCGGCGCTGACGGCGTTCTTGAGCGCGAGCCAGGACATCGTTCTCGATGCCTATCGCCGGGAGATCCTGAGCGACGCCGAGCTAGGGCTGGGAACTGCGGTGTACGTCAACGCCTACAAGATCGCCGGTTTGATTCCCGGCTCGCTGTCGCTGGTGCTGGCCGACCACTATCCATGGCCGATCGTCTTCATCATCACCGCTTTGTTCATGCTGCCTGGAATCGGCATGACGCTGCTCGCCACCGAGCCGACCGTTCCGCACGGTGCGCCGCGCACCCTGCGCGACGCGGTTGTCGAGCCCTTCGTTGAGTTCGTGCGCCGCGCCGGCTGGCGCCCGGCGGCGGCGGTCCTGGGCTTCGTCTTCCTTTACAAGCTCGGCGACAGCATGGCCACCGCGCTGGCTACCCCCTTCTACCTCGACATGGGCTTCAGCAAATCACAAATCGGCCTCATCGCCAAGAATGCCGGGCTCTGGCCGAGCGTTTTTGGCGGTCTGCTGGGCGGTCTGTGGATGATCAAGCTGGGCATCAACCGCGCACTTTGGGTGTTCGGCGCAGCGCAGGCCCTGTCGATCCTCGGATTCGCGCTGCTGTCACAGCTTCCGGGAGACCGCGTCGCACTGGCCGGGGCGATCGGCTTCGAAGCGCTGGGCGTGGGGCTGGGCACAGCGGCATTCGCGGCGTTCATCGCGCGCACCACCAATCCACGCTACACGGCCACCCAGTTTGCCTTGTTCACGAGCCTGGCGGCCGTGCCCCGGACACTGATCAACGCCACTACCGGCTGGATCGTCGAGCAGACCGGCTGGTTTTACTTCTACCTGCTGTGCACGTTGCTAGCGGTTCCGGGGATGCTGCTCCTGTGGTGGGTAGCGCCGTGGAACGAGAAAGGCCGTGATTCGTGACTCGTGTTTCGTGATTCGAAACTGACGTCGAGTAGTGCGCGACGCCGGCACTACGCCATGCCGCCTGTTCGCGCAGTGCGCAACACACTGTCGGGACGACGTCACGAACCGCGAATCACCGCGTCTCATAGTCATAGTCGATGACCAGCGGAGCGTGATCCGAGAAGCGCTTCGCCTTGTAGATTGACGCCTTGACCGCCGTCTGGGCGATGCCCCGTGTGGCGATCTGGTAGTCGATGCGCCAGCCCACGTTCCTGGCCCAAGCCTGGCCGCGGTTGGACCACCAGGTGTATTGGTCCGGGCGCGGATCGAGCCGCCGGAATACGTCCACGTAGCCCAGCTTCTCAAATACTCCCGAGAGCCAGGCACGCTCCTGCGGAAGAAAGCCCGGGTTGTTCCGGTTCGAGCGCCAGTTCTTCAGATCGATTTCCCGATGCGCGATGTTCCAGTCCCCGCAGATGACAACCGCTCGCCCGCTGGTTGCCAGCGCATGAAGTCTGGGAATCACTCGCTCGAGGAAGCTGAACTTGACCGCCAGCCGCTCCTCGGAACTCGAGCCGGACGGCAGGTAGAAGGACACCACGCTCAGTTCACCGAATCGTGCTTCGAGGTAGCGCCCCTCGGCGTCGATGTCCGCGATCCCAATGCCCGCGATGAGGCGATCCGGTGGCCGCGCGCAGTAAACACCCACGCCGCTGTAGCCCTTCTTCTCGGCGAAGTGAAAGTACCCGCGCAGCGGCGTCGGGTTGCGCATGCTCTCGGTGAGGTCTGCCGCTTGCGCCTTGATCTCCTGCACGCAGACGACGTCGGCCTTCTGACGCGGCAGCCAGCGCAGCAGCCCTTTGTTGACGGCTGAGCGCAGCCCGTTTAGATTCAGCGTGATGATACGCAAAGGATGCGGGATCTGAGCTTTAGCGAGGACTTCATCGCGTTCGCCTTGGAGCGCAACGTTCTGCGTTTCGGATCGTTCACCACCAAGGCGGGCCGTGTCTCTCCCTACTTCTTCGATGCCGGGCTGTTCAACGACGGCGCCTCGTTGCGGCGGCTCGGGCAATTCTACGCGCAAGCGATCCTGGGCTCAGGCATCGCGTTCGACCAACTGTTCGGCCCGGCCTACAAGGGCATTCCTCTGGTCACGGCCGCTGCGGTAGCTCTTGCCGAAAATGGTCGAAATGTGCCTATCTCGTTTAACCGCAAGGAACCCAAGGATCACGGCGAGGGGGGCGTGATCATCGGGGCGCCGCTCACGGGCCGCGTGCTGATCGTGGACGACGTGATTTCGGCCGGGACATCCGCGCGGGAGTCGGTCGATCTGATCGGCGCGGGAGGGGGCAGCCCGTGCGGGGTCGTGATCGCGCTGGATCGTATGGAGCGCGGCCAGGGCGTGCTTTCGGCGGTGCAGGAGGTCGAACAAGAGTTAGGCCTTTCGGTCACCAGCATCGCAACGCTGGACGACTTGATCCATTACCTGGAGGCGCGAGGTGGAATGGCACGCGAGTTGCAGGGGGTCATGCGTTATCGCAGTCAATACGGAGTGTAAAAACATGCGGGCTAACCCTGTGGTCGTTGCGGCTGGATTGGCGCTCGCGCTGGCCCAGGCCAATGCAGCCATGGCCGCAAAGATCTTCAAGTGGACCGATGAGAGGGGGGTTACACATTATGGCGAGGTCATTCCCCCTGAATACAAGGACCAGGCCGCGCAAGAGATGAGCAAGCAAGGCCTGACGATCCGCAAATGGGACTCAGCGATCACGCCGGAGCAGCGCAAGGCGGCCGAGCTGAAGGCCGTGCGCGAGCGAGACGACAAACAGCGCGACTTCGAGCAGCGACGGCGCGACCTGGCATTGGTCAATACGTACACCAGCGCAAGAGAGATCGATGAGCACCGCGACCGCACTCTGCAACTCCCGGTGCAAGCCATCCGCGGGCTGGAGCCACGCCTCAAGAGGGCGCAGGATAGGCTAGCCGCGTTGCAGCGTCAGGCGGCCGCCTTCACCGACGCCGGCAAGCAGGTTCCCAACGGGCTGGAACTGGACTTGGCAGACGAACGGAGCGAGGTGAGCAGCATCCGAGCCGAGATCGATCGGCACAAGGCGGAAATCGAGGTGATCAAGGTCAAGTACGACGGAGACAAGAAGCGCTACCTCGAATTGACGCAGCGCTGATCCCAGCTACGCACGGCTCATCCTGACAGCCTCCGACGCAGGATCTCGTTGAGCTGTTCCGGGTTGGCCTTACCCCGACTGGCTTTCATGGCCTGGCCGACCAAGAAGTTGAACGCCTTTTGCTTGCCTGCCCGGAACTCCGCCACCTGCGCGGGGTTCGCCGAGATGATCGCCTCCACGATTTTCTCGATCTGGTCCACGTCAGAGATCTGCTTCAGGCCGCGCGCTTCGATGATCTGATCGACGTCTCCGCCGCCTTTCCAAAGAACCTCGAACACGTCCTTCGCGACCTTGCCCGAAATCGTGCCGTCGGCAAAACGTCTGAGTAGAGCCGCGAGAGCCGAGGCCGGGAGCGGCGATTGGGCGATGTCGAGTCCTTCCTTGTTCAGCCTCCCCGACAACTCCCCCATCACCCAGTTGGCGCACAGCTTTGCCTGACCGGGAAGCGCGCACACAGTATCTTCGAAATAGGTCGCCATCTCGCGGCTCGCGGTCAACACGGACGCATCGTAGAGGGAGAGCCCGAGCTCGCGCTGGAACCGTTCGCGCTTGGCTTCGGGCAACTCGGGCAGGCCTTTGCGCACCTGCTCCACCCAAGCCTGCGTCACTTCCAAGGGCGGCAGGTCGGGATCCGGGAAGTAGCGGTAGTCTTGGGCATCCTCCTTCGATCGCAGGGAACGCGTCTCATCGCGGTCCGGGTCGTAAAGCCGTGTCTGTTGCACGACCGTCCCGCCCGCGCTGAGAATCTCGATCTGACGCTGCACTTCGTATTCGACGGCCCGCTCCAAGAAGCGAAACGAGTTGAGGTTCTTGATCTCGCATCGGGTACCGAGCTGCTCGCTGCCCTCTGGCCGGATCGAGACGTTGGCGTCGCAACGGAACGAACCCTCCTGCATGTTGCCGTCGCAGATCCCGATCCAGCGCACCAAGGCGTGCAACGTCTTGGCGTACGCCACCGCCTCCTCGGCGCTGCGCATGTCGGGCTCCGAGACGATCTCCAGCAGCGGCGTACCGGCCCGGTTGAGGTCGATCCCGCTCATACCGCGGAAGTCCTCGTGCAGGGATTTGCCGGCGTCTTCCTCGAGATGGGCGCGGGTCAGACGGACGCTCTTTTGCGTCGCACCCAGCCGGACGGAAATACTGCCGCCTCGCACGATGGGCAACTCATACTGGCTGATCTGGTAGCCTTTGGGGAGATCGGGGTAGAAATAGTTCTTGCGCGCGAACACGGAGCGCCCGTTGATGGTTCCGCCCACTGCCAGCCCGAAACGGATGGCGCGCTCCACCGCACCCCTGTTCGCCGCGGGAAGCACGCCAGGCAGGGCGAGATCTACCGCGCAAGCCTGGGTGTTGGGCGCAGCGCCGAACGCCGTGGACGCGCCCGAGAACATCTTCGCTGCCGTCGACAGCTGAGCATGTGTTTCCAGGCCGATGACGACTTCCCACCGCATGACAGAGTTCCTTCCCTCACAGACGGGATCTGATCCGATCCATTCGCCTACACTCTAATCGAGTCCGGGAGGAATGCGCAGATGCCAGTCGGTGACCCGCTGGTATTGGTGCGCCGCATTGAGCATGCGCGCCTCCTGGAAGTAATTGCCCATGATCTGAAGTCCCACGGGCCGTTTGCCGTCCCCGAAGCCGCAGGGAATGGACAGCCCTGGGATGCCGGCCAGCGGCGCCGGAATGGTGTAGATATCGCTGAGGTACATCTGCACCGGATCGGCGGTTCTGGTCCCCAGCTTGAAGGCCGTCGTCGGCGATGTCGGGCCCATGATGACGTCGCAGCGCTGGAAGGCTTCGGCAAAGTCTTGCGCGATCAAACGCCGGATCTTTTGGGCCTGCAGGTAGTAGGCCTCATAGTAGCCGTGCGACAACACGTAGGTCCCGACGAGTATCCGGCGCTTGACCTCCGCGCCGAAGCCCTGCGCCCGGGTTTTCATGTACATGTCGCGCAGATCGGCGTATTGCGGCGCCCGGTAGCCATAACGTACGCCGTCGAACCGGGCGAGGTTGCTGGAGGCCTCGGCCGGCGCCAGCACGTAGTAGGCCGGCACCGAAAAGCGAGTCCGCGGCAGATCTACGTCCACTACGCGGCAGCCCAGTCTTTGGTATTCCGTTATCGCTGCTTGCACCGCAACGCCTACGTCCGCACTGAGACCCTCGCCGAAGAACTCCTTCGGCAGGCCGATGCGCAAGCCCGCGATCGGTTCCGCCAGCGCGTGCGAGTAGTCCTCGGCTGGGCGCTCGAGGCTGGTCGAGTCGCGGGGATCGAACCCGGCGACCGTGCTGAGCAGCAACGCCAGGTCGGCCGCCGACTTCGCCATGGGGCCGCACTGGTCCAGGCTGGAGGCGAAGGCGATCAAGCCATATCGGGACACCACCCCATAGGTCGGCTTCAAGCCGGAAATGCCGCACATCGCTGCAGGTTGCCGGATGGAGCCGCCGGTGTCCGTGCCCAGCGCCGCGGGCGCCAATCGGGCTGCGACCGCGACCGCCGAGCCGCCCGAGCTTCCGCCCGGGACTGCGCCGCGATCCCAAGGATTCGCCACCGGCCCGTAGTGTGAGGTCTCGCTGGACGAGCCCATCGCGAACTCGTCCATGTTCGTCTTCCCCAGATTGACCGCCCCGGCGCCCTCCAGCTTCTCGACCACGTGCGCATCATAGGGGGCGACAAAGTTGGACAGGATCCTGGAGCCGCAGGTCGTCAGCCAGCCCTTAGTGCACAGGATGTCCTTGAGAGCCACCGGAATGCCGGTCAGCGGCTGCGCCTTGCCCTGGGCGATGCGCTGGTCCGCGGCGCGCGCCTGTGCGAGGCTTGCCTGCGGATCGAGGGTGATGAAGGCGTTGAAAGCGGGGTTTAGCCGTCGCGCGCGGTCGAGAAACAGCTGGGTGAGCTCGGCGCTGGAGATCTCTTTCCGCGCGAGGGCGCTGGACAGTTCCGTCAAGCTGGAATTGATCATGTTGCGACAGGGACCGGGGGGACGGCGGAAGCGGTCAACGCTCGCGCTTCGTCCTGCGCTTCCGCTCGCCCGTGTGCTCCCTACTCGATGACTCTTGGCACCAGGTAGAGTCCGCTCTCGACCTGCGGGGCGATGCTCTGGAACAACTCGTGCTGGTCCTGCTCGGTCACCTGATCCTCGCGCAGCCGCAGGGTCACGTCCCGAGCGTGGGACATCGGCTCGATGCCGTGCGTATCGACCGACTGTAGCTCGCCGATCAAAACGAAGATGGTTTGCAACTGAGCCAGAATCTGTCGTGCCTCGGCGTCGGAGAGGTCGAGGCGGGCGAGCTGAGCGATGCGTCTCACGTCGTCCAGAGAAAGGCTCATCGGAGTTTCAGCGGCAGGCTGCTTTCCTTGCGGGTGCGCCAGACGGGACCGGCGCTTCCAAGGCATTCTTCAAGTAGGTTATTATAATCGCTTCCCTCCACAAATCATCGACCCCACAGACCGGGAGCTTCATGTTCGGATTCCTCGGCGGTTACTTCTCGAATGATCTCGCCATCGACCTCGGCACAGCCAATACCTTGATCTACGTGCGCGGTAAGGGCATCGTTCTGAACGAGCCGTCGGTGGTCGCCATTCGGCAGGAAGGCGGCCCCAACGGCAAGAAAGTGATCCAGGAGGTCGGGCTGGCTGCGAAGCAGATGCTAGGCCGCACCCCGGGCAACATCATCGCTATCCGGCCGATGAAAGACGGCGTGATCGCCGACTTCACGGTGACCGAGCAGATGCTCAAGCAGTTCATCAAGAAGGTGCATGACAACCGCCTGTTCTCGCCCAGCCCGCGAATCGTGATCTGCGTGCCGTGCGGCTCGACGCAGGTCGAGCGTCGCGCCATCCGCGAATCCGCCTACGGCGCCGGGGCGCGCAAGGTCGAGCTGATCGAAGAGCCGATGGCGGCCGCGATTGGCGCGGGACTTCCGGTGGAAGAGGCGACCGGGTCGATGGTGGTGGACATCGGCGGCGGCACCACCGAGGTGGGCGTCATCTCTTTAGGGGGAATCGTCTACTCGGGCTCGGTGCGGGTGGGTGGCGACAAGTTTGACGAGGCCATCATCAACTACATCCGCCGCAACTACGGCATGCTGATCGGCGAAACCACCGCCGAGGAGATCAAAAAGGAGATCGGGTCCGCCTTCCCGGGCAGCGAGGTCAAGGAAAAGGAAGTCAAGGGGCGCAACCTCGCCGAGGGAATCCCGCGCAGCTTCACGATCTCCAGCAACGAGATCCTGGAGGCGCTGACCGAGCCGCTCAACGCCATCGTGAGCGCAGTCAAATCGGCCCTCGAGCAGACGCCGCCAGAACTGGGCGCCGATATCGCCGAGAAAGGGATGGTGCTCACCGGGGGCGGGGCTTTGTTGCGCGACATAGACCGTCTGCTGATGGAGGAAACCGGGCTGCCCGTGATCGTGGCGGACGATCCACTGACCTGCGTGGTGCGCGGCTCGGGCAAAGCTCTGGACAAGATGGACAAGCTCGGCAGCATTTTCACCAGCGACTGAAAAGCGGAGCGCCTCCCGCGCGTTGCCGTCCTGGCCCGCTGGCGGCGCCGCACAGTTCTTGCTTGAAGGCAGGCGCTCTGCCACTCGCCCGTCGACCGCAGTCACCCCATGGAATACTCGCCGCCACCGTTCTTCAAGCGCGGTCCGAGCCTCCTCACCCGATTCACCTTCTTCTCGATCCTGTCCGTCGTGCTGCTGGTGGCGGACGCTCGTTTCAACTACCTTGTGGTCCTGCGCCAAGGCATCGCGGGGGTGGTTTACCCGTTGCAGCGGCTGTCCTCGGTGCCTAGTGCGGTGGCTACGCGCATCGGCGAGTTCTTCGTAACCCAGTCTCAGTTGCAGCGGGACAACGACCAACTGAGGCGCCAGGAACTGCTCGACACCGCTGCTCTACAAGTGGGTAAATCTCTCGAGAGCGAGAACCAGCACCTGCGCCAGCTGCTCGGCCTGCGCGAGCGGTTGCCGCGCGATTTCATCGCGGCCGAGATTCTCTACTCCAATCGTGACCCCTTCACCCGTCGGGTGGTGGTGGATAGGGGCTTTCAGCACGGTGTAAAGGCCGGTCAGGCGGTGGTCGATGAGGCCGGCGTAGTCGGCCAGGTCACGCGCGTCTTCCCCTGGGTCTCGGAGGTCACCTTGGTCACCGACAAGGAGCAAGCGATACCGATTCAATCGGTGCGCAGCGGCTTGCGCGGGGTCACCTTCGGCATCGGCTACGACGGCACGCTCGAGCTGCGCTTCATGCCGGTGAATGCCGATATTCAGAATGGTGACCTGCTGGTCACCTCGGGTATCGACGGTACCTACCCACCAGGTCTTCCGGTGGCGGTGGTGTCCAATATCGAACGCAACGCCGCGTACGCTTTCGCCCGCATTACCTGCACGCCCGCCGCCAGTGTGACCAGCTTCGGCCAGGTGCTGATCGTGTCCACCGCGGATCGGCTGCCGGAGAATCCGGTGACGGATGAAGAACCCGGACCCAAGGCCAAGAGGGCAAAGAAGTGAATTTTGATTGGCTGCGTGCACCGCCCATCGGCAGGACCGCCCCGCAGGAGATTCTGCTGCCGGTCAAGGCGCGCTACATCGCGCTGACGCTGCTCAGCGCCTTGGTCCTCGACCTGTTTGCCCTGCCGCCGCTGCTGCAGCAGATCCGCCCGGATTTCATTGCGCTGACGCTCATCTATTGGGTGGTCTACCACCCCCGACGGGTAGGATTTCTACCGGCATGGTTGTTGGGCCTGCTCATGGACGTGGCCGACGGCAGCTTGTTTGGTCAGCACGCCTTGGCTTACGCTGTCCTAATGTACCTGGCTATCTTGCTGCATCGCCGGATCGTGATGTTCGGCATGCGTCACCAGATCGTGCACGTTCTGTTGATTCTCGTCGCCTCCCAGTTGATCATGCTGGGCGTGCGTCTCATGGCGGGCGCCGATTTTCCCGGCGCCCTGTACTTCGTGCCCGGCTTCCTGGGGGCGGGAATGTGGCCCCTCTTGTTCAACGTGATACGCGTTCCGCTGCGACCGAGGTCCGATCCGGATGCTGTCTAGGCTGCGCATTTTTCGTCGGCTGGCTGCGCGCGAAGAGCGCGAGCCGATCGTTCTGTCGGGGGCTCGGCGTGCCGAGCTGCGCGATCACCAGAAAGAGCTGCACAACTTTCAGATGCGGCTTGTCGTTTGTGCTGGGGTCGTGTTGGTCGTGTTCTTCCTGCTGCTGATCCGATTCTTCTACCTGCAGGTGCTGCAGCACGACTATTACCATACGCTGGCCGAGAACAATCGCATCTCGATCGTCCCGATCATTCCCAATCGTGGACTCATCCTGGATCGCAACGGTGCGGTGATCGCCCACAATTACGCTGCCTACACGCTGGAGATCATTCCGTCGAAGGTCGGCGACTTGGAATCGCTGATCAACGAATTGGCGACCGTGGTGGAGATCGCGCCCAAGGATCGCAAGCG
>DATJVW010000294.1:0-2768 GCA_035501675.1 Burkholderiales bacterium
GCGAACTGTACAACGTGGTGGAGCAGGCAGTTGCGCTCGCTACGACACCGATCATCAGTCCCGGACTGCTGGAGAGTGCGATTCGAGGCGAGATGGGCGACCTGTCCTCGTTCGAGTCCGCCCGCTTCGATTTCGAGCGCGATTACCTGGCGAAGCTGCTCAAGATCACCAACGGGAACGTGACCCAGGCCGCGCGCTTGGCAAAGCGTAACCGGACCGAGTTCTACAAGCTTCTGCAACGGCATCATCTCAACCCTTCGATGTTCAAGCCGCTGGCCGAGGCACACCGCTAGAAGGCAGCGGCAGGTCCTCTACGCACGCCCTCGGACGGTGGGGGCGTGCGCCTGGCGCAGATGCCTGATGGGGCAGGGCGTGCGGGCTTGGCCTTTACGCCGGCCGGTTCCAGCCGCGCATTTTCTAATCGGCGTGTCACCTCGCAGAGACATATAAGCTATTGATTTAAGTATATCTTTTGGTGCGTCACCGGGCGCGTCGCTGGCAGCGGACAGACTCGATCGATTTTGAAACATTAACGTATTGATTATGAGCCAATTTTACCCTTGGTATACAATTTGCAGGGCCTTACCCGATTGAGGGCCACCAAGGAATGCGAGTGGCCGTTGCGGGGCATTCCCGGGTACACCTTGTGCGGGCGCGCCTCTGGAAGGAAACCGTGGAGCTTCGAAGCAGTTGGCTATTCCCGCTCATGGTCGTCGCCGCCGGATCGGTGACGGTCTTTGGATGCATCGGGATCGCGGCGATAACCGGGCATTTGCCGGCCGCACGCGTAGGCGTGGTTGCCTTCGCCGAATCTACGAGCCCCACCGACCAGGCGGCGGCAAAGCCGGAATTGGCGTCGGACACGCTGCCCTCGGGCGGACCGGGCCGGCCCGTCGACGACGTGGCGGTCAAGACCACCGAGGCAACGAGCAAGCCCGCCGCAGCGCGGAAGAAGGTACTCGACAGGACCGTGAACTGATGCAGAGCGCGCCCACTTCGGTCGCGCAGGAGCCCCGGCAGCCGAGCATGAAGGACAGCGACAGCATCGCAATCTTCCGACCCATTTAAGTTTCGTGCGCGTTAGCGCTCTCTTTTTGCCCGATTGCCTCCCTTGTCGGGCATCTTTTTTTGCGGTGTTCCATCTGTGATCTTCCTTGTCCGTCCTATGGCGGCGCTGGCCGTGGCCTTGGTCTTGTCTGCCGGCTGCGCAATCTCCAAGCCCCCGCCGCCACCCAGGGTGAACCTCAACGGCTTTCCGCCTGCCTTCCGCGAGGGCTACGGTGATGGATGCCAAAGCGCCCGCGATGGCGCGTTGAAACGCGACGAAGCGCGTTTTGCCAAAGAAGCCCAGTACGCCACCGGGTGGCGCGACGGCTTCGATGTTTGCCGCAAGCGTCCCGCCTCCTGATCTCGCCGCCGGTCGATCGGCCGCCTGCCTGGGCGGGAGACAGCCCCCGGCTGATGCGCGTGTATACTGCCCGCGTTTGCACGGAGAAGATCGCGGAGAGGAATGCATGAATGCCCCCATGAGCAAACCCGTGTTCTCCTGGGAGGATCCGCTGTTGCTGGAAGAGCAGCTCGCGGACGAGGAGCGGATGGTGCGCGATTCGGCCCGCGCCTATGCCCAGGACAAGCTGATGCCGCGCGTGCTGGAAGCGCATCGGCACGAGCGCTTCGATCGTGAGGTGCTGTCGGAGATGGGCGCGCTCGGCTTCCTGGGCTCGACATTGCAAGGATACGGTTGCGCCGGCGTCAATCACGTCTGCTATGGTCTCGCTGCGCGAGAGGTCGAACGCGTCGATTCGAGCTATCGCTCGAGCATGAGCGTGCAGTCGAGCCTGGTGATGTATCCGATCTACGCGTACGGCAGCGAAGCGCAGCGAGCCAAGTACCTGCCGCGACTGGCCACCGGCGAATGGGTCGGCTGCTTCGGGCTGACCGAGCCGGGTTACGGCTCCGACGCCGGTGGCATGATCACCCGCGCCCGCAAGGTCGACGGCGGGTGGCTGCTGAAGGGGGCGAAGATGTGGATCACTCATTCGCCCATCGCCGACGTCTTCGTGGTCTGGGCGAAGGATGACGCCGACGTGATCCGGGGCTTCATCCTCGAAAAGGGCATGCAGGGCTTGTCCGCTCCCAAGATCCAGGGCAAGTTCAGCCTGCGCATCTCGGTGACCGGTGAGATCGTGATGGACGATGTGTTCGTACCGGAGGGAAACCTGCTGCCCAACGTGAGCGGACTGAAAGGTCCGTTCGGATGCCTGAACAAGGCGCGCTACGGGATCGCCTGGGGCGCGCTGGGCGCGGCGGAGTTTTGCTGGCACGCCGCACGCCAGTACACCCTCGATCGACACGCGTTCGGTCGGCCCCTGGCGGCCACTCAGCTGGTCCAGTTGAAGCTCGCCAACATGCAGACCGAGATCACGCTCGGCCTGCAGTCAGCGCTGCGCGTCGGGCGGCTGATGGATGAGGGGCGCGCGGCGCCGGAGATGATCTCGCTCGTCAAGCGCAACTCCTGCGGGAAAGCGCTCGACATCGCGCGCACCGCTCGCGACATGCACGGCGGCAACGGCATTGCGGACGAGTTTCACGTCGTCCGCCACATGATGAACCTGGAAGCGGTCAACACCTACGAAGGCACGCACGACGTGCATGCCCTGATCCTCGGCCGCGCCATCACCGGCATCCAGGCCTTCACCGCACAGAATTGATGGAGCATCTGCCACCGGCCGGTGACGCCGCACTGGTCGTCGCAGGCGCGCTGGTGG
>DATJVW010000295.1:0-7939 GCA_035501675.1 Burkholderiales bacterium
CGCAAAGCAAGCAATGCGTGGTTCGTGTTTCGTGGTTCGTGGCTCGTAGTCGAACCCAAGCACGAATCACGGTACCTCTATGACAATCCTCAAAATGACCAACGTGGAGCTCGCCGGCAAGCGCGTGCTGATCCGTGAGGACTTCAATGTGCCATTGCACGATGGCGTCATCAGCGACGACACGCGCATTCGGGCGTCCCTTTCAGGGATCAAGTACGCGCTGTCCAAGGGCGCGCGGCTGTTGCTGGTGTCGCATCTGGGCCGCCCGACCGAGGGCCAGTTCGACGAGAAGGAATCGCTGGCGCCGGTCGCGAAGCGCTTGTCGGAGTTGCTCGGCAGCCAGGTCCCGCTCAAGCGCGATTGGCTCGAAGGGGTCACTGCGGACCCGGGCAAGGCGGTTTTGTTGGAGAACTGCCGCTTCAATAAAGGCGAGAAGAAGAATGACGATGGTCTCGCGCGCAAGATGGCGGCGTTGTGCGATATCTATGTGAACGACGCCTTTGCGACGTCCCATCGCGCGGAGGCCACCACCCACGGCATCGCCAAGTACGCGCCGGTGGCCTGTGCCGGCCCGCTGCTATCGAGCGAGCTGGAAGCTCTAGGCAAAGCGCTGCAGACGCCGAAGCGGCCGCTGGTGGCCATCGTCGGCGGCGCCAAAGTCTCCACCAAACTCACGATTCTCGCGGCGCTCGCACGCAAAGTGGATCAGTTGATCGTCGGCGGCGGGATCGCCAACACGTTCATGCTGGCCGCCGGGATGACGATCGGCAAGTCGCTGTCCGAGCCTGACCTGGTGGCCGAAGCGACAAAAGTCATGGCGCAGATCAAAGCGCAGGGCGGTGACGTCCCCCTGCCGATCGACGTCGTAGTCGCGAAAGAGTTGTCTGCTACCGCACCCGCGACGACCAAAGACGTCTCGCAGATCGCCGTGGACGACTGGATTCTGGATATCGGCCCGAAGACCGCGGCGAGTCTCGCCGAGCTGCTCAAACAGGCCGGCACCATCGTTTGGAACGGACCCCTGGGCGTGTTCGAGCACGATCAGTTCGCCGCCGGCACGCGAACCATCGCCCAGGCCATCGCCTCCTCCTCGGCGTTTTCGCTGGCTGGCGGGGGTGAAACCGTCGCCGCGCTGGCCAAGTTCGGCGTCACAGGCAAGATCGGCTACGTATCCACCGCTGGCGGCGCCTTCCTCGAGTTTCTGGAGGGCAAGAAACTGCCCGCGGTCGAAATTCTCGAGCAACGCGGCGTCGATCAAGGGGTTTGACCTATGCAACGCAGCACGAAAATCGTAGCTACCCTGGGCCCGGCAAGCAGCGAGCGCGAGGTGCTCAAGCGCATGATCGCGGCCGGCGTGGACGTCGTGCGGATGAACTTCTCGCACGGTCAGCGCGAGGATCACGTCCGGCGTGCAGAGCTGCTGCGCGAGCTGTCGCGCGAGCAGCAACGCACCGTCGGCCTGATGGTCGACTTGCAGGGCCCTAAGATCCGCATCGGCAAGTTCGAGACCGGCAGCGTACGGCTGGAGAAGGGCGCCCCATTCGTGGTCGACGCCGACTCCGGGCTTGGAAACCAGGAGCGGGTCGGCGTGGATTACAAAGAGCTCCCGCGCGACGTCCGTGCCGGAGATGTGCTGCTGCTCGACGATGGCCGCATCGTGCTGGACGTGCGGGAGGTGCAAGGCAGCCAGATTCGCACCGTAGTCCGGCTGGGCGGTGAGCTGTCCAACAACAAGGGCATAAACCGCCAGGGCGGCGGGTTGACAGCCCCTGCGCTTACCGCCAAAGACATGGAGGACATCAAGACCGCTACGCAACTGAAGTCGGACTTTCTCGCGGTGTCCTTTCCCAAGAGCGGCGCCGACATGCGCATGGCGCGCGAGCTGATGTGCGCGGCGGGCGGCCAGGCGTTGCTCATCGCCAAAATCGAGCGGGCGGAAGCGATTACCGCGCTGGCCGAGATCATCGACGCCTCCGACGGCATCATGGTTGCGCGCGGCGACCTCGCCGTGGAAGTGGGTGACGCGGCGGTTCCCGCCATGCAGAAACGCATGATCCGCCTCGCGCGCGAGCGCAACAAGCTCACCATCACCGCCACGCAGATGATGGAGTCCATGATCACCAGTCCCGTGCCTACGCGCGCGGAGGTGTCGGACGTGGCCAACGCCGTGCTGGACGGTACCGATGCGGTGATGCTCTCGGCCGAAACGGCAAGCGGGAAGTATCCCGTGGAAACGGTCGAGGCGATGGCACGTATCTGCCTCGAGGCGGAAAAATCCAGCGAGGTGACGCTGGACCGCGAGTTCCTGGATCGCGTGTTCACGCGCGTGGACCAGTCCATCGCCATGGGCGCGCTGTTCACGGCCTACCACCTCAAGGTGAAAGCCATAGCGGCGCTCACTCAGTCCGGCTCCACCGCTCTGTGGATGTCGCGGCTCAACTGCGGTGTGCCGATCTACGCGCTGACGCCGGAGGTGTCCACCCGTTACCGCTTGTCCCTGTTTCGCGACGTACACCCGCTCATGCTTCAGTACGCAGGAGACAACCGCGAGACGTTATTGCGCCTAGCGGAGGAAAAGCTGGTCGAGGCGGGTGCGGTCCGGGCGGGCGACCTCATCGCTGTCACCGTCGGCGAGCCCATTGGCCAGCCGGGCGGGACCAACACGCTGAAGATCGTCAAGGTCAGCGGGCACTGAGCCTGATGACGGGATTCGCGCTGAGCGCGACGCCGGTGCAAGTCGCCATGGGCAGCCAGAGACTCGGAGGTCATGCAGTTCGCTGCACGACAGCAGAGACTGGGAGATTCACTATGCACAAACTGATTCTACTTCGTCACGGCGAGAGCGACTGGAACCGTGAAAATCGCTTTACCGGTTGGACCGATGTGGACCTGTCTGAAGCTGGTATCCGAGAGGCGCGCCGCGCCGGACAGGTGCTGCTCGAGCAGAAATTTACGTTCGACATCGCCTTTACTTCTGTGCTCAAGCGCGCCATCCGGACGCTGTGGATCGTGCTCGATGGGATGGACCTGATGTGGATTCCGGTGCACCGTTCCTGGCGGCTCAATGAGCGGCATTACGGAGCTTTGCAGGGGTTGAACAAAGCGGAGATCGCGGCGCAGTATGGCGAGGAGCAGGTCAAACTCTGGCGGCGCAGCTACGACACTCGGCCGCCTGCACTCGAAATCTCGGATCTGCGCTTCCCTGGACGGGATCGGCGCTACGCCGACCTTTCGGACCAGGAGCTCCCTCGCACCGAGTGCTTGAAAGACACCGTGGGTCGTTTCCTGCCCCACTGGCACGAGGTGATCGTCCCGTCCATCCTGGCCGGCAAGCGAGTGCTCATCGCCGCCCACGGCAACAGCCTGCGGGCGTTGGTGAAGCACCTGGAGAAAATCAGCGACGGCGACATCGCGAACTTGAACATCCCGACCGGCACGCCACTTCTGTACGAACTGGACGCTCAGCTGCGACCGATTCGTCACGAATACCTCGGTGATCCAGAGCAGGTACGTAAGGCCATCGAGGGTGTTGCTCATCAAGGCAAAGCCGCTAAAGTCAGGGGACCTGCTCCCAACGAAGATGCGGCCCCTGAAAGGAGAACGCAGTGAAAGTCGGTATTGTCGGTACCGGATTCGTTGGCGCAACAGCCGCATATGCGCTCGTGATGCAAGGCGTGGGGCGCGAGGTCGTGCTGGTGGACAAAAACTCAGCGCGCGCCGAAGCTGAGGCGGACGACATTCGCCACGCCGTCCCCTTTTCTCAACCCCTTGAGATCCGGGCGGGTGGTTACGAGGCTCTGGCAGAGTGCCGCGCCGTCGTGCTCTGCGCCGGCGTCGGCCAGCGACCGGGAGAGACTCGCCTGCAGCTTCTCCAACGCAACGCGGAGGTCTTTCGCGAGGTGGTGCCGACCGTGCTTGAGAAGGCGCGAGAGGCGGTGCTCGTCGTTGCTACGAACCCGGTTGACGTGATGACACACTTGGCCGCGCGATTTGCGGCCCTCTGTGGCGTGCCTGCCGGGCGCGTGCTTGGTTCGGGTACAACGCTGGACACGGCACGTTTCCGCAGTCTCCTCGGAAGTCACTGCGGCATCGATCCACAACACGTTCACGCACACGTCATCGCCGAGCATGGCGATTCGGAAGTGCTCACTTGGTCGTTGGCGACTGTCGGCGGTATGCCTTTAGACTCGTTCGCCACCCTTCGCGGGATCGACTTGTCTGAACCGGTGCGCCAGGCGATCGACCGCCAAGTGCGCTGCGCCGCCTATACGATTATCAGCGGCAAAGGAGCAACCTATTACGGTATTGGCAGCGCGCTGGCGCGTATCGTCAAAGTGATCTTGCATGACCAGCGTTCCGTGATGACGGTGTGCTTGCCCACGTCCGAGGTTGTAGGGGTTCCCGACGTCACCCTCTCCTTACCCCGGCTAGTGGGCGGCAACGGTGTCCTGGAGACGTTTCCCCTCCCGCTGAACGAAGAGGAGACCCACCAATTGCGTAAGAGCGCGCAGGTGATCCGGCGGGCTCTCGACGAACTGGGAGACGACTGACCCGAGGAAATTGCCCAATAGATTCTGGAAGGCGAACAACCCTCCGGCGTCGCCGCCCTTCAGCAGCAATAACCTCACGATTACCTGCTACTGAGAAGGAGAACCCAATGCGTATTGTCAAGATCACAGCACAAGAAGTATTAGATTCACGCGGCAATCCCACAGTCGAGGCCTGCGCCGTGCTCGATGACGGAACGACCGCATCGGCTATCGTTCCCTCGGGGGCTTCAACCGGCGAGAGAGAGGCTGTCGAGCTCCGCGACGTCGACCCGAAACGGTACGGCGGCAAAGGTGTGTTGCAGGCCGTTGCAAACGTCAATAGTAAGCTGGCTCCAGCGATCGTGGGGACCGAAGTCACCGAACAGCGCTGCATCGACCAGCGGATGCTCGAGCTCGACGGCACGCCTAACAAGGCGAAGCTCGGCGCGAACGCCATCCTGGCCGTCTCGTTGGCGGTGGCGCGCGCGGCTGCCAATTCCCTTCGCCTACCGCTGTATCGCTACCTCGGCGGCAGCAATGCATCGCTTCTCCCGGTACCCTGTATGAATGTGATCAACGGCGGGCGGCATGCGGACAACACCATAGATTTCCAGGAGTTCATGATCGCCCCGCACAATGCCGCGTCGTTTGCGGAAGCGATTCGCATGGGCGTGGAAACCTTTCATGCGCTGCGCGGCGTATTGCACAAGAAAGGCTACAGCACCGGAGTGGGTGACGAGGGTGGGTTTGCGCCCAACATCAAATCCAACGAAGAAGCGATGGAGGTCATCCTGGAAGCGATCACCCAGGCAGGCTACCGGCCCGGAGATGACATTGCGCTGTGCTTGGACCCGGCCACCAGCGAAATGTGGCAGGACGGCCGGTATGTCTTCTTCAAGTCGGGCCAGGGGAAGAAAACCTCGGAGGAGATGGTGGCCCTGTGGTCGTCGTGGTGCAAACGATATCCCATCGTTTCCCTCGAGGACGGCATGAGCGAAAACGACTGGGAAGGCTGGAAGCTGCTTACCGATACCCTGGGATCCGAGGTGGAGCTCGTTGGTGACGATCTGTTCTGCACCAACCCGAACATTCTCCAAGAGGGTATCGAAAAAGGCATCGCCAACGCCATTCTGATCAAGTTCAATCAAATTGGGACACTGAGCGAGACGTTGGATACGATCGAGCTGGCGAAACAGAATCATTACAAATGCTTCGTCTCCCACCGCTCTGGCGAGACCGAAGATACCACGATTGCAGACCTGACCGTGGCCGTGAGCGCTGGACAACTGAAGACCGGCTCCGGCTGCCGCAGCGAACGAGTGGCAAAGTTCAATCAGCTGCTGCGGATCGAGCGGCAACTCGGAAGTCAGGCACGCTTTGCCGGCAAGACGGCCTTCCAACGCGTGGCGGCTCGGTCCACGGATGGCACACGCGCAACCGGCCAAGGTTCACAGAGGTGAGTTTTCTCGAGCTACGTCACGGGCACAACCGCGGTGCGCAGAAGGTGCGGCGAACGATATCGTAATGGCCGGTCTCACACAGCGGATCGCACTGCATCCTTGCGCATTCGATAGCGCCGGATGAGGTTATTCGTCGAGCTGTCATGGCGGAGCGCGGCCTCTGTCTCGCTCTCGAGCTCCGGGATGATGTGCTGGGCCAGCACCTTGCCCAGCTCGACTCCCCACTGATCGAACGAGTCGACGTTCCAGATCACGCCCTGAGTGAACACGCTGTGCTCATAGAGCGCAACGAGCTTTCCGAGCGCTTCCGGCGTGAGGCGCTCGGCGAGAATCGTGTTCGAGGGACGATTGCCGTAAAACATCCGGTGCGGGACTAGGCTGTCCGGCGTGCCCTCGGCCTTGACTTCCCCGCGGGTCTTGCCGAAGGCCAGCGCCTCACTCTGCGCGAACACGTTCGCCAGCAGCATGTCGTGGTGTCGACCGAGCGGGTTCAAGGATTGGTCGAAGGCGATGAAGTCGCAGGGGATGAGACGCGTCCCTTGATGGATCAGCTGGTAGAAGGAGTGCTGGCCGTTGGTTCCCGGTTCTCCCCAGTAGATCGGTGCGGTCGCGTAGCTCAGGGGGGCCCCCTCGCGCGTGACGCGCTTGCCGTTGCTCTCCATCGCCAGCTGCTGCAGGTACGCGGGGAAACGCTTCAGGTATTGCTCGTAGGGCAGGATGGCCACCGTCTCGGCGCCGAAGAAATCCGTGTACCATACCGTCAACAAGCCCAGGAGCACCGGCAAGTTGCGCTCGAACGGGGCGGTGCGGAAGTGCTGGTCCATTTGGTGGAAACCGGCCAGCAGGGCCTGGAAGTTCTCGGGACCGATGGCAAGCATGGTCGACAGACCGATCGCCGAGCACATGGAATAGCGCCCGCCCACCCAGTCCCAGAATCGGAACATGTTCGCGGTGTCGATCCCGAACTCCGACACCTTCCCGGCGTTCGTGGAGATCGCGACGAAATGCTTGGCCACCGCCTTGATGTCGCCGCCGAGCCCGTCGAGCAACCAGCGGCGTGCGCTCTCAGCGTTGGTCATCGTCTCCAGCGTCGTGAAGGTCTTCGACGAGACGATGAAGAGCGTTTCCGCCGGGTCTAGGTCGCGGGTTGCCCCCACCAAATCCGTGGCATCGACGTTCGACACGAAGCGAAAGGTCATGGCGCGCTCGCTGTAGTGCTTGAGCGCCTCGTAGGCCATCACGGGACCGAGATCGGAGCCGCCAATGCCGATGTTGACGACGTTGCGAATGCGCTTGCCTGTGTGCCCCGTCCACGCGCCGCTGCGCACGCGGTTGGAGAAGTCAGCCATGGCGTCGAGTACGGCATGGACCTCCGGCACCACGTCCTTGCCGTCCACCACGATCGACGTACGACGCGGTGCACGCAGCGCGACATGCAGGACCGCGCGGTTTTCCGTCAGGTTGATCTTGTCGCCCCGGAACATGGCGTCGATGCGCTCGCGCAGACCGGACTCCTCGGCGAGTCGAAACAGCAGCGCGAGGGTTTCGTCTGTGACGCGATTCTTCGAGTAGTCGAGATAGATACCGGCGGCCTCTGCGGTCAGCCGCTCGCCGCGCGTCGCGTCGTCTTCGAAGAGCGTGCGGAGGTGCAGCTCTCGAATGTTCTCGTGGTGAGCCTTGAGCGCCTCCCATGCCTGGCGCGCGGTTAGTGGTAAATTCGCTGTCATCGGTGTTCCTTTCATGGTGTTCCTGTCATTTCTCAAATCGAGTCGGCACGCGCATGGTGGCCACTCAGCTCACCTTGTCCAGGGAGACGCTCTTGGAGGCGATCACGTCCATGAGCTCGTGCCAGGAGCCGACGAAGGACTTGGCGCCCTGGTCCTGGAGCTGGCTGGCGAGGGCGTCCACATCGATGCCGGCATCGGCAAACCGGGCCAGCACTTCCTCGCA
>DATJVW010000296.1:0-12670 GCA_035501675.1 Burkholderiales bacterium
CACCGCCGCGAGGCTAACATGAGGAGCGACGTCGGCGGCCCCGAAGAAGCCATAGCGAAAGCCGTCGACCATGTAGAAGAAGGGGTTCAGGTGGGACGCGTGCTGCCAGAAGGCCGGCAGAGAGCGGACCGAGTAGAACACGCCCGCCAGAAAGGTGAGCGGGATGATGATGAAGTTCTGGAACGCCGCCAACTGGTCGAATTTGTCGGCCCAGATCCCCGCGATGATGCCGAGGGCGGCCAAGATCCCGCCGCCGAGCAGGGCGAAGGCCAGCGCCCAAAGCGGATGCTGCAGCGGAACGTGGGCCAATCCGGCAGTCGCCAGCAGCACGCCCAGCCCGACGAGCACGCCGCGTGCCGCCGCCGCCAGCACGTACGCCGTGAAGATCTCCAGCGGGGACAGGGGCGTCAGCAGGACAAAGATAATGTTCCCCGTGATCTTGGACTGGATCAAACTCGAAGAGCTGTTGGCGAATGCATTCTGCAACAGCGACATCATGGCCAGGCCGGGAACCAGGAATGAAGTGTAAACAACGCCCGGGAACACCTGAACGCGCGACTCGAGCGCATGCGAGAAGATCAACAGATACAGCAGCGCGCTCAGGATGGGTGCCGCGATGGTCTGGAAACTCACCTTCCAAAAGCGCAGCAGCTCCTTGTACAGCAGCGTCCGGAAGCCTGACACTCACTGCCTCCGCATCATCTGCACGAACACGTCCTCCAAATCGGCCTGCAGAACCTCGAGCTCCTGCACCTCGATGCGTTGCGCTCGCAATTGCGCCAGCGCGTTCTCGATCTGGGCGTAGCTGTCGAGCGCGAGAATGCGGCTACCACCGTCGTGGGCGACCGCGTAGGCGGCTAACGATTCGGGCAGACGGTCGGGCGCAAGACGCAGTCGTAGGCGCACACCGGCGACTTCACACAACAGATTGCGCGTCGTATCCAACGCCACGATGAGCCCCTGCTTGAGCATCGCGATGCGGTTGCACAGGGCCTCGGCCTCTTCGAGATAGTGAGTGGTGAGCACCACCGTGTGGCCAGCCTGGTTGAGTTCTCTGACGAAGCGCCACAGACCCTGACGCAACTCCACGTCCACCCCGGCGGTCGGCTCATCCAGGATAATGACCGGCGGCTTGTGCACCAGCGCTTGCGCCACCAGCACGCGCCGCTTCATGCCACCGGAGAGCTGCCGCATGTTGGCATAAGCCTTATCGGTAAGGTCCAGCCGCTCGATGATTTCGTCGATCCAGACATCGTTGTCCCGCAGTCCGAAGTACCCCGACTGGATCCGCAGCGTCTCGCGTACCGTGAAGAAAGGATCGAATACCAGCTCTTGCGGAACGACGCCAATCAGCCGCCGCGCATGCTGGTACTGCGTTACTACGTCGTAGCCCATCACCCGCAGCCGGCCGGAGTCGGCCCGCGCCAACCCAGCGAGGACGCTGATTAGGGTCGTCTTGCCTGCGCCGTTCGGTCCAAGAAGGCCAAAGAATTCGCCTTGCGAGATCTCCAGACTGACCCCGTCCAGGGCGCGCACGGCCGCGAAGCGCTTGTGAACCTGATTGACCTCGATTGCCAGCGGCATGGCCGGCGCGCCAGTTACGAGCCGACTCACGCGCCGGGGATGAATTCCCCGACGTCGTAGAGCGTGATGAGCGATCTCAGGTTCTCGGTCAGATTCTCGAAGCGGATACGACGCCCGTTGGCGGCGGCGTCTCGGACCCATGCCAGGAGCAGCCCGACCGCGGAAGAATCGGCGTGGGTGACGCCGGACAGATCCACGCGCATCTCGGGACCCTCGGACCGCCGTGTCGCTTCCTCAAGCAGTGGCCCGACGGTGGTCAGGGTCACCGGCCCCTGCACTCGAAGACAGCCGTTGGAGAACTCGATCAGGGCGGGGGCCACGGCGCTACTGTTGCTTCCTCGTGCCGGCGGGAGGAGCACTGGTCTTCTCCTGCAGGGACTTGATGAGCCCATCGATCCCGCTCTGTCGGATCTCCTCGGCGAAGGTGCTCCGATATGTGGTGACCAGGCTCACGCCTTCAACCGTCACGTCGTAAATTTTCCAGTCGGCCGAGGCTTTGTACATGCTGTAGTCGACGCTCAACGGCTGTGCCCCGTTGGGGACCTTGATCTCGCTATGCACCTGCACGTCGTCGTCCGTAGCTTTCATGCGCAGCGGCTTGACCTCGATGGTGATGTCCGCATAAGCGCTGTAGGCGGCGCTGTAGGTACGTATCAGCAAGCGATGGAACAGCTCTACAAGGGTCTTTTGCTGCTCGGGCGTGGCTTGCCGCCAACCGCGGCCGACCGCAAGGCGGGTCATACGCTCGAAGTCGAAGTGCGGCGCAACCTTCTGCTCGAGCAACTCGGCAAACTTTGTCTGGCTGCCGGCTCGCAGCTCTTCGTCCTGATGCAGGGCGCTCGCCACCTCGTCGGCGACCGTTTTCACCAGCTTGTCCGGCGCTTGTTGCCCCAGGGCCATCCCGCTCGCCCCGAGCGCCATCGCCAACACCGCGCCAGCCGCCCGGCGTCGCAGCCTGGCCGCCAACTCGTTTGCACCCTCCATGCCGTCACCTCGCCGCATCGTTGTGGTTATACCGTATTCGCCTTGCTCGTCGCATGAGCCCGACGTCATTTCTTCGTTCCCCCCTCCGCCGCCTTACCATACAGGAACTGGCCGATCAGCTTCTCCAGCACAATTGCCGACTGAGTAAGCTTGAGCTCGTCTCCATCCTTGAGGGTGGTGGTATCGCCGCCCGCATCTAGGCCGACGTACTGCTCGCCGAGCAGGCCCGAGGTCAGGATCGACGCCGACGTGTCCTTGGGAAACGCATAGCGCTTGTCAATGCGCATCGTGACTCTGGCGGTAAACTTCTGGTCGTCGAAGGCGATGCTCACCACGCGCCCGACCACCACCCCCGCGCTTTTGACCGGCGCCCGCGGCTTGAGGCCGCCGATATTGTCGAACTGGCCGGACACGATATAGCCTTCCGACGCAGACACACTGGTGGCGTTTCCAACCTTGAGCGCCAGCGTGAGCAGGGCCGCTACCCCGGCCGTGACGAATACTCCGACCCAAAGATCCACCGTCGTTCGTTTCATGGTCAAACCCCGGTAAACATGAAGGAGGTGAGGACAAAGTCCAGGGCCAGCACGACCAGAGCCGAGGTCACCACCGTGCGCGTCACCGCGTAGGAGACGCCCTCGGCCGTGGGCGGCGCGTCGTAGCCTTCGAACAGCGCGATCAACGTGACAGCCACACCGAATACGCCGCTCTTGATCACCCCATTCAGAATGTCTTCACGCAGATCCACATTGGCTTGCATCTGGGACCAGAAGGCACCCGAGTCGACCCCGATGATCACCACCCCGATGAGGTAGCCGCCGAAGACGCCCAGGGCACTGAATATAGCGGCGAGCAACGGCATGGAGATCACGCCGCCCCAGAAGATGGGGGACAACACCCGCGCAAAGGGGTCCACTGCCATCATCTCCATGGCCGACAACTGTTCGGTCGCCTTCATGATTCCAATCTTGGCGGTGATCGCCGAGCCGGCACGGCTGGCGAAAAGGAGCGCCGACACCACCGGCCCCAGCTCGCGCACCAGCGCCAGCGCCACCAGCGTACCCAGCGCCTCGGCCGACCCGTACCTTTTCAGCGTCTCGTATCCCTGCAGCCCGAGCACCAGCCCGACGAACAGCCCCGAGACGATGATGATGATCAGCGACAGCGTGCCCGTGAAGTAGATCTCGTTCAAGGTGAGCTGCGGCCGCCGACCACACTCGCCCGAGCGGATCAGCACCAGCCAGGAGAAGCGCGCGGCGGCACCCAGCTTCCAGACGCCCTCGACCACGGCGTGTCCGATCTGGCGCAGCCCGCGATCAAGCGCCGCGATCATGGCCGGCGCCCTAAGCCGAGGTCATCAGCATAGCCTGGCGCCGGGTAATGGAACGGCACGGGCCCGTCCGTGTCACCGTGAACGAACTGATGGACGAATGGCTGCGCCGAGCGGCGTAGCGATTCGGGCGGGCCGTGCGCTACGATCACCCCGGCCGATACGAAGTAGATGTAGTCTACGATCTTGAATGACTCCTCCACGTCGTGGGTGACCACGATCGAAGTCGCGCCCAGCGCATCGTTGAGCCGGCGGATTAAATTCGCAATGACGCCAGTGGAGATGGGGTCCAGCCCGGTGAACGGTTCGTCGTACATGATGAGCATCGGATCCAGGGCGATCGCTCGGGCCAGTGCCACACGCCGTGCCATGCCACCAGAGAGCGCTTCCGGCTTGAGCTCGGCTGCGCCGCGCAGGCCCACCGCGTTCAGCTTCATCATCACCAGGTCCCTGATCATGGGTTCGGGGAGACGGGTGTGCTCACGCAGCGGGAAGGCCACGTTGTCGAACACCGTGTAGTCGGTAAACAGCGCGCCGAACTGGAACAGCATCCCCATGCGACGGCGCAGGGCGAACAACTCGCGGTGCGACAGATGCTGGATGCGTTGTCCGTCTACCGAGATACTGCCGCGGCTGGGGCTCAACTGACCGCCGATCAACCGCAGAATGGTGGTCTTGCCCGAACCGCTCAGCCCCATGATCGCCACCACCTTACCGCGCCCGATCGCCATGTCGATCCCGGTCAACACGGGACGCGCATCGTAGCGAAACTCGACGTCGCGAAGTTCTACCAGACTGTCTGCACTCACGGGGAAGGTTCTGGCCGGGAAACGCGGCGGATTGTACCCCGGTTTTCAAAGGCTCGGTCGCGACCGCCTCGCGCGTTGGCTTGCATCTTGCTGAGTTTTGCCGCACTGTGGCCGCGCGAGTAGCCCAGCCAGCGCGGACAGGCCGTCGACAAACCAAAGGCGGATGATCCGTGCCGGCGGAAACACCGCATCGCAGGCTGTGTGTGCGCCGCGGCGTTTCACCGACAACCGACGAGATCCATGACGACTTCGCCCGAAGCCCCCCCGGCCCTGCGCTTCACGCGCGTGAACAAGCGCTACGGGCCCTCCATCGCACTCGACGCCTTCTCGCTCACCGTGGGGACCGGGCAAACCTTCGGGCTGGTTGGCATGAACGGGGCAGGCAAGACCACGCTGATCAAGTGCCTGCTTGACTTCTTGGAGCCAGACGGTGGGGCGATCGAGATTTTCGACGTGTCCAGTCATCTGACCCGCTCGCGCAGCCGCCTCGCGTTTCTGCCCGAACGCTTCAACCCGCCGTATTATCTGACGGGCAGAGATTTCCTCTGCTACATGCTAAAGCTGCAGGATGTCGCGTACCGACACGACCAAGCACAGCGCACATTGCTTGCGCTCGATCTGGACCTCAGCGCCTTGGCCAAGCCAGTTCGCGCATTCTCCAAGGGGATGACGCAGAAGCTGGGACTGGTCGCTTGCCTGCTCAGCGGCAAGGATCTCTATGTTCTCGACGAGCCCACGAGCGGCCTGGATCCGAAGGCGCGCGCGCTACTCAAAGACCAGCTGCGCGCCGCGCGCGACGAGGGCAGAACCGTCTTCTTCACCTCGCACGCGCTGGCCGACGTGGACGAGTTGTGCGACCGGATGGCGGTCATTCATCGCGGAGAGTTGCGTTTCGCAGGCACGCCCGGCGAGTTGCGCGAGCGCCACGGAGCCGCGACTCTCGAACAAGCCTTCCTCGCTTGCATCGGCGCCGGCGCGTGCAGCGTAGGAACCCAAGCTTCTAGGACCACACCCGACGATCTGGCAGAATAATCTGCTGCTCCCAGCCGTCGGCGAGCACACGACGTGGACACTGCTGCACCGATCAAACCCGATTTGCTCATCGTCGACGATGATCCGCTGATCACGGACACGCTCGATTTTGTCTTGGGCCGCGACTTCAACGTGCACGTGGCGGAGTCCCGGGCCCAGGTCAAGAGTCTGCTTCGCCAGCTCGAAACCCCGCCCGAACTCGCGCTGGTGGACTTGGGCCTGCCGCCCACGCCCCATCGACCCGACGAGGGTTTCCGGCTGATCAACGAACTGCTCGCGCTGTCGCCAGACATCAAGATTCTGGTGCTGTCGGGCCAGAACGACGAACAAAACGCGCGCCACGCACGGGCACTGGGGGCAATCGAGTTCGTAGCGAAACCCTGTGAGCCAGACCGACTGAAAGAGCTGCTGCTGAAGGCGCGCACCATCACGGCGGCCGAGCGGGTGGCGGAAGGCTTCGAGCCGGGCATTGTCGGCTCGGGCCCGCCCATAGCGAAGCTCAAGCAACAGATCCGCCAATATGCGGACTCGCCTTTCCCGGTACTGATCGAAGGCGAGTCCGGCAGCGGCAAGGAGCTGGTTGCCATCTCCCTGCACCGGCAGAGCCCGCGCGCCATCAAGCCTTACTTGGCGCTCAACTGTGCCGCCATTTCTCCGAGTCTGGTGGAGGCTTCCTTGTTCGGTCACGCCAAAGGCGCGTTCACCAGCGCGAACACCGCGCGCGCCGGCTACTTCGAGGATGCGCGCGACGGCAGTCTGTTCCTGGACGAAATCGGTGAACTCCCATTGGAGTTGCAGGCAAAGCTGCTGCGTGTGTTGGAGAACGGCGAATATCAACGGGTGGGAGAGACGCAAGGGCGGCACAGCCATGCGCGGGTGATCGCCGCTACCAACCGCGATCTTCGGCAGGAAGTCAAGGCTGGCCGGTTTCGTGCCGATCTTTACCACCGGCTCAGCGTGTTCACGGTAACGGTGCCCCCGCTACGCGACCTAGGTGATGACAAGCGCAAACTGCTCGGCCATTTCGCGGAGTTCTACGCAGAGCAAAGCGGGGCAGCCCCGTTCGAGCTCGATCCACACGCCGATCAGGTATGGATGGATTACGCCTTTCCTGGCAACGTGCGCGAGCTGCGCAACATCGTCATCCGCCTCACCACCAAGTACCCGGGCGAAACGGTGAACAGCGAGCAACTGCTGGCCGAGTTGGACCCGGAGCAGGGGCAC
The DNA here is from genome assembly GCA_035501675.1 of Burkholderiales bacterium. Classification (GTDB taxonomy): domain Bacteria; phylum Pseudomonadota; class Gammaproteobacteria; order Burkholderiales; family SHXO01; genus SHXO01. Next base: position 6,964 of record DATJVW010000296.1, read on the forward strand.
GAGCCGCCCATAACCGCCTTATCCCCGGACGATCATCGCAGCGCCGTGGAGGCGGCCAAACGGTTGCTGCTCACACAAAGGAATTTCCGCTTGGACGAAGCCCTGGGGCGCTTGGAGCGCAGCTATGTCGAGGCGGCTCTGACTCTCACCAATGGCAACTTGAGCCAGGCGGCCAAGCTGCTCGGCGTACATCGCACCACCCTGTACAGCCGCATGCAGAACTACGGTGCGGAGATCGGAACCGAGCGTAACGCGCCCGACCAATGAACCGCGAACGATGTACTACAGCTTCTTTGGGCTGAAACAGCCTCCGTTCAAAATCACGCCGGACACCGACTTCTTCTTCGAAGGCGGTAACCGCGGCGCGGTTCTCGAGGCCTTGATCTACGCTGTAACGCACGGCGAGGGGATCGTCAAGGTCACCGGCGAAGTGGGCAGCGGCAAGACGATGCTGTGCCGTGTGCTGCAGGCGCGGCTGCCCAAGTCGGTCGAGGCGGTGTACCTGGCCAACCCCAGCGTTTCGCCCGAAGAGATTCTGCACGCCATCGCTTTTGAGCTGCAGCTGCCGATCGCGCGGGACGCAGGGCGCCTTGTCGTCATGCACGCTCTCAACGAGTACTTGCTCGCGCGCCACGCCGAAGGCCGACAGGTCGTGATCTTTCTCGAAGAGTCGCAGAGCATGCCGCTGGCCACGTTGGAAGAGATCCGGCTCCTGTCCAACCTCGAGACCAAGCAGCACAAGCTTCTGCAGATCGTGCTTTTCGGGCAGCCGGAGTTGGACGAGAATCTGGGCAAGGCGCAGATCCGCCAGCTCCGCGAGCGAATTACCCACAGCTTCTCGCTCGGACCCCTCAGGTCGGAGGAGGTGCAGGCTTACGTCGCGTTTCGCCTGCGTGCGGCCGGCTACCACGGACCTGATCTGTTCGCTCCGAGCGTGGTCCGCTACATGACGCAAGCCACCGCCGGACTAACCCGGAGGATCAACATCGTGGCCGACAAAGCCCTGCTCGCTGCCTTCGCCGAGAACACACACAACGTAACCTCGAAACACGTCAGGGCCGCCGTTCACGACAGCGAATTCAGCAGCAGGGCTGCCCGCCAGGGCAGGCGCGGTTGGTTAGCGCCAACTGCGGCTTTCTTGCTGGGAGCTTTGGCCGTCGCCGGACTTTACCTGGCGTACAACCACCTCGCAGGCAGCGCAGCGGTCCGCCTGCCGGGTAGCAACGTTGCCGCGGCGAGGCCTCCCGCCTCCGAGCCCCAGCCCATGAAACCGATGACTAGCAGCACGCCCCAGAATGACCAGCCCGCTGCAGCCGAACCATCATACAGCCCGCCGGTTCAAGCCATTCAGACGCCTGCAACACAGGGCTCGGGCGCATCAGCGCCTGGGTCGCCCCCGGCGTTAGCATCCGAAGCGATCGGGGATCCGGACCGACTCAAGCTCAGCCCCGGTCTGTCCCCCCAGAGCGACTTGTTGGAACAACGCTTGCTTGCGACCGAGCGCTGGCTAACGGAGGCGCAAGGCGCGACTTTCAGCATTCAATTGCTCGGCTCCAATGACCCTGCGCTCTTGAGGAACTATTTCGAAACCCTTGGCAAATATATTGAACTAGAAAAGGTTTTTGTGTACCGTACCCTTGCGAATCAACAGCCATCAATGACGGTCTTGTACGGGGCCTTCGGCAAACGGGCGGATGCCGTGAAATCGCTTGAGGCGCTCCCCGATGAGTTGAAAGTCAACCGCCCCTACATTCGCACGGTACAGGGCATCCGTTCCGAGATCGGCCTGAGGAAACCGTCCTAATCGGAACGCTCAGGCCGCTGCCGGCATTGCCGGCGCGCACTGACTGCGCAGCGGGCCTACACGACAGCCATAAGTCCCGAGACTAGGCGAGAATGCACAATCGCGGCTTCGGCCACCCTGGAGGAACAGTGAACGCTCGACCGACCAGCCCGAAGCGGGCCAGCGAAACCCCGAGATGTGTGGGCGTCTGGTATGCCGCCGCCGGCCTCACGCTGGCGCTTGCGGCTTGCGCCTACAAGCCTACGATCCCGCCGTCTGAGGGACACCTCAGCCGCCAGTCGGTGGCGCCGCCCGGGGAGGCCGATAAGATCCTGCCACCGGTCACAAACGCCACGTATGTGCCGCCGCCTACGCCGCGCGCGAAAACGCCAACCTATAGCGTCGTGGTGCACGAGGTCCCAGTCAAGGAACTGCTGTTAGCGCTCGCCCGAGACACCAAGGAGAATATCGACATCCATCCAGGGCTGCAGGGCCTGGTGAGCCTGAACGCCATCGATGAGACGCTGCCAGCGATACTGGACCGCGTCGCCAAGCAGGTGAACATGCGCTACCGCGTCGAAGGCAAGACTATAGTGGTGAGTCCAGACACGCCATATTTCAAGACGTACAAGGTGAACTACGTCAATATGACGCGGGACACCAAATCCGACATTGCGGTGAGCGGGCAGATCAGCGGCGGTGGAGGCGCCGCCGGTATCACGACCTCTACCGGGGGCACCTCATCGACTTCAGTCAATTCCGTTTCCAAGAACAATTTCTGGGAGGTGTTGACGGAAAACCTCCAAAGTCTGCTGAAATCCACACGCGCATTGGCGCAAAGCGCGGACGACCGCCAGGCGCAGGCTGAGGCCGCGCGCGCAGCACGCGAGGAGCGGTTGGCGCAGGCCGAAGCGGTCGCGAGAGCGGGACAGAACGCCACTAACTTGTTCGAGAAGGTGTTTGGGTCCTCTTCCTCCGCCGTCACCGACGTCAAGCAGGACATCGTAGTGAACCAAGTCGCCGGCACCGTCTCTGTGATGGCGACCGAGCGCCAGCACCAGCTGGTGCAGGAGTACTTGAGTGCCATTGGGTCCTCATCTCAGCGCCAGGTATTGATCGAAGCGACTGTCGCGGAGGTTTCGCTATCCGACCAGTATCAGGCAGGTATAGATTGGAGCAAGCTGACCATCGGAGCCGGGTTCGGCGCAAGCCAGACGTTGAGCACAGCCCCGATCCTCACCGCCGGCGTCACCGCCCCCACCACAGCAGCCGGCCTCACCCTCTCCTACCTGAGCAACACGAACGGCAACGGTGTTCAGTTTACAGCCAAGCTGCTCGAGCAGTTTGGCAAGACGCGGGTGCTGTCCAGCCCCATGCTGATGGCCATGAACAACCAGACCGCCCTGCTGAAGGTCGTTGACAACGTCGTATATTTCCAGATCCAGTCCCAGATCGCTCAGGCAACGTCGACGACGGGCAGCAACCTTCAATCCATCACCACGACGCCGCAGACCGTGGCGGTCGGCTTCATCATGAGCATGACCCCGCAGGTGAACAGCGAGGGTGTGGTCACTCTGACCGTCCGCCCCACCATCACGCGGGTGGAGAAGTTTGTCAACGATCCTAATCCTGTCCTTACGACGAGCGCAAACGGTACCCCATTGCCGAACCCCCAAGTGAATCCGGTGCCCCAGGTCACGGTGCGCGAGATGGAGTCGGTACTCCAACTCATCAGCGGCCAGACCGCGGTACTAGGCGGGTTGATTACGGACGAGGTCGACCGCAGTACGGCGCAGGTTCCTGGACTCGGCAACATCCCAAGGCTGGGTGAGGCGTTCCAATACCGTAACGACAACGTGATAAAGACCGAGCTGGTGATCTTCATTCGACCGACAGTTGTGAAGAACCCTGCGCTCGACAGCGAAGAGCTCAAGCACCTGCGCAAGTTCCTGCCGGACGTGGACCAGACCGGGCAGAACCCATGAGTTTGCTGCTCCAAGCCTTGCAAAAGGCGGCGAAGAATCGTGAGACCGTCGCGCCGGCGCCGGGGCCTGCCGCCGATCCCGAACCCCCTCGACCGGACCCAGCTCAGAGCGCGCTCCCCGCAGAGGCTGTGGAGCCGACGCCAGCGCCAGTGCAAGACCGGAGCGAGCCCGAGCTGGCCTTAGAAGATGAGGAGTTGTTTGAGCCGGATGAGTTAGCCCCGGCACCCGCTACCGAGCGCTTCGAACCCTTTGCGGCGCCGACGCCATCCTCGACTCAAGCCGCGACCATCCTGCGGGCAACCGAAGCGCAGACTGTCGGGTGGGTCGACTGGGTGCGCGATCACCCCGTGCACACGTTCGCCATGGTGGCCGGCGTTTTCATGGTCTTCTACGGGACCTACGTATATCTGCAGCTCTTTCATCCGGCCGTGCTGCGTGGCGATTTTCTGTCAAGCCCGCTCGCCGCGAAGGCGCCGCCGCCCCCGACCCAGCAGCCCCTGGCCCCGCCGCCAGCTCCCGCACCCGCGGTCGCTGGGACCGCTCAGGCGCCCGCCCCATCACCCACTCAGCCGCTGCCTACCGTGGCAGCCTCCCCAATCCAGGCGGCACCCCAGCCTACGGCACAGAGCGGCCCCATGGCCCCGGTCGCCGCGCCCCCAGCGAGGATGGCCGGCAGGCCTCAGACTCGCGCGCAACCTTCGGGAGCAGCCAGGGCGGAGCAACCATCCCAGCCCATTTCTCCGGTGCCCCGCCGTGCTCGCCCGTCGACCGAGGAGTCGCTCGCGGCCGCACCGATGGTGGAGGACCACGTATCCACCGCGCCGGCCCAGTCAGGACGCGCGTCATTGTCGCCCGGAATCACGGAGGCCTATCAGGCACTCCAGGCAGGCAAGCTGGATCAGGCCGAGGCTCTCTACCGAGGCGTGGTGCAGGCCGACGCCCAAAACGTCGATGCCTTGCTCGGGTTGGCCACAATCGCATCCCGGCGCGGCAATGCACAGCAGTCGATCGGCTTCTACGAGCAGGCGCTGCGGCTGGAACCTCGCAACGCGGTGGCGCAGGCTGGGTTGATCGACATCATCGGTCAGGCCGATCCGCAGATGAGCGAGACGCACCTGAAGCAGCTGATCGCGCGCGAGCCATCCGCTTTCCTGTATTTCAGCCTGGGCAACTTGTACGCGCGGCAAGCCGTTTGGCCAGCCGCCCAGAGTGCCTACTTCCAAGCGTACAATCTACAACCCGACAACCCCGATTACGCGTACAACCTCGCTATTGGGTTAGAGCATCTGGAACAGCCGAAGCTCGCGCTCACCTACTACCGCAAAGCGCTTGAGCTGAGTTTCCAGAAAGGCCATGCAAACTTCGATCAGAACCGCGTGATCGAGCGTGTCGGCCAGCTCGCAGCTCGGGTCGACTGACCCCGGCACCGCACCCTCATACACCCCTATGGCGGAACAGCGGAAGAAACTTCGCCTGGGCGAGCTATTGATTCAGCAGGGGCTTATCACCGCCGACCAGCTGCGGATCGCCCTCACCGAGCAGAAGAACCACCAGATGCCGATAGGCCGGCTTCTGGTACGCCTCGGCTTTGTCACCGAGGCGGTCATCCGCGACATCATGGCCCGCACCATTGGCCAGGAGAGCATCGACTTGAACCAAGTCGTGGTCGATGCCGATTCGCTCAAGCTCATCCCGCAGGACTTCGCCCGCCGCCACCGCGTATTGCCGATCGCCTTTGACGGCAACGAGCGTTCGCTCACGGTCGCGATCACCGAGGTGTTCAACGTAGTTGCCTTGGACCAGCTGCGCGCGACGTTGGGTCAAAACGTCAAGATCAGGACGGTGCTGGCGAGCGAGGCCCAGCTCGAGGACTCGATCGATCAGTTTTACGGTCACGAGCTATCGGTCGACGGCATTCTGCGCGAGATCGAGACCGGAG
>DATJVW010000297.1:0-16821 GCA_035501675.1 Burkholderiales bacterium
AACTGATTGTTCTCTTGCACGCTCAGCACCAGTTCTGCAAGCGGTCGACCTCGACCCATGTTCGTCTCCTCATGGCTCACCCTAACGTGAGATCGGGAGACGCACAAAATGTTCAGCGAACTAAAGACTCAGTACACTAGCTGCTGTCCTCAGAACTACCAACCAGGCCCGTGCCTACGGGGCTACCCTATCGGCAGGGAGCATGATTGATGAGGCTCATATGGACCGGCGCATCCGCGAGACGGGCACGTGCACCTCGCCGGGCAGGATGAGCTCGAAGCGTTCGAAGACGACGAAGCCTGATGCGAGATAGAAAGCTTCCCCGGGCAGGGTGGACACGAGCTCGAGTCCGTGAAAACCTGCCGCCTGCGCGTGCTTGATGCATTCGTCCATGAGCTGACGGCCCAAGCCTCGCCTGGCCATGCTGGGTTCCACGAAGAAAGCCCGTACGCGTGCCGGTTCGTTTGCTGGATCGAGGACCGGATCGGCACCGGTTTTGGCTTGATCTCCTCCGAATAGAGTGCGGCGCCTGCTCCAGCCGCCGCATGCCGCGATGACCCCGTCGTGTTCGATCACAAAGTAGGTCTGGTCTTCGATGAGCTGGGTATCGACGCCGAAGACGTGACGGGTGATCGCGTCGGCCTGCGTGGGCGTGTAGTAGGGTGCGCTGAGCTCTCGACCGGACCCCGCGATCAGGTCCTGAAGGGCCGGTACATCCGCCAGCTGCGCGTGACGAAATCGGGTCATGCACCCAGCTCAAGTTCGACTTCGGACCAGGCAGCTGCGTAAGGGCGCATTTGCGCTCAGGGGTCAGGTAGCGTCCGAGCCGCCGCTGCCCGCTGCCGCACGAGTGAGCCTGTCGCGCACCGCATCCCACTCCGCTCGCTCTGGCGGGGCCTCCACCACGATATGCGCACAGCCCGAGCGGTCTAGGAGCCGCAACAGCGCATAGAGGTCGTGGGCATAGGCCTGCGCATCGGTGGCCGCGATCTGCCAAAGCGCGGCGCGGGAATCGAGCGGCCGGGCGTGGCGCGCCATCACGGCCACCGGACCAATGACTGCCTGCTCGCGCACCACTCGGTCGAGGTCCACGGCGGCCACAAGCGCCAGAGGAATGCGCGGCGCATAGTGGGCGGCCAGCGTGCCCGAGGCGCGGGGCGAGCGTGACGTGCGGCGCGCGACCTGCAGCCCGGCGACCGCCTCGATCTCCGCGGCCCCGATCCCCCCGGGACGCAGCAACACAGGCATACCGGTAGACAGATCGACGATGGTCGATTCGACGCCCACCTCGCAGGCGCCGCCGTCGAGGACGAGGTCGACCGCGTCGCCCAGCTCCTCGCGCACGTGCTGCGCAGTGGTCGGGCTGATGTGTCCGAAGCGGTTGGCCGACGGCGCCGCGATGCCGCCACCGAAAGCCCGCAGCAGCTGCTGAGCCATCGCATGGGCCGGCGCGCGCAGCCCCACCGTATCCTGTGCGCCGGTCACTTCATCCAACACCGTGTCGGCGCGTCGCAGAACCAGCGTGAGCGGTCCGGGCCAGAAGCGTTCCGTCAGGCGTGCGGCCACGGACGGAATGTCCCGGGCCCAGCTCGTGAGGTCCTTGGCGCCCGTCACGTGCACGATCACGGGGTGATGGACGGGGCGGCCCTTGGCTTCGAACATGCGGCGCAAAGCGTCGCGGTTGGATGCATCGGCGCCGAGCCCGTACACCGTCTCGGTCGGAAACGCGACCAGCCCGCCCGCGCGCAGTATCTCGACCGCTCTTGCGATCTCGGCATCAGAGACCGGGCTCATCCGCGGCTTATGTGTTCTGGTTCGCGGTGAGCAGGCGTAAAGCCTCGCGGTATTTTTGAGCCGTCTTGACCAGCACGTCCAGAGGAAGAGCGGGTGCGGGCGGGGTCTTGTCCCAGTTCTGCGCCTCCAGCCAGTCGCGCACGAACTGTTTGTCGAAGCTGGGCGGGCTGCTCCCCGCGCGGTACTGCTCCGCCGGCCAGAAGCGCGAGGAATCCGGCGTGAGGGCCTCGTCGATCAGGTACAGCTTGCCGGCCGCGTCGGTGCCGAACTCGAACTTCGTGTCGGCGATGATGATGCCCCGAGTGCTGGCGTACTCAGCCGCTTCGGTATAGAGCGCTACGGCCTTATCACGGATTCGCGCCGCGACGCCCGGCCCGAGCAGCTTCTCCGCCTCGGCGAAGGTGATGTTCTCATCGTGAACACCGGCGGGCGCCTTGGTCGACGGCGTAAAGATGGCCTGCGGCAGCTTGTCGGCCTCCTGCAGGCCAGTGGGCAGTGCGACGCCGCAGATCGCACCGCTCACGCGGTACTCTTTCCAGCCCGAGCCGGCGAGGTAGCCGCGCACGATGGCTTCGATGGGCTGCGGCGTCAAGCGACGCACGACGAAGGCACGCGCCGCGACCTGGTCGCGCTCGCCGGGTGGCACGAGGGATTCGGGGGCGACGTCGAGCAGGTGGTTGGGTATGACATGCGCCAGCTTGCGGAACCAAAATGTGGACAACGCCGTGAGCACTTCGCCCTTGCCCGGGACAGCAGTGGGCAAGACGACGTCGAAGGCCGACAGCCGGTCGGTCTGAATGATGAGCAGACGCTCGTCATCCACCGCATAGATATCGCGCACCTTCCCGCGGTGAACCAGCTTGAGAGAACCGAGCGTAGACTCGAACAGTGTCTTGATCATCGAAAACGATTTGGAGAGCGGAAGGGCGGCGCCCAAACCCGGAGTATATGACGGCCGCGGTTTCCCCCGGTTCCCCGATGGCGGGGCCGCTATGCGCTCCTGAGCCTGCCGGCCTGGGCCTCGGACAGCAACAGCGATTTCGCCTCCAGGGCCAGCCCCAGAGCCGCCTCGACGGTGTCGGCGAGAACGGTGAAGTGGCCCATCTTGCGGCCGGGCCGCGCCTCGGCCTTGCCGTACAGGTGCAGTTTGGCGCCGGGGTGGCGCAGCACATGCTCCCAGCGCGGTTCGCCGCCCGCCCACAGCTCACCCAGCAGGTTGACCATCGCTGCCGGGCAATGCAACTGCGTTGCACCGAGCGGCACCCCGCACAAGACACGGGCCTGCTGCTCGAACTGAGAGGTGACGCAGGCGTCGATCGTGTAATGCCCGCTGTTGTGCGGCCGCGGCGCGATCTCGTTGGCCAGCAGACGTCCGTCGCGCAGCACGAAGAACTCCACGCACAGTACGCCGCGGTAGTCCAGACGCGAGGCGACGGTCACCGCCGCGGCGCGCGCCTGCTCGGAGAGCGTCGCGGGAATGCGCGCCGGCACGATACTGACGTCGAGGATCCCATGTGCATGCTGGTTCTCCGCTACGGGCCAGGTGACAACCGAACCGTCGAACCCGCGCGCAACGACCACCGAGAGCTCGAGCTCTAGGCGCAGCACGCGCTCCAGCACACAGGGTTGGGCCCCCAGGCGGCTGAACGCCGCACGCGCCTCTTCCAGGGTCGTCACGCGCGCCTGGCCCTTGCCGTCGTAGCCGAGCCGACTGCGTTTCAGGATACCCGGCAGCAGAGCCGTCATGCCTTCGAGATCCAGCTCGCGGTGCACCGCGCGGTAGGGGGCGACGTCGATGCCGGCCGAGGTCAGAAAGTCTTTCTCCGCAATGCGGTCCTGCGCCACCGCTACGCTGTCGGCCGAGGGGCTCACGACGCAGTGTTGCGCGAGAAAGCGCAAAGCGGCAGCCGGTACGTTCTCGAACTCCGTGGTGGCCGCAGCGCAACGCGATGCGAGCTCTTGCAGCGCTCCGGGATCGAGATAGTCGGCAGCGATGTGATCGTCCGCGACGCTGCCGGCGGGGCTGTCGCTGCCGGGATCGAGTACGACCACCTTGTAGCCCATGCTCTGGGCGGCCATGGTGAACATGCGGCCAAGCTGGCCGCCACCGAGCAGGCCGAGCCAGGCGCCGGGAGAGATCATGCTCGCGAGATCAGCCGGCGGGCGGCAGCTGCATCGCCTTCACCGCCGCTTCCTGGGCACGGCGGAACTCGCTCAGCTTTCGCGCCAGCGTCGCATCGGTGGCGGCGAGCATGGCAACCGCGAATACGGCCGCGTTGGCAGCGCCGGCTTCCCCGATCGCGAACGTAGCGACCGGGACACCCTTCGGCATCTGCACGATCGACAGCAGCGCATCGAGCCCCTGCAGATGGCGGCCGGGTACCGGCACGCCGAGGACGGGGACCGTGGTTTTCGCGGCCAGCATGCCGGGAAGGTGCGCGGCACCGCCCGCGCCGGCGATGATGCAACGCAGGCCGCGCTGCGCAGCCGCCTCGGCGTAGCGGAACATCTCGTCCGGCGTGCGGTGCGCGGATACGACGCGGCATTCGTACGCGACGGCAAACTTCTCCAGCTGTCGCGCCGCGTGCTGCATCACCTCCCAGTCGCTGTCGCTGCCCATGACGATTCCCACCAGCACCTCGCTCATAGCCGTCTACCCCATCAGGCCCAATGCTCGCCGACCTTGATGATCTTCAGGGTGTTGGTCCCGCCCGGCTGGCCGATCGGCTCGCCGACCGTGACCACGATGAGATCGCCCTCCCTTACCGCGCCGGCCTCGACCAGCTTCTCCTCCGCCAGGCGCAGAAGCGTCTCGCGGTTGTCTCCCACATACTGAAGCATGAGCGGATAGACGTCACGGAACAGGGATAGGCGGTAGCGGGTGGAAACCTCGGGGGTGAGCGCATAGATGGGCACACCGCAGTTGAGCCGGGACATCCACAGCGCGGTGGAGCCGGACTGGGTAAGCGCCGCGATGGCTTTTACCTTGAGGTGATAGGCCGTGAAAAGCGCGCCCATGGCGATGGACTGGTCCACGCGCGTGAACACGCGGTCCAGGAACTCGCGGTCCAGGACCACCTCGCTGGATTTCTCCGCCTCGAGGCAGATGCGGGCCATGGCCTCCACCGTCTCCACCGGATACTTTCCGCTCGCCGTTTCCGCCGACAGCATCACCGCATCGGTGCCGTCCAGCACGGCGTTGGCCACGTCTGACACCTCGGCCCGGGTGGGCACGGGGTTGGCGATCATCGACTCCATCATCTGCGTGGCGGTGATGGTGAGCTTGTTCCTTTCGCGCGCCAAGCGGATCATGCGCTTCTGCATCGCAGGGACCGCGGCGTCGCCCACCTCCACCGCGAGGTCACCGCGCGCCACCATGATCCCGTCGGACGCGTCGATGATCTCGGCCAGCGCCGTGATGGCCTCGGCCCGCTCAATCTTGGCGATGAGCAACGCCTGGCCTCCGGCGGCGCGCATCAGCTCTCGAGCCATGTACATGTCTGCGCCGCTCTTGGGGAAGGACACCGCGAGAAAGTCCGCTTTGAGCTGAGCCGCCACCCGGATGTCGTCCATGTCCTTGGCGGTCAGCGCGGGGGCCGTCAGCCCGCCGCCTTGACGGTTGATGCCCTTGCTGTTGGACAGCTCGCCGCCGTGCCTGACCACGGTGCGGATCTGGCTGCCCTGCACCTCGCGCACGTCCAGCACGATGCGGCCGTCATCTAGCAGAAGCACATCTCCGGCACGGACGTCGCGCGGCAGTTCCCTATAGTCCAGGCCGACGCGCTCCGGACTGCCCAGACCGCAATCGGCATCCAGCACAAACGCTGCGCCCTTCTCCAAGCGGACGCGTCCGCTGTCGAACTTACCGATGCGGATCTTCGGGCCCTGCAGGTCGACCATCACGCCGACGGTGCGTCCCAGCACGCGCGACACCTCGCGCAGCAGCTCGGCACGCCGCACGTGATCCTCGCGCTGCCCGTGCGAGAAGTTCATCCGCACGACGTCCACGCCGGCCGCGATCATGCGCTTGAGCACGTCGCGCTCGCTGCTGGCAGGGCCAAGGGTGGCTACGATCTTCGTGCTTCGTTGCATCGTCTCAAGCGGCTTTGCCGGCGCCGCGCTGTTCGAGAATTTCGACCGCGGGCAGTTTCTTGCCCTCCAGAAACTCGAGGAACGCGCCGCCTGCAGTGGACACGTAGCCGATCTTGTCCGTGACGCGGAACTTGGCCAGCGCCGCTACGGTCTCGCCGCCGCCGGCCAGGGAGAAGGCCGAGGAGGAAGCGATGGCTTGCGCGACGGCGCGTGTGCCGGCTGCGAACTGATCGTGCTCGAACACGCCCAGCGGTCCGTTCCACACGATGGTGCCGGCCTTGCCGAGCAGTTCGACGAGGCTTGCCGCGGTCTTTGGACCGATATCCAAAATCAAGTCGTCCGCCGCGATCTGCGCGACGTCTTTGGTCGTGGCCGCGGCGGTTGCGGACAGCTCCTTCGCGACCACGACGTCCACGGGCAGAGGAACGTTTCCACCCTGCGCTTTGATCTGCGCCGCAACCTTCCTCGCCTCGTCCACGAGCTCAGGCTCCGACAGCGACTTGCCGATCGGCAGCCCGGCCGCCAGCATGAAAGTGTTGGCGATCCCGCCGCCGACGATCAATTGATCTACCTTGCGCGCCAGCTCCGCGAGGACGGTGAGCTTGGTGGAGACCTTGGCCCCGCCGACGACCGCTACCAGCGGCCGCCTCGGCTTCTCCAGCGCTTTGCCCAGGGCTTCCAGTTCGGCAAACAGCAAGGGGCCGGCACAAGCCACGGGCGCAAACTTGGCGATGCCATGGGTAGTGGCCTCGGCGCGATGGGCCGTGGCAAAGGCGTCATTCACGTAGACATCGCACAACGCCGCCATTTTGCGCGCGAGACCATCGTCGTTCTTCTTCTCGCCCTTGTTGAAGCGACAGTTCTCCAGCAAGACCGCCTTTCCCGGGTCCGCGCTGACGCCGTCGAGCCAATTGCGCTCAAGAGGCACATCGGCCCCGAGCAGCTCCGACAGTCGCTTGGCGACCGGCGCCAGCGACTCTTTCTCGTCGAACTGGCCCTCCGTCGGGCGGCCCAGGTGCGACACCAGCAGCACCCGTGCGCCTTTGGCAAGCGCATGCCGAATCCCCGGAAGCGAGGCGCGAATCCGCGTATCGTCACTGATCGCACCATCTTGCAGGGGCACGTTGAAATCCTCGCGGATCAGCACGCGCTTGCCCGCGAGGTCGAGGTCGGTCATCTTGAGGATGGCCATGGAAATACCGTGGTTCGTGGCTCGTGGTTCGTGGTTCGTGATTCGTGGCTCGTGATTCGTATTCGCAAGCCCGTGGACGTTTACGAGTCACGCATCACGAGTGCTGGCTACTTCGCGTTCACCAGAGCGACAGTCGTATCGAGCATACGGTTGGAAAAGCCCCTGTATTGTGGCTCCGGCCGGGCGCCAAAGGCGCCCTTAACATCGCTCGCGATGTTAGCCTCCGCCGCAACGAATGGGGCCATGGTGCTGCTGTCATTTCGCGTTCACCAAAGCTACGGTTGTGTCGAGCATGCGGTTCGAGAAGCCCCATTCGTTGTCATACCAGGCGGAGACTTTGACCAAGGTTTTCTCCGACACTTTGGTCAGCGTGGCGTCGAAGATGCTCGAGTGCGGGTCGTGGTTGAAGTCCATCGACACCAGCGGGTCCTTGTTGTAGGCGAGGATACCCTTGAGCGCTCCTTCGGCCGCGGCCTTGAGCACGCCGTTGACTTCATCGACCGACGTCGGCCGCTTGGCGACGAAGCTCAGGTCCACCAGTGAGACGTTGATGGTCGGTACGCGGATCGCGTAGCCGTCCAGCTTGCCGGCGAGCTCCGGCAGCACCAGGCCGACGGCCGCTGCCGCTCCGGTCTTGGTGGGGATCTGGGACTGGGTGGCAGACCGGGCACGGCGCAGATCCTCGTGGTACACGTCGATCAGCACCTGGTCGTTGGTGTAGGCGTGGATCGTGGTCATCAGCCCGCATACCACGCCGATCCGGTCATGCAGCGGCTTGACCACCGGCGCGAGGCAGTTGGTGGTGCAGGAGGCGTTCGAGACGACGGTGTGGGTGCTCTTGAGCACGTTGTGGTTCACGCCATAGACCACCGTGGCATCGACGTCCTTGCCGCCGGGAGCGGAGATGATGACCTTCTTGGCGCCGCCCTTCAGATGCGCCGAGGCCTTCTCCTTGCTGGTGAACAGCCCCGTGCACTCGAGGACCACGTCCACCCCCAAATCCTTCCACGGCAGCTGGGACGGGTCGCGTTGAGCCAGCACCTTGATGCGGTCACCATTGACGACCATCGCATCGCCTTCGACCACGACGCTGCCCTTGAACTTGCCATGCACCGTGTCGTAGCGCGTGAGATGCGCATTGGTCTCTGGACTGCCCAGGTCGTTCACCGCCAGGATCTGGATGTCTTTGTTGCGCCCGGATTCGTAGAGGGCGCGTAAGATGTTGCGGCCGATGCGGCCATAGCCGTTGATGGCGACACGGATCGTCATGGGAGCTGCTCCGGAAGAGTTGAGGAAAGGGAGGGCGATCTCATTCTACAACAGCGGCAGGCGCCGGCGCGTCATTGCCTAAGCCTCGGCGCTCTCGTATAGTAAGCCCCGCGCCCGCGTCCCAGCCGACGCGAGACGACATTAAACAGCCTCAAAACACCCCTCTGGAGGAGAACTCATGAAACGATCCCTGGTGGCGATCGCCCTCGGCACGATCGCTCTGGCGCCCTGCGCGCCGGTATATTCCGGCGAAGTCGAGGTTCTGCACTGGTGGACTTCGGGCGGCGAGGCCAAATCGGTGGCCGAATTGAAGAAGGAGCTCGAAGCCAAGGGCGACACCTGGAAGGACTTCGCCGTCGCCGGCGGCGGCGGCGAGACTGCGATGACCGTGCTCAAGTCGCGCGTGGTCTCCGGCCAACCGCCGACCGCCGCGCAGGTGAAGGGGCCGGGCATCCAGGAGTGGGCGGCCGAGGGTGTGCTGGCCAACCTGGACGATGTCGCCAAGGCCGGCAACTGGAATGCCCTGCTCCCGCCGGTGGTCAGCGATGTGATGAAGTACCAGGGTCACTACGTCGCGGTGCCGGTGAACGTGCACCGGGTGAACTGGATGTGGGCCAATCCCGAGGTATTCAAGAAGGCGGGCGCGAAGATCCCCACGACCTGGGAAGAATTCCAAGTGGCCGCGGACAAGATCCAGAAGGCGGGCCTGATCGCGGTGGCCCACGGCGGTCAACCCTGGCAGGACGCCACGCTGTTCGAATCGATTTCGCTCGGCGTAGGCGGGCCCGCGTGGTACCACAAAGCATTCGTGGAACTGGATCCCAAGGCATTGAACAGCCCGGCCATGGAGAAGTCCTTCGCGACCCTGCGCATGGTCCAGAAGTACATCGACAAGGACGCCGCAAACCGCGATTGGAATCTGGCCACCGCCATGGTGATCAATGGCAAGGCCGGTATGCAGTTTATGGGCGACTGGGCCAAAGGCGAGTTCACCGCGGCCGGCAAGGTCGCGGGCAGGGACTACATCTGCGCGCCCGCCCCGGGGAACAAGGGCGACTATACGTTCAACATCGACAGCTTCATCATGTTCCAGCAGAAGGATCCGAGCAAACAGAAGGCGCAGAAGGACCTCGCAGCCGCCATCATGGACGTCCACTTCCAGGAGGTCTTCAATCTCAACAAGGGATCGATTCCGGTGCGCATGGGCATGAACCTGGATAAGTTCGACCAGTGCGCCAAGGACTCTGCTGCCGAGTTCGTCGCCTCATCCAAGACCGGTGCGCTGGTACCGAGCTGGGCGCATGAGATGGCCATGCCGCCTGCCAACAAGGGCGCCATGTTCGACGTCGTCACGGCTTTCATGAACACCCCCAGCATGACGCCGAAGCAGGCGGCCGAGAAGATGGCGGCTGCCGGCAAGAAGAGCTAGCACGCCGACCGGCGGGGCCTGGTCAGCCCCGCCCGTCGCCGTACGATTCAACTGAGACGGGAGGCGCTTGAATCCCCCTCCGGCTGCCGCCGGCGCTGCGCTCGTGCGCCCGCACAAGGGCTTCGCTGACTACCTCGAAACCGCGCTGCCGAAGATCGTGCTCGGCCCGACGTTGCTCTGCGCCCTGATCTTCGTGTACGGCTTCATCCTGTGGACCGCCTGGCTCTCGTTTACCGAGTCGCGCCTGCTGCCGCGCTACGATTTCGCCGGGCTGGTGCAATACATCGCGTTGTTCGCGAACGAGCGCTGGTGGACGGCGCTCAGGAATCTGGGGATCTTCGGCGGTCTGTTCATCGCGCTGTGTCTGTTGACCGGCCTGTTGCTGGCCATACTCCTGGATCAGCGCATCCGCGCGGAAGGCTTTCTGCGTGCCGTGTACCTCTACCCGATGGCGCTGTCGTTCATCGTGACCGGCACCGCGTGGCGCTGGATTCTCAACCCAGGGCTGGGGTTCGAACACCTGGTCCGCCAGCTCGGCTTCGAACACTTCACCTTCGACTGGATCGTCACGCCGGGGATGTCGATCTATGCCGTGGTGATCGCGGGCGCTTGGCAGTCGACCGGCTTCGTGATGGCGCTGTTCCTGGCGGGCTTGCGCGGCATCGACGACTCCATCATCAAGGCCGCTCAGGTGGACGGCGCCGGGGCGGTCCGTATCTACACCAGCATCGTCATCCCGTCTTTGCGGCCGGTCTTCTTCAGCGCTCTCATCATTCTGGGGCACATCGCCATCAAGAGCTTCGACCTGGTCATGGCGCTGACCGGCGGCGGCCCCGGGTTCTCGTCCGACCTGCCGGCCACATTCATGTACACGTTCGCGTTCAACCGCAATCAGATCGGGCTGGGGGCGGCGAGCGCCATGATGATGCTGATAACCGTGGTCGCGGTCATCGTGCCCATGATGTACTCGGAAACGCGCAGGCAGCGCCATGGCTGAGCCCTACCGCACGCAGACCGTCGGGCCCCAGCTGATCGGGCGAGCCGTGATTTACACCTTGCTCGTCCTGTTCGCGCTGTACTACCTCATGCCGTTGTTCGTGATGGTGACCACGTCGCTCAAGACGCTGGACGACATTCGCGCCGGCAATCTGGTGGCGCTTCCCCATGAGATCAGTTTCGCTGCGTGGGCGAAGGCCTGGGGATCCGCTTGCACCGGGGTCTTCTGCGGCGGGCTCAAGGGCAACTTCATGAACTCCGTGAGCTTCGTGGTTCCCGCAGTGATCATCTCGACCCTCGTAGGCGCTTTCAACGGCTACGTCCTGACCATGTGGCGCTTCAAGGGCAGCGACATGCTGTTCACCGGGCTGCTGATCGGGTGCTTTATCCCATTCCAAGTGGTGCTGCTGCCTATGGCTCAGACGCTGGGCTGGCTGGGCATCGCCAACTCGATTCCCGGACTGATCTTCGTCCACGTGGTCTACGGGCTCGCCTTCACCACGCTGTTCTTCCGCAATTTCTACGTCACGGTGCCCGCTGAGCTGACCAAGGCTGCGCGCATCGACGGTGCGGGTTTCTTCACCATCTTCTGGCGCATCATCCTGCCGCTGTCGCCTCCCATCATCGTGGTGTGCGTGATCTGGCAGTTCACCCAGATCTGGAACGACTTCCTGTTCGGAGTCGTGTTTTCGTCGGGGCAGCGGCAGCCCATCACGGTGGCGCTGAACAACCTCGTCAACACCACCACTGGTGTCAAGGAGTACAACGTCGACATGGCGGCGGCCATCATCGCTGCGTTGCCGACGCTGTTCGTGTACGTCGTGGCAGGCAAGTATTTCCTGCGCGGCCTGACCGCCGGCGCAGTCAAAGGCTGAGGACATCAGGCATGGGGTCGCTTTCCGTTCGCAACGTCGTGAAGCGTTTCGGCCCGGTACAGGTCCTGAAGGGAATCAACATCGAAGCGCAGGACGGCGAGTTCCTGATCCTCGTGGGCCCGTCGGGCTGCGGGAAATCAACGCTGCTCAACATGATTGCCGGACTGGACACGATCACCAGCGGCGAGATCGCGATCGGCGGGCGCATCGTCAACGAGCTCTCGCCCAAGGACCGCGACATCGCGATGGTGTTCCAGTCCTACGCGCTCTATCCCAACATGTCCGTCCGCGACAACATCTCCTTCGGTCTCAAGATTCGCAAGGTACCGAAGGAGAAGCAGGACGAAATCGTCGCCGGCGTCGCCAAGACGCTGCAGATGGAGCCTCTGCTCGAGCGCATGCCGTCCCAGCTGTCGGGAGGACAGAGGCAGCGGGTGGCGATGGGCCGGGCGCTGGCGCGTGATCCGATGCTGTTCCTGTTCGACGAGCCGCTGTCCAACCTGGACGCCAAGCTGCGCGTGGAGATGCGCACCGAGATCAAGCTGCTGCACGAGCGGCTCAAAGCGACGATCGTCTACGTGACCCATGACCAGATCGAGGCCATGACGCTGGGCGACCGCATCGCCGTGATGAAGGAAGGCGAGGTACGCCAACTCGCCAGTCCCCAGGAGGTCTACGACAACCCGGCCGATCTGTTCGTGGCGAGCTTCATCGGCTCGCCTTCGATGAATTTCATCCGCTGCCCGGTGGTGACGCTGAACGGTAGCGTGGGCGTGCAGCTGCACGAGGGCGCCGAAACATTCGTGATGCCTGCACCCGGTTCGGCGCAGGGCCCCTTGCGCGGGTGGGTCGGCAAAGATGTGATCGTGGGCATCCGGCCAGAGCAGATCACCGACAGATCGCCGTGGAGTGGAGAGAACCCGCACGTGGTGCCGCGCTCGGCCAAGATCGAGGTCGTGCAGCCGACCGGCCCGGACACGCTGGTGCTGATCCACCTGAACGCAACGCCGGTGACATGCCGCGTGCATCCTGAGGCGGCCCCGCACCCGGGCGAGACCATGAGCCTGCTGTTCGACCTGTCCAAGCTGGTCTTCTTCGACCCGCAGAGCGAGAAACGGATCTCCTGAGTCCGGTTGCGCACGCCCTAGGCGGTGGTAAACCCCGACTCGAGGGCAGACGCCAGCCCGCGCAGGGCCGGGTTCTCCGCCAGGATGATCCAGACGGGGACCTGCGAGACGTAACTGGAGAAGCGGCCCTTTTGCTCGAACCGTGCGCGAAACGGCGAGCCCAGGAAGTAGTCTCCCAGGCGCGGCACGATGCCCCCGCCAATGTAGACCCCGCCGCGCGCGCCCAGCGTAACCACCAGGTTGGCTGCTGCCGTGCCCAGCACAGCGCAGAACATGCGCAGCGCCTCCGCGCACTGCGGGTCCGACGCGTTCAATCCAGTCTCGGCCACCTGCTCGGGTTTGAGCGCTTTCGGGGGCGTGTGGGAGAGCGCGCACAGCGCCTCGTAGGTTGCCACCAGCCCCGGTCCGCTCGCCAACCGCTCGGTGGAGACATGCCCGTAGCGGCCACGCAGCACCTTCAGCACGCCGTCCTCGCGCTCATCCATAGGGCTGAAGGCGGTGTGGCCACCTTCGCCCTGGATCGGCACCCAGTGCCCGCCGCAGGGAATCAGAGCCGAAACACCGAGGCCGGTGCCGGCACCGATCAAAGCCACGGGCGCGTTCTTCAGCCCGCTGCCGCCGCCCACCGGGCGCAGCTCATCGGGCCGCAGCAGCGGCAGCGAGAGCGCCAGCGCGGTGAAGTCGTTGATCACCAGCAGGCGCGTCAGACCCAGCGCGCGGCGCGTCTGCTCGATGGAGAAGACCCAGGGACTGTTGGTGAGCTTTACGACATCCCCGGTGATCGCGGTTGCCACATCCACCGCTGCCTCGTCGATTGCACCCACGCCCGCTGCAGCGAGATAGTGCCGCGCGGCCTGCTCCAGGTCCGGGAAGCCGCTGCACAGCAGACTCTTCTCCTGTTGCGGATGCGTGGAGCCGCTCGGCAGCAGTGCGAAGCGTACGTTCGTGCCGCCGATGTCGGCCACCAGCCGCATGCCGGTCCTGGATTGCACGCTCTCGGTCATGGCAGCACCCTATGCCTGGAGCACGCGTTTGACCGCCGCGACGACGTTCTCGGGCGTGAAGCCGAAGGCCTTGAAAAGATCGCCGGCTGGCGCCGACTCTCCGAAACGGTCGATTCCCACCACGCCGCCTTCCAGTCCCACGTACTTGCGCCAAAAGTCGCTCACGCCGGCCTCCACCGCGACCCGTCTGACTCCGGACGGCAACACGGAGTCCCGATAGCTTTGCTCCTGCCGATCGAAGCGCGTGCTGGAGGGCATAGAAACGACCCGTGCCGGAATACCGTCTGCTTGCAGGCGCTTCTGGGCCTCAATCGCAAGCGCGACCTCGGAGCCGGTCGCGATCAGGATGACGCGCGGAGCGCTCCCGGCCGCCTCCGACAAAACGTAGCCGCCACGCTCGATGAGTGCGAGCTGGTCGGCGTTGCGTGCCTGGAACGGCAGGTTTTGTCGCGACAGCAGCAGCGCCGTTGGCCCGTCGCGGCGCTCGATCGCGACGACCCACGCGACCGTGGTCTCGGTCGTGTCGCACGGGCGCCAGACCTCCATGCCGGGGATGTAGCGCAGGCTGGCGGCCTGTTCGATCGGCTGGTGCGTGGGTCCGTCTTCGCCCAGGCCGATGGAATCGTGGGTGTACACGAAGATGCTCCCGGCGTGCTCGAGGGCGGCCATGCGGAGCGCATTGCGCGCGTAATCGGAAAAGGTCAGGAAAGTGCCCCCGAAGGGGATCAACCCGCCGTGCAGCGCAAGCCCGTTGAGAACGGCCGACATGCCGAACTCCCGCACCCCGTAGAATACGTAGTTGCCGCCCCCACTGCCGCGGGTCATCGGTTTCGCACCCGACCAGAGCGTGAGGTTCGAGGCAGCGAGATCGGCGGAGCCGCCGACCAGCTCCGGCAGGATCGGCGCCAGCGCCTCGATGGCGTTCTGTGAAGCCTTGCGGGTGGCGATGCTCTCGCCCTTGCCGTTTACCCCCGCGAGCAGGGCGCCGCGGTGGGCACGCCAACCGGCTGGTAGCTCGCCCGACATGCGCCTTCGGAACTCTGCTGCGGGCTCCGGATATTGCTGGGCGTAGCGCTCGAACCGAGCTTGCCAGCCTGCCTCCAGCTGCTGGCCACGCTTCCTGGCATCCCATCCCGCATAAACGTCGGCTGGAATCTCGAACGCCGCGTATTTCCAACCGAGACGCTCTCGCGCCGCCGCCACTTCCTTTTCGCCCAGCGCCGCACCGTGCGCAGCGCCCGTATTGGCCTTGTTGGGTGCACCCTTGCCGATGATGGTCTTGCAGCAGATGAGAGAGGGCCGATCGATCACCGCCTGCGCGGCACGCACGGCGCGGTCCACCGCCTCGAAATCGTGACCATCGACCGCACGGATCACATTCCAGCCGTAGGCCTCGAAGCGCTTGGGCGTGTCGTCGGTGAACCAGTGCTCGATGGTCGACTTCTCGGAGTCGATGGAGATCCCGTTGTCATCGTAGAGCGCGATGAGCTTGCCCAGACCGAGCGTCCCGGCGAGGGCGGCGGCCTCGTGCGAGATGCCCTCCATCATGCAGCCGTCGCCCATGAAGACGTAGGTGCGGTGATCGACGATTTCGATCCCGGGTCGGTTGAACTCGGCGGCGAGCGCACGCTCGGCCAGAGCGAACCCTACCGCGTTGGCGAACCCCTGGCCGAGCGGACCGGTGGTGGTTTCGACGCCCGGCGTGAGCCCGCGCTCGGGATGGCCCGGCGTCTTGGAGTGCAGTTGGCGGAAGCGCTCGATCTCCTGCATCGGGAGGTCGAAGCCGGTGAGGTGCAGCAACGCATACAACAGCATCGAGCCGTGGCCGTTGGACAGCACGAATCGATCGCGATCGGCCCAGGAGGGATTGCGCGGGTTAAAGCGCAGATGGTGGTTCCACACCACCTCCGCGATCTCGGCCATGCCCATCGGCATTCCGGGATGGCCGGAGTTGGCTTTCTGCACCGCGTCCATGGCCAGCGCCCGCAGTGCGTTGGCCAGTTCTTGTCGTGGCGTCATCGGATTACTCCCTGCGCGGCAGCTTGATACCGAGCTGTTTGAGCTTGCGGTACAGGTGGGTACGTTCAAGTCCGACGCGCTCGGCCACCCGGCTCATGTTTCCCCCCTCTCGGCTGATGTGATAGTCGAAATACACGCGCTCGAACGCGTCGCGCGCCTCGCGCAGCGCCAGATCCAGCGGCAAAGCGCCCAGCGCTCGCCCCAGTGGGGCATCCAGCTGCGAGAGCGCGTTGTTCACCTCGGCTACGCCGATCTCACTGCCCAGCGCGAGCAACGCGCTGGACCTGACCGCGTTCTCCAACTCGACCAGGTTGCCGGGCCAGTCGTACACGCGCAGCGCATTCAACGCAGCCGTGCTGAACTGTCGCGGCGGCACCTCCTTGGCTTCGACGCAGCGTTCCACCATCAGCTTGGCGAGCTCCGGAATGTCCTCCGGATGCTCGCGCAGGCTTGGCACGCGCAGCTGTATCGGAGCGATGGCCGAGAACAGGCGTGCGTCGAAAGCGCCTTCTGCGACCATGCGCGCCAGGGGCTTGGAGGACGAGCAGATCAACCGAGTATGGTAGCGTTCGAGCTTGGTCGTCTGCGCCAACAGGTTGCGCTGTTGCTCGGGCGACAACTCACTCACCGCGTGGAGGAACAGGGTCCCTTCGGCCGCCTGGCCCACTATGTTGTTCGCGGGGTCCTCGAGGACGGCAAAGCTGTCGGGCGCCACCCATGGCGTGTTGGGGAGGTGCAGGAACTTGGCACACAGGGTCTTCCCGCAACCCGTCTCCCCGGTCAACAACACCGGCGTCTTCAGGTTCCTGATCGTCTCCAGGCGCTGACGCAGCTCGGCGATGAGCGACGCTTTGCCCAGGTAGGCCATATTGAGCGCCGACTTCGAAGCCGGCGGCGGGGCGCGCAGCGCCTGACCCACTGTGGTCAGCAATTTCTGCAGCGCGATGGGCTTTTCCAGGAAGCCGAACGCCCCGATGCGCGTCGCCTCAACCGCAGTGTCGATCGTGCCGTGGCCCGACATCAT
>DATJVW010000298.1:0-2322 GCA_035501675.1 Burkholderiales bacterium
CTGACGCGCCGTGCTGAGAGGCCCGAGGATGGCAACTCGATCGAGCGCCCGGCACGCCAAGCCTCCTCACGCGCGCTGCCGCCACCATCGCTGAGTTCCAGAACCGGTCGTCGCATTGCCGGATCCAGCCACAATTCGGGCGCCTGAGCGTAGGACGGATAAATCGTCAAGCGCTCGGTCAGGATCTTCCCGGCCACCGCGGTGTCTTCACGCAGGCGCTCGATCTCGGGCCAAGGTGCCTCAGGATTCACGTAGTCGGGTGTGACCGGTGACACCCCGCCCCAGTCGTTCACACCGGCCTCCACCAGGCGTGCGAGTACGCCAGGATTCAGGTTGGGCGGAGCCTGGATATTCATGTGGGAGCCCAGCAGCACACGCGCCACGGACAACGTCCAGACAAGCTCATCAAGCGACGGCGCGATGGCCTTGGCCATGCGCGTGCCGGGTTTGGGGAGAAAATTCTGGATGATCACTTCCTGGATATGGCCGTAGCGCTCATGCAGGGCCCGAATCGCCAGAAGCGAGTCGATACGCTCGGCCCGCGTCTCACCGATGCCGATCAGGATGCCCGTGGTGAACGGCACCCTCTGGCGGCCGGCTTCGGCGAGGGTCGCCAACCGGACCGAAGGGCGCTTATCGGGCGAGCCGTAGTGCGGCCCCCCTTTCAGGCACAGCCGTTCCGAGACGCTCTCCAGCATCAGCCCCATCGACGCGGAGACCGGCCGCAACAATGCGATCTCCTCGGCGCTCATGCAGCCGGCGTTGATATGCGGCAGAAGTCCCGTCTGGTCGCGAACCGCCGCAGCCACCTGCGCCACGTAGTGCAGCGTGCTATCGAAGCCCGCCTCGGCAAGCCAGGCCTTCGCAACCTGGTAGCGCGCCTCAGGCCTGTCTCCCAGCGTAAAAAGAGCTTCCTTGCAGCCGCGCTTGGCTGCCACTGCCGCCGTGGTGACTGCCTCGTCCACCGACATGAAAGGCTGGCCCGCGAGCCGCGGTGTTTTAGCGAACGTGCAATAGTGGCACACGTCGCGACAAAGCCGCGTCAGCGGCAAGAACACCTTGCGCGAGTAACTTACCAGGGCATCGTGGCCCGCATCGCGCAAGCGAGAAGCCCTTTCGACCAGCGCTTCGAGCGGCGCATCGACCAACGACATTGGATCAGCTTCCGCCCCCCGGGCGGCAACGAATGGTCGCAATCGCGCCGATATCGCAAATTTGGCGAGAGCTTCCAGATCCGCCGCGGTATCCACATCGAACGCGGCCTCCTCGGAGTGCAGCTCCACAGCCCGCGAGCCGGCCGCGCGCTGATGAGCCAGGAAGCTGCCCGGCCCAAAGGCGGGCGTAAACGGCAACCGAGGATCGAGTAACACGGCGTTGGTCCCCGTGCCTTCCTTGCAGCGCACGAGGCCGATCGCACCCTCCCCTCGTGCGGCGCGACGTTCGAGATACGTGCGGATCAGCGCATCGACGCCTCGCGGTGACAGCAGCGCAAGGTCCGCATGGACGATCATGCAAAGATCCGCTCCACGCGCCCGCGCCTCGGCAAGACCGCGCGCGCAAGCGGTATTGAGGTCTGCGTCCTCCAGCAGCACCTGCGCACCGGCCTGGCGGGCCTCCTCCGCGACTTCCGGGTCCGCAGTGACCACCAGGATGCCGGTAATGCGCTCCGAGCCGGCCAGAGCGAACAGCGTCTGTGCCAGCAGCGCACGAACGAATGGTTCCCGGCGAGCTCCCAATGCGGGCGCAAGCCGCTGCTTCGAGCCCCTCAGCGGCTTGACCGGTACGACCGCGAGAACTTCTAAGGCGCGCACTGACATAGGTTGCCCCATGATCCTAGCAGGCTGCGGCGACAAGTAGCAGACGCTTGCAAAAGCCCCGACCTGTGCATGCCAGCGAAAGTCATGGCGCTCTCGACGCGGTTTTCGGTGTGCCTGTGATTCGAATGCCGGAGCCCGGGATCTTGTAGCGTTGGTTGATCGAGATCAGAAGAGAGGTCAAGCCCTCACTCACAACGGAGTTCGCCAGCGGACCACAGCGCCAGCCGCGCATACCCGCCGCCTCAGCCAGGGCAACCGCGACATCTCCGGCAGCATCGTCGTCGGCGCACACCAGCACATCGCAGTCCACCACGTACTCCAGGTCGCGCAGATGTGCCGCCGAGACATTCTGGAACGCCGACACCACGCGCACCTCAGGCCCGAGCGCTCGCTGCAACGCAAGCACAGCCGACCCTTCAGGCGGCAAGTGAACGACTCCCACCTTCGGCGGCTTCAGCGGGACAGTGACGTCAATGAGTATCTTACCGACGAGCAGCTCGCGAAC
>DATJVW010000299.1:0-14131 GCA_035501675.1 Burkholderiales bacterium
TGCATATGAACGTGCGGTTTCTTCTTGCGCACCGGACCGGGGCCGATCCGGTCTGGTGGTTCGGTGGCGGCCTGGACCTCACCCCTTACTACGCGTTCGAAGAGGATGTGGTCCATTTCCATCGAACCTGCCGCGACGCGCTGGCGCCGTTTGGCTCGGAGTACTATCCGCGCTTCAAGAAGTGGTGCGACGAATACTTCTATCTGAAGCACCGCAGGGAACCGCGCGGTATCGGCGGAGTGTTCTTCGATGACCTCAACGAGCAAAGCTTCGATGTGTCGTTCCGACTGATGCAGAGTGTCGGCGAAAGCTTCCTGCCTGCCTACGTGCCGATCGCCGAGCGCAGGCGCGAGTTGGCATATGGCGCGCGCGAGCGCGAGTTCCAAGCGTACCGTCGCGGTCGCTACGTCGAGTTCAATCTGGTCTTCGATCGCGGCACGCTGTTCGGCCTGCAGTCGGAAGGGCGTGCCGAATCGATTCTCATGTCGCTGCCGCCCGTGGTCAAGTGGCGCTACGATTGGAAGCCGGACGCCGGCACACCGGAAGCGCGGCTGTACGAGGAGTTTCTGCTCCGCCGCGACTGGGTCTGACTGCGGCCGATCAACCTTGACCCATGGCCCGCACGCCCGAGCGCTACTGATGCGCTGCCGCGGCGACTCAGTCGTTCAGGGCGTTGAGCACCTCGTAGCAGGCACCCATGGTGTGGTAGTCGGTCTTGCCAGCCGGGCTTTTCTCGTCGCTGTACTTGCGGTTGTCGCGCGTGAGTATCCGGTACCAAGCACCGTAACGGTGATCGACGAAATGGCGCCAGCTGTATTGCCAGATCCGCACGTACCAGGTCCAGTACTGTTCCAGTCCCGTGCGCCGCGCCAGCAAGGCGGCCGCGGCCAGCGATTCGGCCTGCACCCAGAAGTACTTGTCGCTGTCGCACACGCTTGCGTCGGGCGCGAATCCGTAGTAGATGCCGCCGAACTCCTCGTCCCAGGCCGATGTTAGGGCAGCGTCGAACAACTCGACCGCACGCGGCAGCAGCCCGTCGGCGCTGCCCGTGAGCTGTGCACTGTGCCGCTCGAGGATGAGCAGAAGCTTGGCCCACTCGGTCAAGTGCCCCGGCTGATAGCCCCAAGGACGAAAAATGTTGGTCTTGTCGTCTCGGTTGTAGTCCCAGTCCACCGACCAATCGGGATGGTAGTGCTCCCAGACCAGGCCGTCGGCCAACGCAGCTTGGCGCACGGTGATATTGTGAGCGACGGTGGCGGCGCGTTCCAGATAGCGCCGCTCCGCAGTCGCCTCGAACGCGGCGAGTAAGGCTTCGCAAGTGTGCATGTTGGCATTCTGGCCACGATATGCCGACAGCCGCGACCAGTCTGCACTGGCTTCATCCGCGTACAGGCCGAAATCGCCGCCCCAGAAGCGCCGCTCCAGCAAATCGAACGTTTCCGCCAGATGGTCCCGCGCCGCAGGCACGCCCGCGCGCAGCGCGTGGGCATAGGCGAGCATCACAAAAGCGAGACCGTAGCAATGATTGGCGCCGTCCACCACACCTGCACTCCCGAGCACCCACGCATAACCCCCGGTGCGCGCGTCGCGGTGCGCATGGCGCAGGTAGGCGATGCCGTGTTTCACCCCTTCGAGGTAGTCAGGCCGCCCGAACTGGCGATAGGCCATGGCATAGTTGAATACGAAGCGCGCGCTGCTCACCAAATGACGTGTCTGCGCATCGTAGACCGTCCCGTCATCCTGGAAGAAATGGTAGAAGCCTCCGCGCGGGTCGATGGCGCGGGGGTGGTAGAAAGCCATGGTGCGCTCGATGTGATCGAGCAGAAACGCACGGCTGCGGAAGTTCGGAAACGGCGGGGTGTTCTGGGGACTCACCAACCGGTCGATTCCATCGCCGCCAGCACCTGTTCGACCAGGGCCAGCTCCGGCGGCGTCGCGCCAGCCCGCAGGCAGGCGGCGGCGCCCGTCGCCACCGAGAACCGCAAATGCGCCGCCCACCCGGCATCGGGTTGAGTCATGAGGCTGTAGAGCAGGCCGCCGATGCTGGCATCGCCCGCGCCCACGGTGTCCACCACCTCGATGGGTGGCGGCCGCTGCTTGAGCACGCTGCCCGAGAGGTACAGCTCGGCCCCCTGGCTCCCGCGCGTGAGCAGGATCGGCGCCGTGGGATTGATGGCGCGCAGGCGCGTGAGGCCTTCGGGCGGATGCTCCGTGCGAAACAGCCCCATCAGATCCTCGTCGGAAACCTTGATCACGTCGGCCCGAGCGGCGGCGTAGCGCAGTGTCTCGTCATACGCTTCAGTCATGATGTTGCGGAAGTTCGGGTCGTAGCTGACGCGCCTTCTCGCTGCCTTCACCTCGTCGAGCAGGCGCAGCAGCTTGGTGCGAAGCGGGTCCCGCGTGAGACTGATGCAGCCGAAGTGCACCCACTGGACGCCGTCGACCCAGCCCGAAGGCAGCTGCTGCGGATCGAATGCAAGGTCGGCACTGTCCTGGCCGATGAAGAAGTATTGAGGTGGCGTGGTCTCGTGCACCATCGCCAGCAGCGGAGGCTTCGCGTAGCGCTGCGTGAAGCGCATGTCCAATCCCGCCGTTTCGCTGAGCGCTACGAGCTCGTCGCCGAATCGATCCAGGCTGACGCTTCCGGCAAAGGCGCTGGGCAAGCCGAGCGTGGCCACCACGCGCGCGACGTTCCAGTCCGCCCCCCCGGGACGCGAGAGCCACTGGTCCGGGCCAACCCGGATGAAGTCGGTGAGGGCCTCGCCCGCGCTGACGAAGCGCGGCCAGCCTGCTGGTTGAGTGCGCCGTTGTTCCATCCGTTCAGGGACAGCGCTCCGACTGGGCATTACTCCTCCGCTGGGACGATCATTCTACGGCCGAAATGTCGCCTGCATCGAACCGGTGGCCGCAGCGGTTCTTACTCGCCCAGATAGGCCTGCCGCACCTGGGGGTCCGCCAGTAGAGCCGCGGAGCGTGCGGCGAGCGTGATCAGCCCGCTTTCCATGACGTACCCGCGGCCGCTCAGCTCGAGCGCCAGCTTCGCGTTCTGCTCCACCAGCAGAACCGTCACGCCTTCGGACGCGACCTTTCTCACGGTCTCGAAGATCCGCTGCACCATGAGCGGGGCGAGCCCCATGCTGGGTTCGTCCAGCAGCAGGAGCTTGGGCGCGCTCATCAAGGCGCGTCCGATGGCCAGCATCTGCTGTTCCCCACCCGACAGCGTCCCCGCAGTCTGACGCCGGCGTTCGTACAGGCGCGGGAATAAACCATATATGCGTTGCAGATCAGCCCTGATGCCTGCGCGGTCACGCCTGACGTATGCTCCCATCTCCAGGTTTTCCTCCGCCGTCAGACGGCCGAAGACTTGCCGCCCCTCCGGTACGAGCGCCAGACCCTGTTCCACCAGTGCATAAGAAGGCGCGGCGGTGACGTCGTGGCCGCGGTAATGAACCCGACCGCCGGCCGGCGGCAGCAACCCGCAGATGGCCTTCAGCGTCGTCGTCTTCCCGGCGCCGTTGGCGCCGATCAAGGCGACCATCTCGCCCTCCTGGACGCTGAGATCGATGCCCTTGACGGCATTGATCCCGCCGTAGGAGATCTTGAGCCCTTTGACTTCGAGCAGGCTCAAGGCAGCGCTCCACCCAGATAAGCTTCGATGACCGCGGGGTCGCGTTGCACTTGAGCCGGCGCGCCCTCGGCGATCTTCTTGCCGTAGTCGAGCACGGCGACGCGGTCGCACAGCCCCATCACCAGCTTGACGTCGTGCTCAATCAGCAGGATGGTGATTGCGTCCGCGCGAATCTGCTCGAGCAACCCGCGCAGAGACGCGGTCTCGGTGGCGTTCATACCCGCCGCCGGCTCGTCGAGCGCCAACAGCTTGGGATCGGTCGCGAGAGCGCGCGCGATCTCCAGCCGGCGCTGGTCGCCATACGCCAGGTTCTTGGCCAAAGCGTGCGCGTGGCGCGCGACCCCGACATATTCCAGCAGCTCGTGGGCGCGTCGCCGGATCGATGCCTCCTCGGCCAGTGTCGCCCGATCGCGCAGAACCGCACCCCAAGCGCCGGCACGCGCGCGCAGGTGCCGGCCCACCATCACGTTCTCTATGGCGGTCATGTTGGCGAACAGGCGGATGTTCTGGAATGTGCGCGCGACCCCCGCTTCCACGATCGCGTTGGGCTTCTTCCCGGTCAGCTCGGTGCCGTTGAAAACGACGACGCCGGCGTCGGCCCGGTACAGTCCGGTGAGCACATTGAACAGGGTCGTCTTGCCAGCGCCGTTGGGCCCGATCAGCCCGTAGATCTCGGCCGGCGCGATCGCCAGCGACACCTCGCTCAGGGCCAACAAACCGCCGAAGGACTTGCTAAGCTTGCGCGCTTCCAGCAGCACCATGGTTGTGGCAGGCCCTAGACCGTGCCGGAGACGCGCGCCGAAGTGAGCTCGCGGCGGCGGGTAGGCGAAGGCCACAGCCCCGCCGGGCGTAACAACATGACCAGGATGAGGGCCAACCCGAACAGCAGCATGCGCAGACTTTCGGGATCGAGAATCACCTTGCCGAACAACTGCTGCTGCAGGGGTGCAGCGGTGTGGCGCAGAAGCTCGGGCAGTGTCGCAAGCATCATAGCGCCGAGAACCACCCCGGCCACGTGGCCCATGCCGCCCAGCACCACCATGCACAGGACAGTGATCGATTCCCACACCACGAAGCTCTCGGGACTGACGAAGCCCTGCAGGCTGGAAAACAGCCCGCCTGCGATGCCCCCAAAGGTCGCACCCATGGCGAAGGCGAGCAGCTTGATGTTGCGGGTGTTGATCCCCATGGCCTGGGCAGCGATCTCGTCCTCGCGGATCGCGACCCATGCGCGGCCGATGCGCGAGTCCTCCAGACGGACGCAGACGAACATCACCAACGCTGCCAGCAGCAGGAACAGATAATAGTGCAGGTGGGTGCCCGGAAACGGGATCCCAAACAGCGTATTGGTCTTGTCGAAGGACACACCCGCGATCGCGATCGGGTCGATCAGATTTACGCCCTGCGGGCCGTTGGTGATGTTGATGGGCGCGTTCAGGTTGTTCAAGAAGATGCGGATGATCTCGCCGAAGCCGAGCGTGACGATGGCGAGGTAGTCGCCGCGCAGCCGCAGGGTCGGCGCTCCCAGGACCACACCAAAGAAAGCCGCGAGCACGGCCCCCATCGGCAGCAGCACCCACCACGGCAGATGCAGGCCGAAGTGCGGCGAGGCGAGCAAAGCGTAGGTGTAGGCGCCCACGGCGTAGAACGCTATGTAACCCAGATCGAGCAACCCGGCGAACCCGACCACGATGTTGAGGCCCAGAGCCAGCATCGTGTAGAGGAGCGCGAGGTCGACGATCCGCACCCAGGTGCGTCCCACCGAGGCTTCGAGCGCGAAGGGCAGGACCGCCAGGGCGACTACAATCAGCGCCAGACCGATCCATCGCCCGCGCGCGTCGTGTCGCAACCAGCGAAACGGTCTGCGCCAGCTCGCGGTCACGCGCGCTCCGAGACCCGCTCACCCAGCAGGCCGGTGGGCCGGAACACCAGGACCATGATCAACACCATGAAGGCGAACACGTCCTGGTAGTTGCTGCCCAGAAAGCCGCCGGTGAGATCGCCGACGTAGCCTGCGCCCAAGCTCTCGATCAGCCCCAGCAGCAAACCGCCCACCATCGCCCCGGGCAAGTTGCCTATGCCGCCCAGCACGGCAGCGGTGAACGCCTTGAGTCCCAGCACGAATCCCATGTAGTAGTGCGCGATCCCGTAGTTGCTGCTGACCAACACGCCCGCAATCGCCGCAAGCGCCGACCCGATCACGAAGGTGGCCGAGACGATGCGGTTGATGTTGACGCCCATCAGGCCGGCCACTACCGGGTTCTCGGCCGTGGCGCGCATGGCACGCCCCAGGCGCGTGAAATGCACCAATCCCATGAGGCCAACCATGAGCAGCGCCGAAACCACGATGATCAGAATCTGCACGTTGGTGATCGTGGCGCCGCCCAGCGTGTGTGGCGTCGCGGGGATAAGCGCCGGCACCGTGTGGTAGCGTCGACCCCAGATCAGCATCGCGACGGTCTGCAGTAGAATCGAGACACCGATGGCCGTGATCAGCGGGGCAAGGCGCGGCGCACGGCGCAGCGGCCGGTAAGCGACACGCTCGATGGAAAATCCCAGAGCCATGCACACGCCGATGGCCACCAGCAGCGCCACGAGCCCGACCACCGGTATTGGGATCCCCAGGTTGGCGCGCAGCAACAATTCGATCACGGACAGCGAGACGAGTGCACCCACCATCACCACTTCGCCGTGAGCGAAATTGATCAGACCCAGAATGCCGTAGACCATCGTGTAGCCCAGCGCCACCAGGGCGTACACGCTGCCCAGCACCAGTCCATTCAAGATCTGTTGGAGAAAAATATCCATCAAAAACGGCGCCAGAGGCGCCGTTCGTGACTCGATCCGTGCGTGTCCCGGACGCGGGTTTTCACCGCAGTTCGACGGGTATGTCTTGCGCTGCGCTAGTGGGTCG
Organism: Burkholderiales bacterium; assembly: GCA_035501675.1. Taxonomy (GTDB): domain Bacteria; phylum Pseudomonadota; class Gammaproteobacteria; order Burkholderiales; family SHXO01; genus SHXO01. The sequence goes on from DATJVW010000299.1 coordinate 6,543, forward strand.
CGTCAGCCCCCGACCGTGTCCAGATACTCCCACTTGCCGCCCTTGGCCTGATACAGGCTGATGCTGCCGCCCTTGATGTCGCCGTTTTCGTCGAACGCGATGTTGCCGGTCACCCCCTGAAACGTGATGCCGGCCAGTATCGGCAGATACTTGGCAGGATCGGTCGAATCGGCTTTCTTCATCGCCTCGAGCAGGACGTTGGCGGAGTCATAGGCATAGGGCGCGTAGAGCTGGATCTCGATGTTGAACTTGGCCTTGTACTTGTCGGCGAAGGCCTTGCCGCCCGGCATCTTGTCCAGCGGTACGCCGGGCGAGGACGCGTACGCGCCTTCTCCCGCATCGCCGGCCAGCTTCAAAAACTCGGCCGTCTGTCCACCGTCGCCGGTCAGAAACTTCGAGCCGATGCCGAGGTTCTTGATCTGCTTCATCATCGGGCCGGACTGGGAATCCATGCCGCCGTAGAAGATGAGATCGGGGTTCTTGCCCTTGATACTGGTGAGGATGGCGTTGAAGTCCGTCTTGTCGGTGCCGGTGAACTCGCGCGTCACAATCTGCCCGCCGGCGGCCTTAGCCGCTTTCTCGAACTCGTCCGCGAGGCCCTGTCCGTAGGCGCTCCGGTCGTCGATGATGGCGATGTTCTTGGCGCCGAGCTTGTGCACGGCGTAATCGCCCAACACCTTGCCCTGCTGCGCGTCGTTGGCCATCACCCGGAACGCAGTCTTGAAGCCTTGATGCGTGTAGGTGACGTTGGTGGCGGACGGAGAGATCTGGGCAATGCCGGCGTCGTGATAGATCTTCGAGGCCGGGATGGTGGTGCCCGAGTTGAGATGACCGATTACACCGGCGACCTTGGCGTCTACCAACTTTTGCGCCACGATAGGCCCCTGCTTCGGATCGGCTTGGTCATCTTCGCTTTGCATCGAGAAGGTGACCTTCTTGCCGCCGATCATGATACCGGCCGCATTGGCCTCATCCAAAGCGAGCCGCACGCCATTCTCATTGTCCTTCCCCAGGTGAGCCACAGGCCCAGTCAGCGGCCCGGCATGACCGATCTTGATCGCCTCGTCTTTCTTGCCACAGCCGGCCAGCGCGAACGCCGTGGCGGCCGCCACACCCACAAATGCCGTCTTCAGATGGACTGACAGATCCCCCGTATTCATGGTCTTGTCCTCGAGAAAAAGATGTGGGTCGGTCGAACGGGCGGATTATTCCGCCTTGTCAAAGAGTTGTCAAACTTGCGCCGGCACGCGGTGGGCGCGTCCGGCCGCGACATTTGGCTCGAAGGCAAAGAAAAAGCCGGCTTGCCGCCGGCTCTTTCTCTGCTTCTAGGCACGCTCACTGCAACGACAGGATCCACTCCACCATCGTCTGGACGTCGGGGTCGGGTACGTTGTTGGGCGGCATGGGGATCGCGCCCCACACGCCGCTGCCGCCGCTCTTCACCTTGGCGACAAGCTTCGCCTCGGCGCCCTTGTCGCCCTTGTACTTCTTCGCGACTTCTTCGTAAGCCGGCCCTACGAGCTTCTTATCCACTGCGTGGCACGCCAGGCAGTTGTACTTCTGGGCGAGCTGTTTGGCTTTCGCGGCGTCGACGGCGGCACTGGCCCCGCCGCAGATCGCCACGCCTGCCATGGCGATGCCAGCGATCAGAATCTTCTTCATCGGGGGATCCCTCTTAGGTTCCGGTTGAGGAAAGCGAGCGCAATTCTAAAGGCTTTTGCCGGCGTTGCAAACTCGCGCCGGCGCTAGGCTCGGCTCTACTGCAACGCCCGCTCCAACAGCGCCGGCTCTCGTATCGGCGGCAGACATTCAACGCCCCGGCACACCCAGGCGTTGACGCCGGGCTGAGCCGGCTTGTCCATGGCAGGAGGAAGGCCCGCAATGTCGTCGCCCAGCGCGAGCACGAGGGTCGAGGGCGCGTAGCGGCCCGCGAGCTGGGCTTGCCACGGCGCGAGCTCCAAAACGCTGCCGCGCAGAATGACGGTCGTGGGCGGCATCGCGTGCTCCGCCAACGCCAGGCACAGCGTCGCGAACGCGCTGGCGTGCTGCTGCATCTGCGGGAAGAACAGGCGCAGCGTGCGCTGCGCCGCATCGAGATACCGCGGCTCGCCGACCAGATGCGCCAGGCGCTGCAGGCTGAGCGCGGCGGTGCCGTTACCCGAGGGCGTGGCGCTGTCAGCTCCGGGCTTGGGCCGCAGGATGAGCGGCTCGTGATCGCTGCTGGTGAAGAAGAAGCCGCCGTTGACGCGATCCTCGAAGCGCTCGAGCAAGGCCTCGGCGAGCTCGATCGCGAACCCCAGGTCTTCGGCGCGGAAATCTGTCTGCATCAGCTCCAGCACAGCGGCGAGCAGAAAGGCGTGATCGTCGAGATAGGCGTTGAGGTGCGCCTGGCCGTCCTTGTACGTGGCCAGCAGGCGTCCTTCGCGCCACAGCTTGGAGCGCAGAAAATCCAGGGCGCGCTGCGCGGAACCGACCCACTGCGCGCGGCCGAACACGCGTCCGGCCCGGGCCATCCCATGGACCATCAATGCGTTCCACGAAGCCAGGATCTTCTCGTCGCGGCCGGGACGCACCCGCTGCTCGCGTGCTTGGAGCAGCTTGGCGTGCGCGCGCGCAGCCAGGTCTTGCACCGTGTGCAACGGAAGACCGAGCGAGGCCGCCAACTTATCCAGCGGCTGCGCCACGTACAGGTGCCAGTGCGCGCCCTCGAAGTTGGGCGATCGGGTCAAGCCGAAGTGCGCGCTGGCCACCGCATATTCGTCGTCGTCCAGCAACTGCGCAACCTCCTCCCGCGTCCACACGTAATACTTGCCCTCGACGTGCTCGGAGTCGGCGTCCAGCGAGGAGTAGTAGCCGCCTTCGGGCGATTGCATCTCGCGCACGACCCACGTCGCGGTCCGCTCGGCCACGCCCCGAAACAGCTCATCGCCGCTTACCAGCCAGGCATCGGTATACAGGCGCAACAGCGGCCCGTTGTCGTACAGCATCTTCTCGAAGTGAGGGATCATCCAGCGCTCGTCCACGCTGTAGCGGCAAAAACCGCCGCCGAGCTGGTCGTAGATGCCGCCCTCGGCCATCTTGCGCAGCGAGAATAGCGACACCTGGCGCGCGGAATCGTCACCCTCGAGCACACCGCGGCTCAAGGCAAGTTCCAGCTCAGCCGGGTGAGGAAACTTGGGGGCGCTACCCAGACCCCCGTGCACGGGATCGAACATACGCTTCAGTTCCGCCAGCGCCGCTGAAACCAATCCGGCATCGAGCAGCGGTGCGGACGCGCTCGGTTGCGCAACGGTGCTCTCGAGCAGAGATACGAGCTGCGCGTTCTGCGTGGCGATGGCCTCGCCCTGCTCGCGGTAGATCGCCGCTACCCTCATCAGCAGGTCGCGGAAGCCAGGCAGGTTATAGCGCGGGGTCTTAGGAAAGTACGTGCCGCCGAAAAACGGCTTCTGATCGGGAGTGAGGAACATCGTCAGCGGCCAGCCGCCCGCGCGCTGCGTCAGCACGTGGTGCGCAGTCTGGTAGATCTGATCAATGTCGGGCCGCTCCTCCCGATCCACCTTGATGTTGACGAAGTTGCGGTTCATCGTGGCCGCGATATCTGGATCTTCGAAGGACTCGTGCGCCATCACGTGGCACCAATGGCAGGCCGAGTAGCCAACCGACAACAGGATCGGCTTGCCATGTTCGCGCGCGAGCCGCAGCGCGTCCTCCCCCCACGGATACCAATCCACCGGGTTGTCCGCGTGCTGCTGGAGATACGGGCTGGTCTGCTGCGCGAGTCGATTGGGCATGACTTGAAGACGGATGCAACAACAGCGATGAGGGCGGTACGCCCGGTTTGGCGAAAGCTCGTTTCCCTACAGGCCCAGTGTAGCCCACAAATGATCCACTCGCGCTTTCACGTGTTCGTCCATGGTGATGATCGTGCCCCATCTGCGCGCCGTCTCTCCGGGCCACTTGTTGGTGGCGTCGATGCCCATCTTCGAGCCGAGCCCCGAGACCGGGCTGGCGAAGTCTAGGTAGTCGATCGGCGTGTTATGCGCGATGATCGTGTCGCGTGCCGGATCGACGCGCGTGCTCAGCGCCCACACCACTTGCTTCCAATCACGCACGTCGATGTCGTCGTCGACCACCACGATGAACTTGGTGTACATGAACTGGCGCAGGAACGACCAGATGCCGAACATCACGCGCTTGGCGTGCCCCGGGTATTGCTTGCGCATGCTGGCCACCGCCAGGCGGTAGCTGCAACCCTCCGGCGGCAGATAAAAGTCCACGATTTCGGGGAACTGCCTGGCGAGCAGGGGAACGAACACTTCGTTCAGCGCCGCGCCCAGGATCGCGGGCTCGTCCGGCGGCTTGCCCGTGTACGTGCTGTGATAAATCGGCGCGGGCCGCATGGTGATGCGCTCCAGCGTGAATACCGGGAACTGCTCCTGCTCGTTGTAGTAGCCCGTGTGGTCGCCGAACGGCCCCTCCAGCGCAAGCTCGCCGGGCTGAATATGGCCTTCCAGCACGATCTCGGCGCTGGCGGGAACCTGCAACTGCGAACCGATGCACTTCACCAGCTCGGTGCGCGCACCGCGCAGCAGACCGGCGAACTGGTATTCGCTCAGCGCATCCGGCACCGGCGTCACCGCCGCCAGGATTGTGGCGGGATCGGCGCCCAGTGCGACAGCGACCGGAAAGGGCTGGTCCGGGGTCGCCTGGCAATGATCGCGAAAATCGAGCGCGCCGCCCCGGTGGGCCAGCCAGCGCATGATCAGCTTGTTGCGACCGAGCACCTGCTGGCGATAAATGCCGAGGTTCTGGCGCACCTGCTTCGGCCCGCGCGTGACCGTCAGTCCCCAGGTGATGAGCGGGCCGGCATCGGCCGGCCAGCAGGTCTGGATGGGCAGGCGCGAGAGGTCGACGTCCGCGCCCTCCCAGACGATCTCCTGGCACGGCGCGCTCGCGCGCTGCTTCGGCGCCATGTCCAACACCTTTTTCAGCGCGGGCAGCTTGTCCCACGCGTCCTTCAGGCTCCGGGGCGGATCGGGTTCCTTGAGATAGGCGAGCAGCTTGCCGACCTCGCGCAGCCCTTCGACCGATTCCTCGCCCATGCCCAGCGCCACGCGCTTGGGCGTGCCGAACAGATTGCCCAGCACCGGGATGGTGTGGCCCTGAGGCCTCTCGAAGAGGATCGCGGGTCCGCCTTGCTTCAGGACCCTATCGCAGATCTCCGTCATCTCCAGGTGAGGCGAAACCTCGACCGCAATGCGCTTGAGCTCACCGCGCTGCTCGAGCAGGGCGACGAATTCACGCAGGTCGCTGTAGCGCACGCAGGGAAACGGCTCAGATGACCGGATTCGAACCGCCGTCCATCGGGATGATGGCTCCGGTGACATAGCTCGCCCGCTCCGAGGCCAGGAAGAGCACGACGTTGGCGATCTCATCTGCGCCGGCGTAACGCCGCAGCGGTACCCGGGCCTGACCCTGTGCGAGCACCTCGTCTTCGGTCATCTTGCGCGCGGAGGCCTCCAGGCGCAGCGCCTCCTTGACGCGGTCGGTGAGCGTCGCGCCTGGATTGACGGCGTTGATGCGGATGCCCTTCGGGGCGTACACCTGGGCGAGACCCACGGTCGCGAGCATGAGCGCCGAGTTGGCCGCTCCACCCGGCAGATGGATCGGGCTGGCGACCTTGCCGCCCATGCCGATCACGTTGACCACGCAGCCCCGGCCGCGCGAGGCCATGCCCGGCAGCACCGCGTCCATCGCGTGGATGTAGGTGAAATACTTCGCGTCCATGGCCGCGTGCCAGGCGCCCACGTCCAGGTCGTCGGGAAGATAGCGTTTGGCCGCGCCGGCGGAGTTCACCAAGATATCGACGGCGCCAAGCCTGTCCACGACCTCGCGGACCACCTCTGCGGCGGCCTCAGCTCGCGCCAAGTCGGCGGCCACGCACAGCGTTGCGCCGGAGCTGGCCGATGCCCGCTCCAGGTTCTCGCGGCTGCGCGATGCGATCGCCACTTTGGCCCCTTCGGCCAAAAACGCCCGCGCGCAGGACAACCCGATGCCTTTGCTGCCGCCGGTGACCAGAACCACCTTCCCCTCGAGATCGAGCTTCACCCGCCGCCCCCCTCTCCTGACCTGGTGCGGCGACTATAGGTGTCTCGCCCGCGAGTGGCAACAGTCAACCGGCCCTCGGAAGCAGATAGGCGAGCACGATCCCGGCGAATACCACGGCACCGACCCAATTGTTGTCTCGAAAGGCGCGAAGGCACCTTTGCGGATCGCGGTTGCGGATCAGAGCGTACTGGTAGATGGCCAATGCGAGCGCACACAGCAGTCCCGCGTAGTAGGGCCACGCCAGGTTGAGCCACCAGCCGATGCCGGCCGCGACGCCCAGGAAGGCGGCGTGGCACAGTATCACCGCCGCGACGTCGTGGCGTCCGAACAAGATGGCCGAAGTGCGAATGCCGATCTTGCGATCGTCGTCGCGGTCGACCATGGCGTATTCCGTGTCGTAGGCTATGGTCCAGAAGATGTTGGCGAGCAGCAGCACCCAGGTGATGGCTGGCAGGCCCCGGGTCTGTGCAGCGTACGCCATGGGAATGCCGAAGCCGAAGGCTACGCCCAGGTAGGCCTGAGGCAGCGCGAGAAAGCGCTTGGTGAACGGGTAGGTGACGGCGAGGAACAGCGCGCAGACGGACAGCAGGATGACGAGCCGGCCGAGCGGCAATATGAGCAGGAAAGCGATCAGCGCGAGCGCGGCCGCCAAGACCCACGCTTCCTTGGCGCTCACTGAACCGGCGGCCAGCGGGCGGTCGCGCGTGCGCGCCACGTGCGGGTCGAAGTTGCGGTCGGCGAAATCGTTCATCGCCACACCGGCGGAGCGCATCAGCAGCGTGCCGAGGGCGAAGATCCAGACGATCTTCCAGTTGGGGCGTCCGTTGGCGCTGAGCCAAAGCGCCCACAGCGTGGGCCACAACAGCAGCAGGGTGCCGATCGGCTTGTCCAGCCGCAGCAGCTTCTCGTACAGGTCCAGACGCCGGCGGACTGCGGAGAGGCTCATAACCCCAAGGGAAGCCGCCAAGACGCCAAGACGCCAAGCAGAGTCATGGCTGCTAACTACGGAGCGCAGAGCACCGAGTACTTCACGAGCTGAACGCCCCGGCGTAGCGCGATCGAAACGAGCCCGAAGTCTGTCTTCCCTTTTTTTCCTTGGCGCGCTTGGCGTCTTGGCGGCTCATTTTTCCCCTTTGGGTTTGAGTGCGCGGTTCAAGCCTTACCGTGCAGCGAGATGGCGGTGAGGATGCCTTGCATGATGGCAGCCGGGGTCGGCGGGCAGCCGGGCACAGCAACGTCCACCGGGATTACATTGGACACGCGCCCGCAGCTCGCATAGCTCTCGCCGAAAATTCCGCCGCTGCAACCGCAATCGCCTACCGCCACGACCAACTTGGGCTCGGGCGTGGCTTCAAAGGTGCGCTTCAGCGCCATCTCCATGTGGCGCGACACGGGCCCGGTCACCAGCAGCATATCGGCGTGGCGCGGGCTGGCCACGAACCGGATGCCCAGCCCCTCGAGATTGTGGTACGGGTTGTTCA
>DATJVW010000300.1:0-3751 GCA_035501675.1 Burkholderiales bacterium
ACGATCTCTATGTATTCTTTCGTGCGGGTGAGCGGCTTGCCGTACGGCATGCCGTGCCAACCCTCGATCACCTGCGGCCCCGACGGGCCGACCCCGAGGAGGAAGCGGTTGTTCGACATGGCCTGCAGCGTCGCCGCCGTCATGGCGGCGCAGGCCGGAGTGCGGGCCGACATCTGCATGATGCCGGTGCCGGCTTTGATCTTGTTGGTGCGGGCCAGCACCCAGGCGATCGGCGTGACGGCATCCGTGCCGTAGGCCTCGCCCGCCCACACCGACGTATAGCCGAGCCGCTCGGCCTCAAGCACCGCGTCCATGCGTGGGCCGCCGGTCTCACCCGCATATCGAAGCAGCAGTCCCAGCCTCATAACCGCACTCCATTACGTTTTCGCCCCTAAGTGGCAGCAGCGTGCAAGGCGGCAAGCCTCTTAGGCGAACGCTTAACAAGATTGTGCTCCAATTCGTGCACTCCTACTCGCGCTGGGGCTGTTCCCTCGTCGGCGGAAGGTCGACCACGATGCGGGTCGGGAGGTGCATGGCGTCGAGGAAGGGGCTCACCAGCGGCCACCAGACCGGAGGCGCAGCCAGGTACAGCAGCAGATGCCCATCGGCGCCAAATGGTGGTGCAACGATGAATTCCGCAGGCGCGCCGCCTGATCTGTAGGCGTCGAACATTGCGCGCGCGATGGTCGGGGCGAAATACTGGTCGTTTTCGGCAAAGATCCATAGACTGGGCACGCGTACAGAGCGCCCCAACGTGCGCCACATATCGAACACCAGCTCCGGTTGACACAAGGCGGTTGTGGTCATCGACCCGCGCCCGCCGGCAAAGTTGAGGATGCCGATGATCCCGGAGGGGTGTTGTCCCGCCGCCGCGGTCACCGCCACACCGCCGCTCGACTGCCCGACCAGAAGCACCCGTTGCGGGTCAACCCACTCTTCATTGCGCAGCACGGAAAGTACGCCGAGTACATCTTCTGCCGAAGCCCGCGTCGCCCGAAGATAGTCGCGAGCTCCACAGGGTCCATGGCCTTCAGCGTACGGGCCCTGTGAGCCCCCAAACCCACGACGCAGGAACATGACCGCGGCGTAGCCGCGCTGCGCGAAGGCGACAGCCGGGCGCAGCAGGATCGTGGGCATCCACGCCGAGGTCTCCGAGAAATCGTACGGCTCGCCGTGGGTGAGCAAGACCAGCGGGAAACGCCCCGGCCGGTCTGGTCGAACCACCATGCCATCGAGCGTGAACGGCGACCCGTCTTCGAGTGTGATATGCAATGGCATGGGTGCGCTGATCAACCCGGTAAAATGCACGCTACCAGGCAATGGAGGTGTCTCCGCGCCGACGGCGTCATGTGCGACGGAGCCAATCAATGCCGCCACCAAACCCAGAATGGATGTCAGAAGGCGCATGCTGGCGGTAGTCTGAACGTTTCTGGGCCCCGTGACCCGATACTCTGTCATGGCGTTCCGCTTTTCCGGCAGTCTTCAGAGCACTGGCGCCGCACTAGGGTTCATGCGGGGTCTCGGTCGAGACCGCATTGCAGCACAGCCTGCTAGAGTTTCCGCCATGGCTAAGACGTTCCTATCCCTCGCCGCGGTACTCATCCTTAGCGCCCTGAGCAGGCCGTGCTGCCCGGCGGGCATGGATCCAGCCCCCATGGCTATCGCCAGCTCGACGGAAACGACGACGGTCGACGTGCCGCTCGAGCTGGCCTTCAAAGAGGTCAGGGGCGAAGGAAAGCGACGCATGATTGCGTTCGAGGACCCCTACTGCCCTTACTGTAGGCTTCTGGAGACGACGTTGGAGCAGGTCGACAATGTAACCGTGTACGTGTTCCTTTATCCGGTCCTGACTGCCGATTCGGTGGTGAAAGCTAGATCCATCTGGTGCTCGACCGATCGCGCAATCGCGTGGCGCGAGTGGATGCTTGAAGGAAAGGCTCCAACGGCAGCAGGCACTTGCACCACCCCAATCGCAGGGGTCTTGGAGTTCGCTAAGCGCCTTCGGGTTAGCGGGACTCCCACGATCTTTTTCGCCGATGGCAGGCGCGTGTCCGGTGCGATTTCTGCAGACGAAATCGAGCGCTACTTGACCGAGGCGGAGAAGCAATGACTCTGAGGTCTTCGCTATGTAACCACGCCTCACATGCCAGCACCCAGTGAGAGCTGTGGCGGTGCAGGCGCGGGGGGCGGGATTAGCTCGCGTCCCCGACACCCCGGCTTGAGCCGTCCCACGACGCGTGATACGTTCAATTTCTTATCCGTCATCCTCAAGGCCGTGGGTGAGGGGACAAATTCATGAGGACAATTTATGACTACTCTGTCGGGACACATCGCCCTTGTCACCGGAGCCAGCAAGGGCATCGGCCAGGCGTCGGCGGTCGCGCTGGCCGGGGCCGGGGCCGACATCGTCGTGCACTACCACCAGAACCGCGAAGGTGCGGAGGCGACGCGTGCGGAGATCGAGAAGCTGGGACGCCGCGCGTTCGTCACCCACGCCGACGTGTCCGTGGCCGGTGAGGTCAATGCCATGCATGCCCAGGTGAATCAGGGATTCGGCGCGCCGGACATCCTCGTGAACAATGCCGGGCTGGCGGAGCGCAAGGAACTGGACGAGATCGACGAGGCGGTGTGGGACCGGGTCATCGACGTAAACCTCAAGTCGGTGTTCCTGATGATCCGCGCGTTCCTGCCCGCAATGCGGCAAAAGCGCTGGGGTCGCATCATTAACATCAGCTCGGGTGCCGCGCACGCCGCCGGTGCGGTGGGTGTGCATTACAACGCGGCCAAGGCGGGGATCGAGGGCCTGACGCGCGGTTACGCGGCGCGAATGGTGAAGGAAGGGATCACCGTGAACGCGGTCGCCCCGACCTTCATCGACACGGGCGGCGGGCGAGACAATGCCGCGCGCGCCAAGCAGGTGCCGATCGGGCGCACAGGCCGTCCCGAGGAGATCGCCGAGGCGGTGCTCTTCTGTGCCAAGACGGAATACATTACCGGCCAGGTGATCGTGCTCAACGGCGGTTTCTACTTCCGGTAACCGCCGGTTTCACGCCAAACGCGAAAGGCCCATCATCTCCAAGAAACAGAAACCTAGTGGGCGCGCCACTGCTGAGCCGGAGCCTTGGACGTCTGCTTCTAGACAATCCCACCGAGTGCCTTGGGCCGTAGTTCGTCTCCAAGGCGGCATGCTGAAGCCCTTTCAGTAATCAGCGGCGTTTTTTCCCGTGGCTTGGCACGCGGACCGCGTCGATGAAGGCGACGAGCGCCGGTGATACCTGACGCCTGCCCGGGTAGTACAGATAGAAGCCGGGAAAGGGCGGGCACCAGTCCGCGAGGACGCGCACGAGCGCACCCGACTTGAAGTAGTCGAGCGCCCGGTCTTCGAGTACGAAGCCGAGCCCGACGCCCGCCAGCGCGGCGTCCACGACCATGCCTCCGGCGTCGAAGATGAGGGGGCCATCGACCGCGATGTCCATCTTCTCCGCGCCGCGCTCGAACTCCCACTTGTAGATCGTGCCGGCGGACGGGAGCCGCAGGTTGATGCAGCGATGCGAGCGCAGGTCGCGCGGGGTCTTCGGCACGCCATGCCGCTTGAGATAGGCAGGGGACGCGATGGCTGCCATGCGCAGCGGCCCGCTTACCGGAACCGCGACCACGTCCTTCTCGAGCGATTCGCCGAGGCGGATGCCCGCATCCAAGCGACGCTCCACGATGTTCGTGAAAGCCTGCTCGATAAGCACCTCAACGATGA
>DATJVW010000301.1:0-11863 GCA_035501675.1 Burkholderiales bacterium
CCCACCCGGCTTAACGACGCCATCCGGCTTTTGCCAGCCAAGTACGTTCTTTTGGAACCATAATAATCGCTGCAACGGTCTTTGCGCCAATCTCCCCGTCCGTTCGGAGCGGCGCAAAAGGCGGAATTGAATCCAACGCAAGTAGCGCCGAACTGGCCGCAGGTTTTTGTCTTAGCCATCAGTACGCTGTTCAAAAGCCGCTGAACGAGCTTGACGTCGTCTCCATTGTTCGTAGCAGCGGCAGTCCTTCCGACCGAGCCTTTCAAGCTCATTTCCATTCCCCAAGGCTCTCGGACAATTCAACGATAGCAGACCGCTCGTAACACGCGAGGTCGGGCGGAGCAGCCGCGGTCCATCCGTCTCGATGTCTACGGCCTGTTACTGGTCCCGCTCATCATCCCTTGCCTGAGGGCATCCTGAAAGCTGCGATCATGCTCGGTCACAGACGGCATGGCGCAAAACCGAGCGCCGCGACGGCTTGATGTCTCCCCTTTCTTACTGACTGAGCGCTGCGCCCTCCCGAACGGCGTCACACGCGCCTGCGCAGGCCATCAAGCATCGAGCTCCGGCAAACTGGGCCGGCGCTGATTCCACGGCCGTGCCTGCTCGAACAGCGCGGCTGCGCGCAAAAGCATCGCGTCGGCGCCCAGGCCGCCGACGAGCTGCAGCCCAATTGGCAATCCGGCCGCGTCCCACCCGCACGGAATGCTGATCGCCGGGTTGCCGGTCATGTTGAACGGCAGCGTGTACGGGTACCATGCGCGGCGCATGGTGTCGACGGGCTTGCCGTCGATCTCGACCAGGTCGGAGAACTTGTGCTCGATTGACAGCGCCGTGCGCGCCAGCGTCGGTGTGACGACCATATCGGCGTGCTCGAACCAGCCCTGCACTTGGCGGTACATCCTGGTCCGCAAAAAGATCGCGCGATACAACTCCTGCGCGGAATACCGGCCTGCGCGATCGAGTTGCGCCACCAGCGCAGGGTCCATCCGATCGCGTTGCTCTAGATGATGTCCGTGCTGAGCCAGCCGGTACGATCCATTCACGATGAGCCACAGTTCTTCAGCGTTCTCGAAGTCATCGCGCATTTCGAGGAGCTCAGCGCCGAGCCCGGCGAAGACTTTGACCGCGTCCGCGCATGCGCTCAGAACCTCGGCCGCCACGACGCCGTTGCCGAGAAACGGGCGCCAGGCGACTTTCAGCCCGGCCAGATCGCCCGTTGCTTTGGCCGCCTGCGCATAGGCCTCTGGGACCCGATTTATTGTGCGCGGGTCCCCCGTATGCGGACCCGCCATCGCGTCCAGCATCAGCGCGGTGTCCATGACGGTGCGCGTCATCGGCGTGATGTACGAGATGTCGCTGAAGGCATCGTCCGCGGTGTCGTGCGGCACGACGCCCAGGCTCTGCTTGAACCCGACGACGCCGTTGCACGCGGCGGGAATTCGCGTAGAGCCACCGCCGTCTGTGGCGACCGCGATTGGCCCCAGCCCCGCGGCAACGGCCACTGCGGCGCCACCGCTGGAGCCTCCGCACGTGCGATCCGCGCGCCACGCGTTGCGTGTGCGGCCGAACAGCGGCGCATCTGTGAGCCCCTTTTGTCCGAACTCGGGCGTGGTCGTCTTGCCGACCAGGATCGCGCCGGCGGCCTTGAGACGCGCGACCGACGCTGCGTCTGCCGTTGGAACGTGATTGGTGAAGATCAACGATCCGTAGGTCGTGCGCACGCCCTCGGTGCTGACCAGATCTTTCACCGAAAACGGAATGCCGTGCAAGGGTCCCAGCAGATCACCGCGCATGACGGCCGATTCTGCGTCGCGCGACGCGTTCAGTGCGTCCTCCGCGCAAACGGTGATGAACGCGTTAAGCACCGGTTGCGCGCGCTCGATGCGAGCCAATGTACTGCGCACGATCTCGACGGGCGAGAGCTGCCGGTTTCGGATCAGCGCCGAGAGATCAGCGGCCGATGCATAGCTGAGATCCTCGTCAGTCATGCGGCGCCCTACCGTTGTGTCGCGTTAGACTCAGATGACCCGCTCAACCGCCACGCCGCGCACGTCCATCTCGAACTCGAGCTCCTCGATCGGCGGGCGGCAATAGTGCCAGGTGAGTCCGCCGCCGTTGCCGGCGCGCGGTACGATTTGGTCACGCAGGATGGCATGCAGATCGTGCACCGTATAGACCTGAGCGGCGGTCACGTCCCCCCAGGACGCGCCCAATTCGTCGAGACGACGCTCCATGGCCTCCAGCACCCAGCGGGCCTTGGCCTGCAACCCCGCGGGTGACACGTCGCCGCGCGCAACGATGTCCTCCGGAAACTTCCCACCCCCAGGCCATTCACCGCTGCCCGCGACGACAAAGTTGGGTGACCTGATCTGGCTGGGCACGGTGTAGCAGAACGCGTAAAACGACGGTCCGTGTGGCGGGAGGATCTCCGGGGCGACGTTCGAGCGCGCGACCGGATTCAGCGCGTCGCGGAACAAGCCCCATTGCTTCAACACCGCGACGTACCCCTCGTTGAAGCCCACGAATCCGCTCATCGTAAAGGGCTTGGAGGAGCGCAACTCGGCGGCACACAGCGCGGTGCGCGGTCGTCCGAGCGATGTGAGGTGCGCCTCGATCGCGGCGAAGCCCTCCTTCATCGGCAGCGGGCTCGCGAAGCGAACCCGCTCGATGGCGAAACCCTGGAGCGCCCGCACCCCTTGGCAATAGGGAAATCCTCCCCTGAGGAAGCCGTACCCACCATCCGGGAAGGGGATCAGTTTGGACATCGGATTCTCCATTTCGGTGGTCTCCCAGAACGAAAGTTATACCTGATATCCCCCAGGCGGTATTGCGCTTCCGGGCCGCCGCTGGGATGATTCGTTTCGCTAGGCGTCTGATTGAGAGGCTCAAGGGCCTGTAACCTTATGATTCCGAAGCATCCGCGCTACGCCCCCTCACCTTCCTCTCTCCCAGGGCGAGAGGGAAATTCTGTTTCAGTGGTACGCCACCTGATCGTGTCGCTGGCTGCAGCTGGCTTCGTCATCTGCTCGCCCTGGGGACTTGCGGGCGGCGGGTCGCTCTCGCAGTCCACGCTCGAGCAGCGAACCGGCTTGGAAGGTGACGAGTTCAGTCTCAAGTCTGCCGGCGGCTGGAGCAGACCCGGGCGCACCGCGGACGAGGACAACCCGCTCAAGCCGGCCGGTGCGTCCAGCAAGGCAGGACGTGCGGCCGATGAGGACAAGCAGCTCAAGTCCGCAGGCGCGTCGAGCAAGGCTGGACGCATGGCCGACGACGACCAGCAGCTTAAGTCGGCTGGCGCCTCCGGCGGACCTGGGCGCAATGTCGAGGAGATCGCTCCCCTGCGATCCTCCGGTGGTGTGAACAGGCCCGCCGCTCGCATCGAGGACGACGGCAACCGGATGTAATTCCAGCCGCGCCGCACAACGCTAAGGCAGGGTATCTCCCCTGCCTTTTGCTTTGCCCACGCCCCATACGCGGCGCGGGAAGCAGTTGTAGTCTGGACAAAACACGGTGTAGTCCGGGCGACCTCTGGGATTCCTGGGTTGCGCTGCGCTTTCATCCAGGCTACACGTCGGGCCGGAGGAAGGTACCGGCCAGCAGTTGTAGCCTGGACAAAACGCAGTGTAGTCCGGGGCCTCTGCGCGATTCCTGGGTTGCGCTGCGCTTCACCCAGGCTACACGAACGCTTCACCCAGGCTACACGAGCGCCCCACCCAGGCCGCACCTCAGGCCGCGAGGAAGATGCCTGCCAGCGTCTTGTCGCTCCTGATCTGCTCCAGTTTTTCGGCTGCGTAGCGGTAGCCCACCTCGACAATACGATCGATGGACTCGAACTCGAGGACGCCGAATTCGTCGATCGGCGGCCGCAGGCACAGGTCGGCGTCGCGCTTCACCTCGTCGGTCTTCTGGTGGCTGCCGGCCTCCGTCGCGCGCATCAGCACCGCGGCGATGTTGGGCGCCTCGACACGCTTGCGGAAGGGCAAGACGTGGTTCCAGAGGATTGCCCACGGGGAGGGGAACTCCGTGATTTGGAAGGCAAAGGTCGTGTTCGATCCGACATCGACCACGATCACCTTCTGGCAGGAACGCTTGCGCATGATGTCCCCGGGAAGGTTGTTCACGAGCGCTCCGTCGACGAATACATTGCCCTCGCGCATGACCGGGACAAAGACTCCGGGCAGGGAGGAGCTCGCGCGTACGGCCTTCCACAGTGGACCCCGCTCGAGGATCACCGTTTCGCTCGTCGTGAGGTTGCACGACACGCAGTAGAAGCTCAGCCACATGTCTCCGATGTCGGTGTCCCCGTACACCTCCTTGGCCCACCGATCGAGCACGCGGGTGCGGATGAGGGAGATGAAGGGCAGGGTGTACTCCTTGTGCGGCTTGTGCCGCAGCCAGCCGGTGCGCGAGATCTCGAGGATCTCCTTCCAGTCGAAACCCATCCCCAGCGCGCCCGCGATGACCGCGCCCATGCTGGTTCCGCCGATCATGTCGATCGGCACGCCAGCCTCGCCCAGCGCGCGGATGACGCCGATGTGGGCGAGGCCGCGAGCGCCTCCCCCCCCGAACACCACGCCGATCGCCTGCCCCGTGATGCAGCGCGCCACGCGTGCGAAGTCCTCGTTCCGCTCCTGACGGATGTGGAAATGGCGTTGCACATTGCGGGCGGCGAGCCAGCGTTCCGTTCCGGAAGGGCGCCGGCTGCCGTCCGGGTGCAGCAGGATGAGCGTCTGGCGCGCCTTCGAGACCGCGTCATGCCCCATGAGCAGCGCCTTCTCTGCCCGGCTCGGCTCGGGATCCGAGCCGGCCTGCGCCACCAACAGAATCTCGTCTGCTTGGCGCAGAGAGCGCAAAGTCCAGCCCGATGCGCTGCTGTCGGCCTCGCAGACGATGAACCGATACTGCGACTCGTGCTCGTCCAGCCAGGCAGTCAGACGCATTCCCGCCACGTGATCCCTGCCGGCGTCGGCGATCCCGGGCTGGTTGAGCAGCGCATCGACCCGTTTACCGGATAGATGCAGCGTCGGACCGATGTTTCCCAGAGCCTTGACCAGCCGCTCGGTAAAATCGGTAGTGGACCCAGCGGTGCCGATCCCCAGTACTGCGATACACATCCCTGCGGCGGGGGCGCTGCTCACGCGCTCCTTCGCCCTCAAACGCCGCACGACGATCTCGGCGAGCACATGCATGACTTTCGGGTACTTCTGGATAATCTCCTCGAAAGTTTCGCGCGAAATGCGTACCAGCTCGCTGTCGCGCACCGCGATGACTGTGGCGGTCCTGGGCTCGCCGGTCAGCAGCGCGATCTCCCCGATGCTCTCGCCACGGCTCATCTCGCTCAGGACCCGGCCACCCGCCACTGCCCGCAAGCGCCCCCCGAGCACGAAGTAGAGGTCCTGGCCGGTGTCGCCCTCGGAGAAGAGCGTCTCGCCGGCCTGCAGCCGGACCCATTGCACCCGCGACTCGACGTAACGGAGCACCGACTCGTGCAGAGCGCCGAAAAGACGGGTGAGGCCCAACGCGAGCTGGGACCGCGCGACGCGGCGCCGAATGCCCTCGGACAGCTCCTGCACGACCTGCGGGGACGTCTTGAGGACATGCTCGAACGTGCTGCGCGGCACCCGGACCAGCACGCTGTCTTGCGCTGCGGAGACCGACGCGCTGTACACCCCGCCGCCGGCCAGGATCGCCATCTCGCCTGCGATCTCGCCCTGGCCGAACTCCGACAGCGTGAGCTCGGTGCCATCTTCCCGCTGCGCGGTGGCGCGCAGCGTCCCACTGACGATGACATAGACGGCGTGCGCGGTTTCCCCCCTGGTGAGCAAAGCCTCCCCAGCGCGGACGTCGATCTTTTCGAGCTCTGCGGCCGGTTCCGCCAGCAGCGCACGGCGCAGCGCCGGCAGCCGGTCGGACAAACACTGCAGGAGGTCAGTGAAATCGGCTGTTGCGTAGTTCATTGCTGTTCCGTCTCGCGGTTGGCCGCGCGCCATGATGCCGAGAAATAGAAGCATAGCGCCCGTGACACAGTCTGGCGATGGAGCCCCCTCTACCTCCCCCGCACGGGGGAAAGACAGGGTGCACTGGCATGTTGCGTTGCTCTCTTTGGGGGTTTGGGTCAGGCGGTCGCCGGTCGCGCCGCCGGTTCGAGCGCCATGGCATCTTCCTTCAGCTTGGCGTGATTTACCTTCCCGGTACCCAGGAGCGGTATCGCAGGTACGCAGACCAACCTGCGCGGTACCGCAATCTCGGGCAATCCCAGCGCCCGCGCAGCCTGTTGCAAGCGCTCGCGCGTGAGTGCGGGATCGGTCGTGAACAGCACGACGGTCTCCCCGCGCTGAGCGTCGGGTCTGGACGAAGCGGCGTGCTGGAGCCCGGGGGAGGCCTCCGCGGCAATCTTCTCGACAACCTCGAGCGAGATCATCTCGCCGGCCATCTTGGCGAAGCGCTTGACCCGCCCCAGGATGAACAGGAATCCATCTGCATCGATCTCGACGATGTCGCCGGTCTCGTACCAGCCGGGGCCCACTTCGGACTTCGGCGGTTCGATCACGCCGGGGTTGTTGTAGTGCAGATAACCCAGCATGACGTTTGGCCCGCGCAGGTGCAGCACGCCGCCGCGGTCGATGCCGGGCACCGGCACCAGTCTGGCCTCCATACCGGGCAGGAGCTGTCCCACGCTGCCGATGCGCGTCGCCATCGCGGTATTGACGGAGATCACGGGCGCCGTCTCGGTGACGCCGTACCCCTCGTAGATGCGGGCGCCGAATTTCTCGAGCCACAGATCGCGCACGGCCGGAGACAGCTTTTCGGCCCCGGCGACAACGTAGCGCAGGCGGTAGAAGTCGTAAGGGTGGGCGAACCGGGCGTATTGGCCGAGGAAGGTGCTGGTGCCGAACAGGATGCTGCAGGTGCGGTCGTAGATGATCTCGGGAATCAGGCGGTAGTGCAGAGGCGAAGGGTACAAGAACAGCTTGATACCGGTGAGGATCGGAAGCAGTCCGCCGCCGGTCAGGCCGAAGCAGTGAAAGATCGGCAGCGCGTTGAAGACGCGATCCTCGGTCGTGAAGTCGGTGATCGCCCGGATCTGCGCGATGTTCGACAGGATGGCACGGTGCGACAGCACCACCCCTTTCGGCCTCCCTTCCGACCCGGAGGTGAACAGCACCACGGCCGGCGAGTCGGAGCTGATGCGCCTGCCCAGCAGTTTGGGGAAAAGCAAGTGAAGCAGCGCCCACAGCTTCACCGCGAGCGTCACGCTGGGCGCGAGGTCCTCGAGATAGATGACCTTCATGCCCTGCAACGCATCGACCTGTCCCTGCAGCCTCGCCGTCTCGAGAAACTTGCGCGAAGTGACGATCGTGGCCACACGCGCCGCGGTACAGGCGCTTTGCATGCCGTCGGTCCCCGCGGTGTAGTTGAGCATGGCCGGGATGCGGCGGAACGCGGTCATTCCGATCACCATGCACAGGGTCGCGGCCAGATTCGGCAGCAGGATGCCGACCGTCTCGCCGCGCGCGCTGTTGCGGCGAACGAGCCACCCCAACACCAGCGTCATCTTGAGCAGGCTATTGTAGGAGTACTCGGTCTGCTTCATGTCCTCCATGAGCTTGCGCCGCCGTCCGTAGATGCGCATGGCGTCGATCAGCGCGTCGTAAAGCGTCTGGATCGGCTGGGAGCGGAAGATCATCTCCTGCATGATCCGGCGCATGCTCTCTCCGGCTTTCCGGCGCCGCATGCGGCCTGTTTCGCCGGTGGGCATCGCGATCGAGGTAGGCGGCTGCAGCGAGACGGTGATGCGCGGAAACAGCGCACGCGGATTGCTGCCCGAGAGCCTGCTGAAGTAGGTGCGCGTGGCACCGTCCAGCCGCACCGGCGCGACGACGGCCTGGGTTCTGGCGGCCACAAAAGCCGGCCCGTCGTACACCTTCATCAAACTGCCGGTGAGCGTGATGCGCCCTTCGGGGAAGATCACCACCGGGCGGCCGGACTCGATCAGCCGGATCACGCGCTTCATGGCCATAGGGTTGGTCGGATCCACCGCCAGGTACTCGCTCAAGGACAACAGCCACCGGTAGAAGGGGTTGCGAGTCACCTCGGTATGCACCACGAAGACCGGATCCACCGGCAGGAACGCGCCCAGGATCACGCCATCCAGCAGAGACTGGTGATTGGCGATGATGAGCAGCCGCGGCTCGGAGAAATGGCTCGCGCTGCCCTCGACCCGCACGCGGAACGCGATCTTGAGCAGGGCGCGGATCAGCGGCTTGAACATGACCGGTTCCTCCCTCGGGCTGCAACATTGCCCCTGTCCCCTTGCGCTAGAAAGACGGAGCGAAGGGTACAACATGCATGCAAATCGCTCATAACGTAGTAACGACGCAACGCCATTGCTTCACCCTCACCCCGCGCCCGTGGAGGACGGAGCAGGTTCCGTCGGCCTTGGCCGATGGATGCGACCCCGGAGCGGGATGCAGCGTGCCGGATCTCCACGTGCTAATGCACGCCTGCACGGTCGTATCCCCAGAGGGGCCCCTGCTCCACGCTCCGGCGCGCCTCTCCCATCGAGGGAGAGGGATTTCAACAGCCGGCTAGTGAATGCGCGCCAGCTCGGTGGCGAGATCGTACAGGTGAGCCGCCGTGACGCCTTTCGCTCTCTTGACCGCCGGGTTGATTTTTTTCATCAGGTCTCCCGCCCCCAATCGTATCCCGGCGCGGAATTCGCTCGGAGGACCGTCGACGCGTTGTACGAGCAGGCTCACGTAGGCGCGCTGCAGCTCGCGGCGGTAAAGGTCGATGCTCGGCGTCGGCGCAGCGAGCTCGCTGAACAACCCGTCGTTCAGATCGTAGAGCATGTCCAGCCCCGTGTACGCTTTGGCGTTTGGATTCAACGCCTGCGCCTCCGCCATGCGTTGGAACACCCCGGCTTCCACGATCCGTTGCAGCAGCTTCAGATTGGAATCCTGCAACCCGTCCGTGGCGCCGGTCTGGGCCACGCGCAGCAGCACCTCGGGGTCGAGCATCGCGCGCGGCGTCGTGAAACCGCGATTGAGCAGGAACTTCACAGCCGCGCGTTGCGTGTCCGGGGGCACCGGCTTGAACGGCACTGTGCCGCGCCCGGCCTGATAACGGGTCTCCTCCACACCGCCGATCATCTTGGCGACCGCATTGAGCTCGCGATGCCGCTGGAGCACCAGCGCGTCCCACATATCGTGCAGCTGCTGGTAGCTGCCGCCCAGCTTGGTGGTGGCCGGGATCAGCATGGGCACCACACGGTCGATGTTGCGCAGACCCATATCCGCGGCCCCCATCGGATCGCCGCCGACTACGTTGGTGTTGACCTTGGGGTCGATCGCCGCCAGGTCGTCTTCGCCGCCGAAGCGCAGCATCGGCTCGTTGACCTGCCGCGCCGCGAGCTCGTCCAGCTTCGGGATCTCGGCGTCGCTGCTCAGCACCTGGGTCACCTTCTTGCCGTCCTTCACCACCGTCTCGGTGAACTGGCGGTAACCCCAGTCGATGGCGAAGTAGTCGTAGGGGCCGAACTTCGGCAGCAGATAGGCATTGTCGCCAGGCTGTGCGACGTAGTTCATGCGCGCATAGTCCATGATCGAGGCGGTGCTGCCCCATTGCTCGGTCCACTCGCGGCTGCGCAACTGCTGCACGGAGTAGGCCGAGTGCCCCTTGAAGTTGTGGCGCAGCCCCAGCGCATGGCCGATCTCGTGTGACACGACGTAACGCAGCAGCTCGCCCATCAGGTCATTGGGCAGGGGCAGCTTCTTTGCGCGCGGATCGAGAGGGCCGACCTGGGTGAAATACCAGCGCTCGGCGAGCCGCAGCACGTTGTGGAAGAAGATGGCGTGCGAGGAGATGACTTCGCCGGTGCGTGGATCGATCACCGCAGGGCCCATGGCGTTCGCCCGCCCGCTCGGAGTCCAGCGGATCACGTTGTAGCGCACGTCCTCGGGATCCCATTCAGGGTCCTCTTTTGGCGTCGGGGCATCGCGGGCGAGGATGGCGTTGCGGAACCCGACCTTCTCGAAGACCTGCTGCCAGTCTTCGACGCCGCGTTTGATATAGGGCCGCCACTCGTCGGGCACTTCCGGGCTGATGTAGAACACGATCGGCTTCACCGGTTCGGACACCGCGGCGTTGATGTCTTTCTTCTCCAGCCGGAAGCGCTGGATGTAGCCGCGCGTCACCTTGCCGTGCTCCGCGGTGCCGTAATCGTCGAAAGTAACCGCGAAGTAACCCACGCGCTCGTCCCAGTAGCGCCCCTGCATGGGGTGCTCGGGCAGCAGGTGCAGGCTGGTGTGGAAGACGAAGCCCGCCGAGATGGACCGCTTCTCGTCGTCGCCGGACTTGAACAGCTCCGCCGGGTCGGGCACCCAAGTCTGGTAGAAGCGGATGTCGATGTTTTGCGGGAAGGCCTTCACCGATTGGATGTAGGAGCGGCGCGGGTCGACCATGCGCATGTGGAACTGTTTCATCAGGTCCAGCGCGAAGCCCGCCGGCACCTCACCCACCAGAATGCTGGTGATGTCGATGATGGGCCCACCGCTTTTGCCGTCGCGAATGACGTCAAAGGCCCGCAGCACCGGGCGCAGAGACGCGGCCTCCACGCCGCGTTGCAGGTTCGACTGCGGGCGCGCCCAGATTTCGTAGCGCACATCCTCCAGATAGACCTTGTTGCCCCGCCGGGTCAGGCGGATGACGCGGTTGTCCACCGCGGAGCCGGGCGCCACGAAATCGCTGCCGGTGGACAGCGCCGCGAACTCGGTGTTGGCGAGGATGTCCCGGTTCAGCATTGCCGGGGGGATCTCGAACATCACGCGCTCGCACACGACGTGCACGGTGAACATGCCCTGGAGCGTCTGGATGTTAGGCGGCTTCCCAGGGGGGCAGGATGCGACCTTGGCCACCGCGCCTAGGGCTGGCGGGGAAAGAACGGTGGCCAGGACCGCGCACACCACGGCAATTCCGCGCATGTTCAAATCACCTCCGGCGTCTAGGGACCTGATGAGTGACGAAGCTCAGCCGGCAGTGCCTTAAACACAGTCATTCCAGGGCTGCCCGCGAGAGGCAGAACCCGGAAAGCGCGGTGCAGTGGCGCTTCGAGGAACGGCCACCCAGATTTCCGGACCGCACTTCCTGGATTCCGGGTTCCGCCGCGCGGCCCCGGAATGACGAGCTGAGGTTTGTCACTGATCAAGTATGGCAACGACGCAAGCTTACTTCAGCCGCCTCTGCAGCGGAACCCGGACGATCCGGGCGGTCAGGGGCGCCTGACCGCATCGCGGATCTCGCGCAAAAGAACGACTTCCTCGGGTGGGGCGGGAGGCTCTGCGGGTGCGGCCGGACGCTTGAGGCGGTTGATCAGCTTGACCATGACGAAGACGACGAAGGCGAGGATGACGAAGTTCAGCACGATGGTCAGGAAGTTGCCGTAGGCGATCACCGGTACACCGGCCCTCTTGAAAGCCTCCAGAGTGGGCGGCACCGCCGGCGGCTCGGCGAGCGGGATGAACAGGCCGGAGAAGTCCGCTTTGCCGAGCACTCCGGCGACGACGGGCATGATGAGGTCGTTGACCATCGAATCGACGATCTTGCCGAAGGCCACGCCGATGATGATGCCCACGGCAAGATCGACCACGTTGCCCCTGGCTGCGAACTCCCGGAATTCGAGGATGAAATTCTTCATTACGCGTCTCCTGACTTGTTATAAAAGCTTCCCTCTCCCCTTGCGGGAGAGGGCTAGGGTGAGGGGTGCGACTGTTAACTCAGTCCGCTCTCAATCCCAAAACGCTGTACGCCGGGATCGGGCGGTGGAAACCCTTGAGCGGGAGCTCGCCCGCCGACTCGACGT
>DATJVW010000302.1:0-10626 GCA_035501675.1 Burkholderiales bacterium
CACGAAGAGAAGCAGCAGGGAGAAAAGCAGAGATCTGCCAAACATGCCGGTCAGACAAACTATAATTGGAAAAATTATAACTCAGCGCGCCGGACGGACCGGCACGCCCTTTCTCCAATCATTCATTCCGGCATAGACTCATGCCTTGTCGCTCGACTTCTCCGCAACGGCTCTTGGCAGCCGCCGCTCTGAGTGTCATCGCGCTGACCGCGTCTGCGGCGCGCGCGCAGGGCGTGGTCACGGTCGAAAACGCCTGGGCTCGCGCCACGGTACCTGGGCAGAAGGTGGCGGGCGTCTATCTCGACATCCGCAGCGACACGCCTGCAGCGCTCGTCGGCGTGCGCAGCCCAGCGGCGGGCGCCAGCGAGATTCACTCGATGTCAAACGAGGGCGGCGTGATGAGGATGCGCCGTTTGGACCGGCTCGATCTGCCGGGCGGGCAAACGGTTCGGCTGGCGCCCGGCGGGAATCACATCATGCTGCTGGACATCAAGGGGCCCCTCCAGGCGGGCGCGCGGGTCCCCGTGGTGCTGATCGTGGAGCAGAAGGGCAAGAAGAAGTGGATCCAAGTGCAGGTGCAAGTGCGGCCCTTGACGCCGTGAGAATGGGCCCCCTTCTCCAGCAGACATAAGGTCCCTCACCCCCTGGGAGAGGGTTAGGTGAGGGCGACGCCGTGAGACGCCCGGGAGAAGGGCTGGGGATGAGGGAAAGGTTAAGTACGTCGCGGGTTTGAAGCGGATTCTAAGCAGTCAGACCGCAGATCAACTCGTCGTCCACCCACTGGCGCAGCAGTGCAGCGGCGTGGGGCGCCGCCTCCTCGGCAGAGAACCAGCGGCACAGGCCCTCGCACAGAGCGGTGAAATCAGCGGCTCCTCGAACCGCGGTCAGCGCCCAGGACTCGGGCTCGCTCAGGGAGCGAAAACACGCCGTCAACTCCTTGCGCCAGACCAACCATGTCTTCGAGTCGCTGGCGAGGACAGCCTCGGGCAGAGCCTCGCCCGTATCTGTGGCCTTACGCAGCGCTGGAGCATTGGTCCGCAGCTCGAGCAAGTGTACCGACGGATGCAGCACAAAACCCAGAGCGGGCCAGGTTTCCTGCGGCACGCTCGCGAGATCTTCGAATCGCACCGCGGAGTGGTCGGCAGCGTCGAACGCCAATGTCAGGGTCCACTCGAACAGCGCGAGCTCGTGCAGGATGATCTGCTGCGACCACGGCGACGTGGTGCGGAGAAACTCGGGCAACCCGGCGCCGTACCAGCGTACGTTGCGCAGCACCGAAGCAGTCGCCTCCACGTAAGCGTTGCAGACGGTCTTGAACCGTTCATCTCCCATCAGCGCACGCAGCGCCTCGTAGTCCGTGGCGAGCGCCTCCACCAGGCGCAGACGGTAAGCGTCGAAATAGATGCGCAGGCGCTGCCGGGGGTCGACCCGCTCCCCGCCGGTGATGCGATCTAGCACGTCCGGCTCGCCACGCAGGACGTAGCCCTGGAATGTCCGCTGCAGGTTGGCCAGCGGGCTCATGCGCATCCCTACAAGTGGGGCCCCTGCTCCGTGGCTCATGCGGCCTCCGCCTGCAGCGCATTCGCGGCGATGCGGCGCGCCTGCTCCAACTCGCCGACCAGGTCGGCCAGTGGGGGGATGCGATCATCGCGCTCGATCATGGTCGATATCGGACCGAGCCGCCGAATGGCCTTGGCGTAGAGCGCCCAGACCGGATCGATCACGTCCGCGTCGTGGGTATCGATGATGTAGTCGCCGCAGTTGCTATGCCCGGCGAGATGGATCTGCTGCACGCGATCGGCGGGTACGCCCGCCAGGTAATGCTCGGCGTCGAAGCCATGGTTGTAGGCCGAGACGTAGATGTTGTTGACGTCGAGCAGGATGAGACAATCTGCGCGGCGCGCGATCTCGGACACGAACTCCCATTCACGCATCTCGGATTCCCTGTAGGCAACGTAGCTCGAGACGTTCTCCAGCAAAATGCGTCGGCCCAGAAACTCCTGCACCGCTTCGACGCGCGCAACGACCTGCGCGACCGCCTCTTCCGTGTACGGGACGGGCAGCAGGTCGTGCGTGTTCTTGCCGCTTACGCCGGTCCAGCACAGATGATCGGAGATCCAATGCGGGCTGACGCGGTCGGCCAGCGCTTTGAGCGCACGCAGGTAGTCCCGGTCGAGCGGGTCGGTGCTGGCGATGGAGAGCGAGACGCCGTGCATGACCACGGGATAATCGGCGCGGATGCGGTCCAGGTAATGCAGCGGCTTCCCGCCGGGGACCAGATAGTTCTCCGACAGCAGCTCGAACCAGTCCACCGCGCAGCGGCCGGCGAGGATCTCCTCGTAGTGGTCGGTACGCAGCCCCAGGCCGAAGCCCAGGGCAGGAACGGTCACGGGTGTGGTCATGGCATCGCGCAGGGAAAAAGGCGGGTGCGCGTGGCCGCGGGCACCCGCCGGTTCAGCACGTCATCAGTTACCGCATGCTATCAAATACGGCCCAGCCGGTCGACGCAGGCCTGTTCCGTCAACGACACGAAGCCATGGCCTTTGCACGAGTTTTGGCCCTTGCAGGCGTTCATGGCCGTTTTGCACTCGGCCTGGCCCTTGCAGCTGTTGGCACCATAACACTTCACTTTCACCGTACTGCTGTCCGCAGTCTTTGCCGCGGTGCTGCCCTCGGATGCACAACCCGCGATGAACAGTGTGGCGGCAGCCGCGGCGAGCGCCACGCCGGTCAACTTGGATGTCTGGCTCATGCTTGCTTCTCCCTGCGTTAACACGGTCCAGTGGGGTGTCGTGGGTGGCGAGCGCTCGCACCAGAGCCGGACCGCGACCCTCCGGGGGCCCGCCACCGACAGATACGTCGGAAGGTGCTTTCCGGATTCAGCAGGAGAGTCCTGAGCACCCTGGAAGATCGCGTGAGCCGGTCACGAGAACACCTCGATTTTGTGACCGCACTTTCCGGCGTGCTTCACGTCGTACATGAGTCTGTCTGCGCTGGTGAGCGCTGCTTCGGCGCTGGCGGGGACGCGCTCGTACACCCCCACCCCGGCGCTGAAAGTGGCGCCCCAACCGCCTTGGGATAACGCCTCGTGCAAGCGCATGACCACAGCGTCGATGACCTTGACGGCATTGTCCGCGCCCGTATCCGGCAATAGCAGCGCGAACTCGTCTCCCCCCAGCCGGCAGGCGAGGTCGGTCCTGCGCAGCGCGCCCTGAAGCGTTCCTGCCACCAATTGCAAAAGCCGATCGCCCTCCAGGTGACCGCGAGCGTCGTTGACGGCCTTGAAATCATCGCAGTCCAGAATGGCGAGGCTGAAGGGGTGCCGGAGCCTGCGATGGCGCGCTAACTCCAGGTCCAAGCGCTCCAGGAAGGTTGCGCGATTCGCCAGCCCGGTGAGCGAGTCGTGTCGTGCCGACCTGGCGAGTTTCTCTTGAGCCTGTCGAAGGGTTGCCACAAGGTAGCTCGCACCCAGAAGAACCACCAGTGTGACGCTCACCTCGTACCAAAAATAGAGAGGATGAGAATAAGGGTGGCCGCCCATCAACCCCCTGCCGACCGACAGTAGGGACGCGATGCACGCATAGGCGATCCCCCACTTGAAGCCTACGCACCACGCGACGAATACGACCGGCAGGAGGTAAAAGAGACCGACCCGGAGCTCTACATCGGTGATGTAGTCGAAGCCAGCGATGCACAGGAGCGCGAGCGCTGCCACGAGCTTGGCTAGATTCTGACTCATCCGCATGCTGCGTCGTCGGCTTGCCTAGCCCACGGGGCCGTGGACTAGACGGGAATTCTAGCCCGGCTTGCAGGGTCAAAACGACTGTGACAGCGATGGAGGTTACACAATGAGCCCTCGTCCCACTCTCATCGATGCGATGTTAGCCTTTGCCATGGGCTGCGCTGTTTGTCAGGTGTATGCCCAACCCCAAACGCCGCGCTCCACCCCGGCTGGCTCGTCGTCAGCCGCCCCGGAGCTGCCCACAGCGGATTTCCTGCAGCCGCTGAGCCGCAAACTCGAGGCGCAACTGCCCGACCTCGGCGGGTCCGCCGATCAGCAGAAGCGCGCCGAACCGCAGGACCCCCGATTCAATACCCTTTGGGTGTTGCCCAAGGCAACCACCGGGGAAAGCCCGGCCCGAGACGGAGTGCACCACCCGGGTGGTTAGGCTGCGATCCAACGGCGCGCGTCGCACTGGCTCAAGTCACACCTTATCTCGGTCGCCCCTGGCGTCACCGGGTACAGCCAACAGGACCGCACCGAAAACACAGGAGGTGAGGAGCCGCTTCCGATGATCGATGCGCCACGGCCGAGTGCAGCAGCGCGTTCACGGCGCTGCGCTTCGATCCCTCAGCGGGTCGGCACGCCGGCCCGATTCTCCGCCGGCACTATCGGCCATGCCGCCGGCGTGGGCACGCTCGAGGCGGCAGCGAGCGCCTCCTCGTTGAGCAGCCCTACTTCCTTGCAGATGGTTTCCAGTTGCTGACCGAGCTGGCGAGCTGCCTCGACCAGGATTCGTCCTGTCTCAGGTTGTCCGTCCCAGTCCCGCGCCTTGGCGAGCAGGCTTAAGAACTGCTGCCGTGCCTCAGCGAGTTCGCTTTCCTGGCGCGCGAAGTCAAACTCAGCCATGTCGTCGGTTGCCTCGGCGAAGGAGGAGCGGGCGTCCTCGGCGTAGCCTTGCAACGCTTGTTCTAACTCTTCTGGACTCCCGCCGAGGGCACGCGCAGAAACCGCCAGTCCGAGCTTGTAAGCCAAGGACATGCAATAGGCCACATCGACAGCGACCTGGGGCGGAAGCGCCGCGGGCTCCGTCTCGTGCTGTTCTTGCGCCTGGGTTGCAAGAGGACCGAGCAACATCAGCACCGCGCCAGCCATGACTGCGATTCGGATTCTCCTCGTCAGGTCCATACGATTGGCGCAGGACGCGCGCTCGGGGCGCAGCGGACAGGACAGCGCCGGAGCCACCTCCTGCATTTCCCTCCTGCGTGAGACGACCGACCCCGACGCGTTCCCCTCATGCTCCGGTTGCCCGGGCGGCGGCCGGGTGTAGCGTCACGCTCCAGGCTCTCGACCGGCGCGTCGTCGACCAATTGAAGTCACGCAAGCGATCTGCCCTAGCTCCTGCTACCAGGCTGGTCGGGCTTCTCCGGCGTAGCGGGCTTGGCCTTGGCCATGTGGCCATGCTCGAGCGGGTGAGTACTCAAGATCTTGCCATCGTCGATAGCAACACGGACGTCGGTGAGCTCACCTCCCTTGAGCACGTGCACGTCGTAGAAGTCTTGGTGATGACGCCGCGCGAGCCGCGCGCTCAGCGCCTTTCCGCCGACCTCGGTCTCCGCCGCAGAGATGGCCTGGGACAACGTCGTCTTGGCGCCGTCCAACACCTTCTCGGCATGCTCGACCATCTCGTTGCCAGCGGCAAGTGCTGGCGCTGCAGCGATCGCTGCCACAAGCAGGGGGACATGCAACGCGTTGCTCAGCTTCATGATCGATCTCCTTTCGCTAGGGTTCGAACGGAATACATTTGTACACATGCAATGATTTGATCGCGCCTTCCGGCTCAGGTTCCCGGCTGCCTGCCTGCTTGCGACTCGTTCCCGAGCGAAGCTGTCACAGTCAAATAGGGGTTCCGTCGTGGGCGCGAAGGGCAGCAGCGCTCGCCTGCAAACGCCTTCGCGCAACGCGGTAAGACCGTGATGATGCTCTCGCCCAGTCCGGGAGCATTGGAGCTCAGCTGAGCCTTACGCGCGCGCGGCGCTCTTTTCCGGGCTCTACCGTGTGGACGCTTGCGCGACGGCGGTCGCCCTCGCTCTTGCCTTCGCCGTGGGCGGCACCGCTTGCACGCCGCCGGTCGTTCAAGCTGAGCGCGAGCAGTGCCGAGACAAGGCACTCTACCTGCGTTTGAAGCTCGCAGATCCGGCTGTGCGCCTCAGCAAGAAGTGAGCGCAACAGACGCAGTTCTTCGATGTTGTGTGTCGCCATTGGTTGGGCCCTCCGTTGGTGCTCTAACAAGAAAGCGCGCCGAGGTGGATTCGACGGCGGGGCGGAGGATCCGCGAGCGGTCCGAGCGCTCCGCCGAGGTTAGTCAACTCGCTGCACCGGTACAAGGAATTCTTCGAACACCTCTTCCAGATCCTCACGCTCAAAAAGTTTGTAAAAGCATTGCACGAGATCATCGTCAGCTCCGTCGAAAGCCCAATCCCACGCAAGGTCCGTCAGGTCGAAAGCGCAGTCGTGCTCCGACCTAATGGCTGAAGCGGTGTCCGCAAACTGATCGTGGTTCGGCGCCACAAGAGTTCCCTGCCACAACACGCCAAAGGCATCACCTTCTGGCGGTTAACCTCTCTCTCTGTCTCTCGACTTTCGACAAAGCGGCGCGCGCCAAAGTTGCACTGAAGTCTGCTCGACGGCCATCTCTTACGCGAAGATGTCGAGCCGTAGGTGCGCCAATGAAGAAGCAACCTGGCATGACAAGGAGCGGCGCAGTGGATCCGCTCCGGTGACCAGCCCCTAATTAGTCGAGAAAGAAAGCCCCGCGAACGGAGCGAGGCTTTACCAGCTAGAAGGAAGAAGCGAGCGCTCTACCACAGGAAGACAAACGCTGTGCCGGTCCAACGGGAGTACCGCGGATGCTAGGTGCGCGCCTGGTCGTGCTGTGCGCGGCATGAGCGGGCACCAAAGAACGTCGCGGAACGGTCGGGGCTCATCCAACCGAAACAGCCGCAAAGGAGATTCACGCACTCAGGCTGTCGCTCGCTACCTCGAACAACGATGACTCGGACCCGGAGGAGTCGTGGCTCAACGCGGACCAGCCCAGGCCCATAGCGTATGCGGCGAGCAACAAGAGCAGCGCCAGTATGAGGCGTATGAACCAGTCCCCCGTCTTCATGTCGGCACCGCCATTGTCCAGCAGGACACCATCAACCGACCAGCATCCCCACAGGCTCTATTTTGAGAGCAGGGCGATGAGTTGTTTGTCGGCGAGCACGTCGTCCAGTGCTTTGGAGACTTGGTCGTTGATCGTGCGAGCGATCTCGCCCTGGGTTGGAGGGGACCCGCTCGTGCTCGCCTCCTCCGTCTCATAGGTGCGTTGCAACCGAGTCGGACCGTTTTGAGCGATGGCGGCCAGCGTCACTTTGGCCTCAGTGTCGAAGGTAAAAGGACGCTTCAGCGACTGATACTCGAGCTCACTGAGCTCGATTCGAAGCACTCGCTCAGAGTCCCCTGAGGCCGGCTCCACTTTGAAGCCCAGCTTCACGAGGGCGTCGGCGGCTTCCCGGTATACGGCCGACGGAGACTGGTCTTCCGCCAAGACAGGGACGAACTTTATCTTCTCGTCGCCGACGATTCCGACTTTCTTGTCAGCTCGAGTGTCGGTCACGTCCAGCCCAATGACCTTGCCCTTTCCCACGTCCGATTGGGGAACCTGAACTTGAGGGGCCAGGTGGACGGTCTGCGGTGCCAGCGCGCAGCCTTGAACAACGCTCAGGCTCAAGAAGATCGAGGCGAACTGGAACTTGGCATTCATCCACACGCTCCCGAAAAGTTGAGCCGGCCGCCGTGGCGCGAAGCCGACCGCACGGCCCCAGCGACTCGTTGCAGTCACTGTGCGCCAATTATATTGGGACAAATGTAAATGTCAACGACTCGTGCCGGGCCGGAGGCGCTAATATAATGATGACCCCTGCTGTCGGGCCGGGCGGGAACGCAGGTATCCTGCCGCGCTGCCGAGGTGCCTGCCGGCAGGCTAGGGCACGGACCCCATCTGTTTCCTCGAGAATCGCCGGCCCTGTGGATGCATAACCCTAGGGGACTACCAACAGTGCGCAAAGCGAGACCACCGTTGATACCGATGTCAACGCCAAAGCCAAAGCCAAAGCCAAAGCCAAAGCCAAAGCAAGGCAAGGCGTTGCGCGGTGCTGCACCTCAGTCCGGGAACGTGGAGCTTGCGCTTCAGGTCCTGGGTAAGTTCCGCGAGGTGTTCAGAGCCGCCAAGGTTCATTTCGGGTCCGTGCAAAAGTCCGTCGGGGTGAGCGGCGCGCAGCTGTGGGCCTTGTGGGAGCTGTCCGAGCAACCTGGGCTGCGCGTTTCGGAGCTGGCTGCCCGGCTATCTTTGCGACAGTCGACGGTAAGCAATCTGATCGACCAGCTGGCAAGGGCCAATCACCTCAGGCGCGAGCGAACCGATTCTGACCTTCGTGCGGTGCGCCTGTACCTCACACGGTCGGGCGAACGAATCATCAGGACGGCTCCGCAGCCTGCTCGCGGCGTACTGCCCGATGCGCTGGAGAGCCTCAGGGCCAAGGATCTGAGAGAGCTCGACGCGCAACTCAATGGCCTGCTGCGGGCAATGAAGGTCAGAGCGCCGGGCGCATCCAAGACCCACCTCGAAGAGATCTAGAACCGATCTCAAAATCCCGCGCGTACGCGACGGAGCCCATTTGGCCGCAGTTCTAGACGGTGGTCGCCGGTTCTGGTCTGAACCGCTCGTTTGGCAGGGCGGCCACTCCCGGCGTGAGGCAGGCTGGGGCGCCCCGGGCGCGCATGGCGAGCCGGATCGGCAATGCCTGATGCGATCTCGTGCACCCGCCAGTAGCACATCTTCGAGAGACATGACGGTGAACTGGCCATTCTTTCCGCGGCGCATCAGCGACCCGGAACTAAGCAGGGCTCACGGTCGGCACGGAAGCAAGGAACCAAATGCGACAGGCGCCGCTGCGGGCAGGCCTGGTCCATTGTTTGCCTCTCGCGCGGCAATCCCTTGACAAGTGCATTTTCAGGAATATGATCTGTACAAATATATAAATGAACGGGGCGCGCGTGCGACGCCGAGGTCCGAAATTGAAGCGAAATCAATGGAGAGTCCTCGTGATCGCCGCGCTCGTCTTCCTCTGGGCCGAGAGCCAGTTCGACGAATCGGGCTCGGTCGCCGCAATTTGTCAGTCGGCCGTGTTGCCGGGTCATGCGGACGCCACCTATGCACCCGCGCTGCGAGATGCTGCAGTGGCCGGCGAGTGCGGCCCCGCCGTAGCGGTGGGCGAGCAGTTCCCGTGGGGCCCGGTTCTGCAGAGCGGCCGTGGCACTCGGCGCCTCGAGGAGTATTTATTCACTTCCAACTGAACGAGGCGATGGTTTACCGGCGCGCCAGGGGCGCGTGGGCGCGGGGCCGGCAGTGTCGCCTTGGGGAAACGTGTTGGCGTGGAAGTTGGCCCGGTGAATGCTTAACAGTCGGCGGAGCAGCGCGCGGCTGAACCGTTGTGGTCACCGGTCCCGGTTGCGCCGCTCGAGTTCAAGTCGGTTTGAGTCCCGCCGGCAGCCGCGATGTCGGTACCAGCTTTCATTCGCGGATCCACCGCGAACCATCAGGAGCACTACGTACATGGCAAACTTCAGTTCGATCCGAGAAAGGCTTTCCGCACGCTTACACATCACGGTGTCGCGCACAGCGGCTTTCGCCCTCACACCGGCGCTGCTCGCTGCCCTGCTGGCGGGCTGCGCCACATCCTCCCAACACCGGTCGCTCGGTGCGGAGTCGCACAGTCCCGCGGCTGCAGTCCCATATCAACCGGCGCCCTACGAAAGCCCTGCAGTCTCAAGCCCTGCCGCCGTGGACGAGGCGGCAGCTCCGCCCCCGGCTTTCAAGGATGAGCGCGCGGAGGCCAAAGAGGAGGGAGCCGCCCAGCCCGAGGTATTCACGGATGAAACGGCAGCGGTGCAGGAGGCGCAGGCGCCTGTGCAGCAGTTCACCGATTCAGCGGGAACCGCTGGAGAGGAGAAGCCTTTCGTGCAGCAGCCGTTCGTGGACGGACAAGCTCAGGCGAGCGACGAAGGCGCCGTCGCCCAGCAGCGCTTCACCGACGATGCGCCCGGGGCCAAGGATGAGGGCGCTGTCGCGCAACATTTTACGGACGACACAGCCGCAGCCAAGGACGAAAGCCTAGTCACGCAGCAGCAGTTCACGGACGAAGCACCTGCGGCCAAGGACGAAAGCGTCCTTGCTCAGCAGCAGTTCACCGACGATGCCGCCGCCGTGAAGGAAGAGCCGACCGTGCCGCAGGCGTTCAAGGACGACGCAGGTGGGGCTGCGCCGGAGGAACTGGCCCGTGAGCCCGAAACCTTCACCGATGACAAGCTTGCGCGAGCCGAAGAGCCCAAAAGCCCGCCCGCGACCATGCTGCCCATGACGGTGACGGTAGAAGCGGATCCGCTGTTCGACTTCGACCAGGACTCGATCAGGGCCGAATCGCGCAAGAAGCTGGACGACCTGATCCAGCAGCTCAACGGAGTTTCTTATGGTGAAGTCATCACGGTGGGTTTCGCCGACCCCATCGGTTCCCAACTCTACAACCAGAGCTTGTCGGAACGGCGCGCCGCGTCGGTGAAGCAATACCTCGCGAGCAGGGGAATCCCAGCCAACAGGATCAAAATCGAGGGCCGGGGTGAAACCGAGGAATACGCAACCTACAAGAGCTGCGGCGGGCAGGGCAAGCAGAAGCTGATCGCTTGCCTGCAGCCGGATCGGCGCGTGGAGGTCACGGTCACCGCCGGACAACAGTAGCGCTCGAGACCCCCTTCGAGTGAAAAGCCCTGCGTATGCAGGGCTTTTTTTTCGCTCCGAATCGCCG
>DATJVW010000303.1:0-4445 GCA_035501675.1 Burkholderiales bacterium
GTCTTCACCTTGACCGAGCGGTGTGCGCTCCAGCGTCTTGCCGACGATCTTGCCGATATCCAAACCCGCGACGGATTGACTGGATATGGGGCGTACGCCGAGTGTCGTTTCGCGCGCTGCTGCCTCCAGAAACTTGCGCAAGGGGGAATCCGGTCGCGAAAGCAGATTGAGGGTCTCCGCGGCGCGGTCCAAGTTGGGCATGGGCGCCGGAGTGACGTCGTTGAGCAAGACCTCCCACCTTCCGATGTATTCCTCGAAGTAGAGCCTTCTTACTTCCTCTAGTAGCTGGGAGGCCTGTATTGCGCTTCCGCCAGGTTTATTCCCGAGCACCCACGCTTCATTCAAGTCGGCCGCCAAGGCGAGCTCGAGGTGGGTCTTGAAAAACTCGTGATAGCCGCGATAGGTAAACAGTCCCGGGATCCCTGAGGCGAGCGGCTGCCCGGTCTTGCGCGCCAGAACAAACTGCGCCTCGGGACCTGCCGCTTTGAGCACTGTAAACTCCTCGAGCTTGGCTGCACCGGGATCGCGCTTGAGACGCTCGAACATGCGCTTTGCTGGGGAGGCTGTCAGGAGGCGTCGGCGCACCTCATCCACGAGCTTGTCGTCCAGAGCGATTGACTGCGTGAGAGACGAGTCCTCGAACAGCGCGTCGGTGTGGCGCCTGAGGTCATCCCGCTGCTCCGGTGAAATGCCCTGAGCGCGCTCTACCCAGTCCCGCTGCGCCCAATTCTGAACCGTACGAGAGTCGAAGCGTCGCGGATCGCCCAGCATCAGGTAGGCCTTGAGGGCTTCGAATTGGCGTTCGTAGTCCCCGCCTCCTGCGCGAAGCTGCTCCTCCATGCGCTGAACTACGCGCGGCAACAGCATCCGCTCCAGCGCACGCTCATAGGCCGCCTGCGCTTCGTCACCCAGCTTGCCGCCCTGGTACAACCCAAACCGCATGCTGAGCGGGACTGACCCATCGCGCTCGTCGTAGCCGCCGGGAATCTTCCTGAGCATTTCCAGCAAGGGTAAGGTCACCTCAAGTCCACGCTGGTCCCCACTCGGTGCTTGCAGCTGGGCCCTGATCTGTTGCGCTTGCCTATTGACCTCGGCCGTATAGGCCTGATTGCGCTGGTAGCTAACCAG
This sequence comes from Burkholderiales bacterium, assembly GCA_035501675.1. GTDB lineage: Bacteria > Pseudomonadota > Gammaproteobacteria > Burkholderiales > SHXO01 > SHXO01. Next base: position 1,129 of record DATJVW010000303.1, read on the forward strand.
CCAGGCGAGCAGGATCAGCGCGGACACCGCGCCTATGCCGATATAGGCTCCGCGCCGCAGCCAGGCGCGCTGACGCTCAAGCCGCAGATTGGTGCCCGAGAGCTCCGCCTCGGGGAAGATCACGGCCTTAAGCAGCCGCGTTATGAAGTAGCTCTTTCCGCTGGCCACACTGGTGGGAAGCGGGCTCTGCTGCAGGCCGTAGGCGCGGGCGAGAGATGTCATTACCCGGTCGAGCGGCATTCCTTCCTGCGTGCCGCTGGTCAAGTAGATTCCGCGCAGCATGGAGCGATCTTCGAATCGACTAGCGAGGAAAACGTCGTTCAGAAAGGTGATGACCGCGCTCTCGGCCGCGCTGAGCTGCTGTGGGAAGGAATAGATGAGCGTCCGGCGCTGTGGATCGCGCTCCTGCTGCAAACGCGGCAGCAGCCGCCCATTCAAGCGCTTTTCCAATTCGCCTATTCGGGTGCCAAGCTCCGCTAGCGCCGCCCCGGGGTCGGGCTGCTCCGTGACCCGAAACGTAATGCCCCAAACCTGCCCGCGTTGCTCTTGACCCATGTCCGAGAAGAACTCGATGAAGCCGGCAAGAAGGTCGCACTTCGTGAACAGCACGTACACCGGAAACCGGATCCCGAGGGTGTCATGCAGCTCCTGCAGGCGCTGGCGGATCTCACGTGCGTGCTGCTCACGTTCGGCTTCAGCCTGACGCAACAGGTCTGGCAGGCTCACCGCGATGAGCACGCCGTTGATCGGCCTTCGGCCGCGGTAGCGCTTGAGCAGAGCGAGAAAGCCGCTCCAGCCGGCCTTGTCCACCTCTTTGTCGCTGTCCTGCGTTGTGTAGCGTCCAGCGGTATCGAGGAGCACCGCTTCATCGGTGAACCACCAATCGCAACGGCGGGTGCCCCCAACCCCTCGGATGGCCTCGGGTCCAAGGCGATCGGCGAGCGGAAAGCGCAGGCCGGAATTGAGCAGCGCCGTGGTTTTGCCGGCACCCGGGGCGCCGATGATGATGTACCAGGGCAGCTGGTAGACGTAGCGTGTACCAAAGGTTCCCTTCACCCGCATCTTCTTGAGGATCGCCAAGGCCTCCTGCATGCGCTGGCGCAGGTCGGAGACTTCCTCTGCACTGGCCCGCTCGGCCTCGGTGGGCTGCGGGGGCTGAATCGGAGTTGCCAAGCTCGCCAATAGCTGACGATTGGCTCGCAGCTCCTTTGCCCATCTCCATGCTTGCCGACTAATCCACGCTACAAACAGCAGCGCGATCAGGATCCAGCGCGGCAGTTCGGCCTCCAGCGGCTTGTAATTCGCGAACGCGAACAGCGGGCCGACAAACCAGATGAGCAAGCTGATTGCTAGCAAACCGACCAGGGTCAAGACCCAGCGCTTGCGGAAGAATGCGAGAACGGCCCTCATCGCTGCCGACTCGTTTGCTACCTGCGCACCGCTTGCCCGGGCGCCAGGGTGGCGGGGAACACAGTGATGTCAACGCGGCGATTGAGCGCTCGATGCTCGGGTGTGTCATTGGGGGCGACGGGTTCAGTGTCCGCTCGCGCCTCGACCCGCAGCCGCGAGGAATTGGTTAGCCCCGATGACAGCAGGCGGACAACGGCTTCTGCCCGTGCCTTGGACAGGTCCCAGTTCGACGGAAAGCGGGCGGACAGCATCCTACGGTCATCGGTGTGTCCGCTTACCACTGCCGCACCCGGCGCGCTGTTAAGCGCCTCAGCCACCTTCTGCAGAACAGGTTGATACTGAGCGTTTACGGTCGCACTTCCTGACTCGAACAGTTTGTCGCCTTTGATCCTGACCACGGTTCGATCGGGAAACTCGCTCACACTAACCCAGCCTGCGGCGATTTCCGGCTGGAGCAAGACGGGAAGCTGCGTAGGCGGGACAGGCGATGATGGCTTGGGCGGCGCTGGCGCGAATTTCCCCGGAATATCGTGCAGGGCCGCGTGTACCGGGTCCGACGAGCGACTCAAGGACCAGCCAAACCCAAGGTAGGCCAACAGCAGGCAAACGCCGGCGAGAGCAGCTCCCACCCATACCGGAAGCCAGTTGGTCAGCGCCATCCTTTTGTGAGCTGCCCCTTTCCAGTGTGGCGAGAGATCGCTCTCCGGTTCCCCGCGCTGGCTTCGAATCGTCAGATACAGCCGCTCTCGCAGCTCTTCCAACTGGGAGCGCCCACCCTCCACTACGCGGTATTTACCCTGGAAGCCGAAGCTGATGCATATGTACATCAGCTCCAACAAGTCGACGTTGTTGGCCGGGTCTTCGGTCACTCGCTTCAGCAAGGCGTAGAACTTCTCCCCGCCCCAGCCCTCGTTATGGAAGGTGACCAGCAGGCTGTTGTTCGCCCACGCTCCACCGCTTCCCCACGGTGTGGTGGCGATGACTTCGTCCAGGAATGTGCACAGGCAGTAGCGCGCTGCCAGGACGACCTCCGCTCGCACGCCATTTCCGCGGGCGGTGGACTCGAACTCTCTCACCGAGCGCGCCAAGGTTTCCCGTAATCCCCCGAGGTCGGCTACCTGCGGTGAGCTGCGTAGCTGAATGGCCAAAGCGATGAGCGGGTTCGCCGCGCCGAGCAGTGGATTGAGCGCGCTCAGACGCCCCAGGTCTTCAATGCTCAAGGCGGCAGAAGCAACCTGCGCTGCACTCGTGACTGACGGGCGACGCCCACCTGGGGCGGGCCGAACGACGGTGCGGTCTTCTCCGGGGAGGGTGAACGGATCGTCACTGCTCACGCAACTATCCTCTGATCGCCCACAATTCGAGAGTCAGTTCAGGGAAATCGCCGGCGATGTGGAGTGCCATTCCACCTGAGGCTTCCAACTGCTTCCACAGCTCATTGCCTTGTTCGAGTTCGAAATAGCTCAATCCCGCGTGGTACGGAATCTGGCGCGGTGCCACCGGCATCGGGTGTATCAGGATGCCCGGCAACTGAAGGTTCACCAGGTCGCGTATTCTTTCGACGGGGCCGATCTTCGCCTGCATCGGCAGGCGCTGCCGCAGCGTCTCGACGGGTACCCTCGCGCCTGCCGCGAGAACGAAGTTTGCGTTGCGGAATAGCTGCCTGTCCGGCACACGCGCCACCCTCAGCCCGTATTGACGCTCCTCGAGCGGAATCGAGATGGCATTGCGCTCGATAACTAAACTCAGCGAGCGCCGGATGTCGCCGATCAGCGGTGCGAAGCTCGCTTGCAGGTCGTCATGCTGATACGCAGGAAACTCCCCCGGGCGCTTATCTGCGTGTGTGAACGTCGCCAGATCGCCGGCAAGCGCGAGACACAGTTGAAATAGAGACTCAGGATGAAGAC
>DATJVW010000304.1:0-35139 GCA_035501675.1 Burkholderiales bacterium
GCGAATCGACATCCTGGTGAACAACGCCGGGGCGACGTGGGGCGCGCCGGCCGAGGAGCATCCGCTGGAAGCCTGGCACAAGGTGCTCAATCTCAACCTGACCGCGGTGTTCGTGCTGACCCAGGCCGTGGGCCGGCAAGCCATGATCCCGGCGCGCTACGGCCGCATCGTGAACATCGCCTCGATGGCCGGATTGCAGGGCACCGATCCGCGCTTCATGCGCACCATCGCCTACAACACCAGCAAGGCCGGGCTGGTGAACTTCACCCGTTCGCTCGCTGCCGAGTGGGCGCAGTACGGCATCACCGTCAATGCGATTGCCCCCGGCGTATTTCCGAGCAAGATGTCGCAAGGCATGGTCGACAAGTCCGAGCGGGTGATCCTGGATCTCACACCGCTCAAGCGCCTCGGCGGCGCGGAAGATCTGAAGGGCGTAGCCGTTCTGCTGGCTTCCGATGCGTCCGCATACATCACCGGGCAGACCATCGCGGTCGATGGCGGGATGAGCGCGATCTGACCGAACGTGATCCATGTTGACCAGGCAAGCTCTGGTTTGCGCCGCCGCGGCCCCATGAAAGCGACGTCGAACTTCGACATCCATGTGCCGTTCGTTGAGCACCTCGGGTTGCAACTGCTGGAGAAGGACGATGGCCGCGTGGTGATTCGGCTCGACCCTCGCCCCGAGCATATGAATAGCTGGAATGGCATCCACGGCGGCGTGCTGATGACGTTGCTCGATGCAGCGCTGAGCAGCGCTGCGCGCTCGCTCGATCCGGCCTGCATCGGCGCCACCACGGTGGAGATGAAGGCCAACTTTCTGTCTGCTGCGAGCGGCCCGGTCCTGGCCGAAGGGCACGCCCGGCGCGCCGGACGATCGCTGATCTTCGCCGAGGGCGAGGTGCGAGATCCCGCCGGGCCGGTGCTGGCGAAGGCCTCCGGCACGTTCAAGCTGGTCTATCCTAAAGGCACGGAACAGTAGGACCTCCAATGCCCCTCGATCCGCAGGCCGAAGCCATCATTGCCCTGGTGAAGCAGGCCGGTCTGCCCGAGCTGTGGCAGCTCACGCCCGACCAGGCGCGGGAGCAGTTCGCCGCGCGCGTCCAGAGGATGGAGGCGCGCGAATCGATCTTTCGCACTCGGGACCAGCGCATCCCCGGACCGGCCAGCGACATTCCGATCCGTATCTACTGGCCGCGGGAGGCGCGGCCGGGAGAGCTGTTTCCACTCCTGCTGTGGTTCCACGGGGGCGGATTCGTGATCGGCAACCTCGAGACTCACGACTCTGTCTGCCGCCTGTTCGCCAACCAGGCCGACTGCGTCGTGGTGGCTGTGGATTACCGCCTGGCTCCTGAATTCAAGTTCCCGGCGGCGGTGGAGGACGCGCGCGCGGCGTTGCGCTGGCTCGCCGCTCACGCTCGAGAGATCGGCGTCGATGCCGCCCGGATTGCGGTCGGCGGAGACAGTGCAGGCGCCAACCTCGCCACCGTGGTGTCGATCCTGGCGCGCGACGAGGGGGGCCCTGGGCTCGCGCTCCAGTTACTCATCTATCCCTGCACGGCGCCCGAGCCGGAGATGCCCTCGCACCGCAAGTTCGCGGAAGGCTACGTGTTGACCCGCAACAACATCGTCTGGTTCTACAAGCACTATCTGAGCAGCCGGCGGGACATCAAAGACTTCCGCTTCGCGCCGCTGGTTGCGGAGGATTTGTCCAACCTGCCGCCGGCGCTGCTGCTGGTGGCCGGATACGACCCCTTGCGCGACGAAGGTGTCGACTACGCCAAGCGGCTCATCGAGGCGGGTAACCGGGTGATGCTCGTCAACTATGAAGGCATGATTCACGGCTTTCTGCTGTGGGGCGGGGTCCTCGATGCGGCCAAGCGCGCGGTCGCGCAATCTTCCACGCTATTGCGCGAGGCGTTTGCTGCGAAGGAGTGAGTCGGGTTGACTCGGTTCACGAATCACGAGTCACGAATCACGAACCACGGATTTCCTAGAGAGGAACCATGAAGACTCTGGAGGGAAAAATAGCTTGGATCACCGGCGCGGGATCGGGCATCGGGCTCGGCGGCGCGCGCGCACTTGCCGGCGCCGGGGCCACCGTGATCATGTCCGGGCGGCGCGGCGATGTGCTGGAGCGCGAAGCCGCGGCGATCCGCGGCTCGGGCGGGAAAGCGGACGTCGAACCGCTCGACGTGAGCGACCCGGACGCCGTGCAACGCGTGACGCAGGCGATCCTGGCGCGACACCGCAACGTGGACATCCTGGTCAACAGCGCGGGGCTGAACAATCCTCAGCGCTACTGGCGCGATCAGACCGTGGAGAGCTGGAATCAGGTCATCCGCATCAATCTCGACGGGACGTTCTACTGCACGCACGCCGTGATCCCGTCCATGCGCGCGCGCAAGGACGGGCTGGTGATCAACATCTCGTCCTGGGCCGGCGAGTACACGTCGTCGATGGTGGGCGCCGCTTACAATGGCAGCAAAGCGGCCGTGATATCGCTCACGGAGACGATCAACATGGAGGAATGCGTCAACGGCATTCGCGCCTGCGCCATTTGTCCCGCGGAGGTCGCCACCCCGATCCTCGACCGGCGGCCGGTCCCGCCTTCGGCCGAGGAGCGGGCGAGGATGCTGCAGCCGGCCGACCTGGGCGAAACCATCCGTTGGGTGGCGGAGCAGCCGCCGCACGTGTGCATCAACGAGATCATCATCAGTCCGACCTGGAACCGGCTGTACGTCGGCTCCAGGAGTTGAGATCACGGCTTGCAGAGCTGAGGAGACGCAATGAAACGGCGAAAGCTGGGCGGTTCGGGTTTGGAGGTCGCGCCATTCGCGCTGGGAGGTAACGTGTTCGGGTGGACGGCGGACGAAGCGACGTCCTTCAAGATCCTGGATGCGTTCGTGTCGCACGGCTTCAATCTGATCGACACGGCCGATACCTATTCCCGTTGGGTGCCGGGCAATCGCGGCGGAGAGTCCGAAACCATCATCGGCAAGTGGCTGAAGCAGAGCGGCGCTCGCAGCAAGGTCGTCGTCGCCACCAAGGTCGGGATGGAGATGGCCCCAGACATGAAGGGGCTTTCGAAAACATACATCCTGCGCGAAGTGGAGGACTCGCTGAAGCGGTTGCAGACCGACTACATCGATCTGTACCAGTCGCACACCGATGACTCGGCGACGCCGATGGAGGAAACGCTCGAAGCCTATGCGCAGCTCATGAAGCAGGGGAAGGTGCGGGCGATCGGCGCATCGAACTTCGGCGCCGAACGGCTAGCGGAGGCGCTACGGGTCAGCGAACAACACGGTTACCCGCGCTACGAGAGTCTGCAGCCCCACTACAATCTCTACGAGCGCAGCGAATACGAGAGCAAGCTCGAGCCGCTCTGCCGGCAGAAGGGCATAGGCGTCATCACGTACTTTTCGCTGGCGCGCGGATTCCTGACCGGCAAGTACCGGTCCGAAGACGATCTGTCCAAGAGCCCCCGCGGGCAGGGTGTCAAGGGCTACCTCAACGAGCGCGGGTTTCGGATTCTCGACGCCCTTGACCGAGTCGCCAAGCAGTATGGGTCGACGCCGGCTCGGGTTTCTCTCGCCTGGCTCATCGCGCGCCCCAGCGTCACGGCTCCCATCGCGAGCGCTACGAGCGTCGAGCAGCTCGACGATCTCGCACAAGCTGCGCAACTTGCATTGGATGCTGCGTCTCTCCAGCTGCTGAATCAAGCTAGCGCCTGACGGCGTCGCCCGGCGCTGCCTGGGCGGAGGAAAAGCAACGTGACGACATTCACCAGGCGACGTTTCCTGAGCACCGCGGGCGCGGCGCTAGCCGTGGGTGCCTCGGTGCAGCTCCTGCGCCCGGGCAGCGCACGGTCGGCGGGACCGAGGTGGGAGCCGGAAAAAGGCGCCAGCCTGCGCCTGCTGCGATGGAAGCGCTTCGTGCAGGGAGACGAAGTCCAGTTCATGGCCAACACGCGCCGCTTCACCGAGCTGACCGGCGTCCAGGTCGTGGTGGACAGCGAAAACTTCGAGGAGGTGCGGCCCAAGGCGGCGGTCGCGGCCAGCGTGGGCGCAGGGCCGGACATCATCATCGCGACCAACGAGGATCACCTCCAGTATCCCGGCCAGCTGGTCGATCTGACCGACGTCGTCGAGTACCTGGGACAGAAATACGGCGGCTGGTACGACATCTGCCGCGACTACGGAATGCACGAGGGCAAATGGATCGCGCTGCCTACCGGAGCGGCAGGCGGTGCCTGGGTCTACCGCAAGAGCATGCTCAGCGCCGCCGGCTTCGACACCTTGCCGCAGGATTTTCCGGGGGTTCTCAAGCTCTGCCAGGCGCTCAAGGCGCGGGGCACGCCGCCGGGATTGGCGCTGGGGCACGCGACCGGGGATGCGAACGGCTGGACGCACTGGGCGCTGTGGGGCTTCGGCGGCAGAATCGCGGACGAGAGCAACAACGTCGCGATCAACTCGAAGGAAACTCTCGCCGCGCTCGAATATGCGAAAGAGCTGTATCAGACCTTCATTCCCGGAACGCTGTCCTGGCTCGACCCGAGCAACAACAAGGCTTTCCTGGCCGGCGAGATCGGTCTGACCATCAACGGAATCTCGATCTACTACGCTGCCAAGACCTCCACGGATCCGAAGTTGAGCGCAATGGCAGCCGACATCCAGCACGCCTTCGATCCGATCGGTCCTATCGGCAAACGCGCGAACGGGGGCCTGATGTTCCCGGCCTTCGTCTTCAAGTACTCGAAGTATCCCAACGCCGCCAAGGAGTACCTGCGTTTCATGATGGAGAAGGAGCAGTACGAACCTTGGCAGGCTGCGTGCATCGGCTACGTTGCTCATCCGTTGCGCGCCTACGAATCGAACCCGGTCTGGACCGCGGACCCTCAACACATGTTCTTTCGCGACGTCGTGAAGACCATGCGACCGCTCGGCTATGCCGGGAAGCTGGGGCGGGCTTCGGCGGCGACCGCCGCGGACTTTATCGTGGTGGACATGTTTGCTGAAGTGTGCACCGGGCAACAGACGCCCAAAGAGGCGGCGCAGCGCGCGGAGAAGCGGGCGTTGCGGCATTACAGGGCATGAACCGGAAGCCGCTCTATTGAGACCTGCATAATCGGCTAACGGTTGACCACACCACCCCGCCCGCGAAGCCCTCCTCCGGGAGGAGGGGAGAATGGGCCTCAAGTTCACGGCGGTGGGGGGATGCGGTGGCTAGGGCGAAGCTCTGGCAGGGAGCGTATGCTTTGCAGGGGTTGAGTTCACGCCGCTCGCAGCCGTCGAGCTGGCCAGCGGCGTCAGCCACCAACAGGAGGAGCAAAATGCCCAAGATACGAGCCAACAACATCACGATGAACTACGACCAGCAGGGCAGCGGAGAGCCTCTGGTCCTGATTCCCTACCTGGCGGCCGACTATGCGTGCTATGCCTTTCAGGTCGCCGAGTACTCCAAGCGCTTCACTTGCATATCCGTGGATCTGCGCGGTACCGGCGAGTCGGACAAGCCCGACGGCGTCTACTCGACCGAGCTTTTCGCGGACGACGTCGCCGCATTCATGCAGGCGCTGGGTATCGGCAAGGCGCATGTGTCGGGGCTTTCGCTGGGCGCGGCTAGCGGGATGTGGCTTGCCGCCAAGTACCCGGACCGCGTCAAGTCGCTATCGCTGCACAGTGGATGGCCGCAAAGCGATCCCTACCTCAAGACGGTCGTGCAGGGCTGGCAGGTGATGGCCAAAGCGCTCGGGAGCGTGCCGGAGATGGTGATCCAGGGCATCTTCCCGTGGTGCTTCACGCCCGAGCTATACGCCGAGAAGCCCGATTACATCAAGGCGCTGGCCGATTTCGTGCGGGGCAGACCCGCTCAGCCGCTGGACGCGTTCGTGCGCGAGTCCAACGCAGTCATTGCACACGACGCGCAGGCGCAGCTCGGCAAGATCCGCGCGCCGACGCAAATCACCTTCGGCCGCCATGACATGGTTACGTCCACCCGTTTCGCCGACCGGATCAAAGGCGGCATCAAGGGCTCCGAGCTGCTCATCTTCGAAGGATGCGCGCACGCGCCGATTTACGAGAAGGTGGACGAGTTCAACCAGAAGACCTTGGCGTTCCTCAACAAGCACTCGGGATGACCAGCACCAGCGCGGCGCACCCGAGCGGACGGCCATGAACGACTCGCGCGATCTGCCTGTTTCAGGGGCAGCGTCCATCACCGGCCGCTCGGCGTTCCTCGGCCTGCTCGAAGCCGAAGGCGTCGAATACCTGTTCGGCAATCCTGGCACTACCGAGTTGGCGATCATGCAGGCGCTCGGCGCACATCCGCAGCTGCGCTACGTGCTCGGCCTGCAGGAAGCGATTGTTGTGGCGATGGCCGACGGCTACGCGCGCGCCTCCAACCGGCTCGCTGCATGCAACGTGCACGTCGCGCCCGGTCTGGGAAACGCCATGGGCGCGCTGTTCAACGCCAAGTGGTACGGTTCGCCGCTGCTGATCACGGCCGGCCAACAGGAACAGGGCCACGGTCTGATGGAGCCGCTGCTCTACGACCCCTTGGTCCCGATCGCGCAACCGATGGTGAAGTGGGCGATCGAGGTCACCCGGGTGCAGGATCTGCCGCGCATCGTGCACCGCGCAGCGAAGACCGCCACGACGCCACCGACTGGACCGGTATTCATCAGTCTGCCGGGCGACATCCTGGACGCCGAAGCCTCGCTCGACCTGGGCAAGCCCACGCGCGTGGATGCCGCCAACCGTCCGTCCGACGCGGCGCTCGAGCGGCTGGCCGGCCGTCTGCTCGAAGCGCGTGCGCCGGTGCTCATCGCGGGCCACGAGTTGTCAACCTACGACGCTCTGGCCGAGGCAGCCGAGCTGGCCGAGCTGCTCGGTGCGCCGGTTTATCAGCAGACCGTGCCTTACTCTGCGCAGTATCTCTCCGAGCACCCGACGTTTCTCTGTGCGCTGACTCGCAACCAGCAGCAGGTGCGCGCCGCGCTGCAGCCCTACGATTTGCTGGCGTTCCTGGGCGCCGACGTCCTGCGCATGTCGGTGTTCAACCGCGTCGATCCTCTGCCGGAAGGCGTCGCCGTGCTGCAGATCAGCGAACGCGACTGGGAGCTGGCCAAGAACTATCCCGCAGAGATCGCGATCAAGGCTAACATCAAGGAGACTCTGCGCGCGCTGCTGCCCGTGGTGCGCGCAAAGCGCAGCGCTGAGAGAGCGGCGCAAGCGGAGCGCAGGCTGGCCGAACTGGCGAGCCAGAACTGGACGGCGAAGCGGCGGCGCCTGGTCCAGGAGGTGCAGTCCACGGCGAACGCGAAGCCCATCGACCCGCGTTTTCTGATGATGCGGATTTCGGAGACGCTGAGCCCCGACGCGGTCGTGGTGGAGGAAGGGGTGACCTCGACCTTCTCGCTGCTGAGCTTCCTGCCGCTGCGCGACGCGCATGGCTACCACGGGCTGGCGAGCGGAGGCATCGGCTTTGCCATGGCCGGCGCAATCGGTGTCAGCCTGGCGCTGCCCGGGCGCCCGGTGGTGGCCATCGTCGGCGACGGCAGCGCGATGTACAGCATCCAGGCGCTGTGGACGGCGGCGCACCTGAAGCTGCCTATCACCTATGTGATTGCCAACAACCGGAGCTATCGGATACTGAAGGAGCGGCTCCGGGCGCGGCAGGACAGCGCCGCGTTCATCGGAATGGACCTGCGCGATCCCGAGATCGACTTCGTGCGCCTGGCGGAGTCCCTGGGTGTGCCCGCCCGGCGCGTCACCGATGCCGCCGACATCGTGCCGGCGCTGCGCGCAGCAACCGCCGCCGGCGGTCCGAACCTGATCGACGTCGGCGTGGCGGACGGTTTCGGAAGGTAGCGGCTTTAAGCAAGTCCCTGCCATGCACGACCTCGTCATTCGCGGCGGCACCATCGTCGATGGATCGGGCGCGGCTGCCTTCACTGGCGATGTGGCGATCGACGACGGCTGCATCGTCGCGGTGGGCCGCGTCGAGAGCCCCGCATACCGCACCCTCGATGCCGACGGTCTGCTCGTCGCGCCCGGCTTCGTCGACATCCACACGCACTACGACGGCCAGGCAACCTGGGACCCGTTGCTGACGCCGAGCTGCTGGCACGGCGTGACGACCGCCGTGATGGGCAACTGCGGTGTCGGCTTTGCGCCGATGCAGCCCGAGCGCCGCGAGTTCCTTATCGAGTTGATGGAGGGCGTCGAGGACATTCCCGGCAGCGTGCTCGCGGAAGGCGTCGACTGGGGCTGGGAAAGCTTTCCCGAGTATCTCGACGCGCTCGAGGCGAAGCCGCGCATCATGGACCTCGGCGCACAGCTGCCGCACGCGGCGCTGCGCTACTACGTGATGGGTGAGCGGGGTGCAGCCCGCGAGGCGGCGAGCGCCGAGGACCTGCAACGCATGGCTGAGCTCGCCGAGCAGGCATTGATCGCAGGTGCGCTCGGCTTCAGCACTTCGCGCACGTTGCTTCACAAGACTGCACGCGGCGATTACGTACCCAACTTCGGCGCCGCCGCCACGGAGCTCAACGCGATCGCCGCCGGCGTCCGGCGCGCCGGCCGCGGCGTGCTGCAATTGCTATCGGACTTCGGCGACGTGGACGGCGAGTTCGAGATGCTGTGCGACTGGGTGCGTGCGAGCGGCGCCCGACCGTTGTCGTTCACCCTGGTGCAGCGCCTCGAGATGCCGCAGCAATGGCGCCGGCTGCTGGAACTGATCGACGCCGCCCAGCGCCGCGGCCTGGCGATCCGTGGCCAGGTCGCGCCGCGCGCGATCGGCCTGGTGCTGGGCCTGCAGGCGACGTTGCATCCGTTCATGACCAAGCCCAGCTATGAGGCCATCGCGCAGCTTCCGCTCGCCGAGCGCGTTGCGCGCATGCGCGATCCGGCGGTGCGCGCACGCATCCTCGCCGAGCCACTGGACGCCCTGCCCGGCCGCATCCCGGCGTTCATCGCAACTCTACTGGCGGGTCTCGATCGCGTCTTCCCTTTGGGTGATCCGCCCGACTACGAGCCGGCGCCCGAGGCAAGCGTCGCGGCGCGCGCGCAGCGCCTGGGTGTCGATCCGCTCGCGTTGATGTACGAGCTGCTGCTCGAGCGCGACGGCCGTGAGCTGCTGTTTGCACCGGCCGCCAATTACGTCGACGGCGACTACGAAGCCGCGCTCACCATGCTGCTTCATCCGCATACCGTGATCGGCCTGGGCGACGGCGGCGCACACTGCGGAACCATCTGCGACGGCAGCTACCCGACCTATCTGCTCACGCACTGGACCCGCGACCGCAGCCGCGGCGAGCGCCTGCCGCTGGAGTTCGCCGTGCACCGCTACACCCGTGCACCAGCCGAACTGATCGGCCTGCAGGACCGGGGCCTGATCGCACCCGGGATGAAGGCGGACATCAATCTCATCGACCATGCCAATCTTTCGCTCGCGCCCCCAAGCATCGTGCACGACCTGCCCGCCGGGGGGCGGCGTCTGATGCAGACGGCGAAGGGCTATATCGCGACCATCGCGTCCGGGGAAATCGTCATCGACCACGATCGACATACCGGCGCGCTACCCGGCCGCCTGCTGCGCGGCGCGCGGACCGATCCCAGAATGCGGCCGTTCGCATCGGCGCCCACTGAGAGACGATAACAGCAAAGATCAGCCGGTAGCGCGCAGTCAGGCCCCGAGTGAGCTGTGTCGGCATCCTGTGGCCGATGATGACCGGCGCACGCCTGATCCTGCACTGATCTTCCTCACCGATTCTCTGCCTCCGGCATTGCGACTGACTGCGTTACGAAGAAATCCGATCAGCCAACACCGAACTCGATAGAGCATGATTCAACACCCCTGTGAGTACCGGGTAGTTCGGCGCCCCGCACGCGAGCAGATACCGATGCGGTACGGCGCGAGCCGCGCCATGGGAGAATTCCGTCAGCAAGCCAAGGCCGTTGCGGAGCGCTTACCCAGGGATGCAGTGAGTTGGAGGTTGCTCCCGGGCCGGGATTCTTCGCCATTGAGCCGTCCAACCGGGGCGATTTCAAGATTACAGGCCTGGACATCAGCCACGCTTTGATCGAGATCGCGAAAGACAATGCGCGGGACGCTGGGGTGACGATCGATGTTGGTTTGGGAAACGCATCAGCGATGCCGTTTGCCGATGAACGGTTCGATTTCGTTTATTGCTCCGCAGCCTTCAAAAATTTCGCGGATCCGGCCAAAGCTCTGGACGAAATGCACCGTGCTCTGCGGCCTGGGGGTGAGGCGCTCATTGTGGACCTTCGCATGGTCGCCTCGATTGAGGAGATCGAATCGCATGTGCAACAGAGCGGACGCGGCCCGATCGACGCCTGGATGACAACGTGGGTCTTCCGGTTGATGCTGGTCAAGCGCGCCTATACACGAGAGGAATTTATCCGGATGGCGGAGCAGAGCCGATTCGGCAGATGCGAGACTAAAGTTGTTCCGATCGCGCTGGAAGTCCGATTGGCAAAGCCGGCCCGCGTAGCGGTGGGCGGCCAGTCAGCGTTGTCGCGCGAGCACCCGAGCGCCGATCCTTCCGTCTTCGAGTCGCCTCTGTCACGCGATCGAACAAGCGGCGGTGCTGCGACTCGCGCCTCCGAACTTGATTTCCAGGAATGTTCTGAGCGCGTGTGAGCTCTTGGCGGGTTAGCGATCGCACTAGGACTTATCTCAATCCCCACGCACTGCTTTTGGCCGAACTAGGACTTTGACGAATGGTGCAGATCGACGCACAGCTCGCCATAGCGAGCGCTCCAAACCGGCTTTTCCACCGAAGGGGAAGCTGACACTCGATCGGTCGGAGGTGCCGACTCAGGCGCGGGTATCTTGCGCCGTGCCCAAAGGCCGGGGTAAGGTAGCTTCTACACGGTCAACATCTGCAGGCACGAGGACGCATGCTATGCTCAGTCTGTCATCGCGAGAATGACGCGGACGCCCGATTCTGCGGCCGTTGCGGCCAGCCACTCGCGCTAGCTTGTATCGCGTGCGGCAGGCTCAACCCACCCGAGAATCAGTTCTGCGCCGCTTGCGGGCAGCCGTTATCTGAAGGGGTTGCGGATACGACTTCGTCCGTGCGGCAACCTGATCCCCGGCAGTCCGTGCCACGCGTGTACACCCCTCCCCACCTTGCTCAGAAGATCTTGACCCTGCGTGGTGCGCTCGAGGGCGAGCGAAAGCTGGTCACGGTACTTTTCGTGGACGTTGTAGGTTCCACGTCTCTGGCGGAGTGCCTGGACCCCGAGGAGATGCACGCGATCATGGGACGCACGCTGAAGCTGATGCTTGCGGAAGTGCACCGCTTCGAGGGCACGGTCAATCAGTTTCTGGGCGACGGAATCATGGCGCTGTTCGGGGCGCCGATCGCGCATGAGGATCACCCGCGGCGCGCGGTGCACACGGCCCTTTCTATCCTCAAGGCCCTCGAGCCGCTCAACGAGGAATTGGAGCGCACGCGGCACCTCGGGCTGAAGGTGCGGCAGGGGGCGAACACAGGTCTGGTAGTCGTAGGCAGCATCGGAGACGACCTGCGCATGGACTACACGGCGGTGGGCGACACGACCAACGTGGCGGCCCGGCTGCAGCAAGCGGCTCCCGCGGGCCAGGTCCTCATCTCTGAGCAGACTAGGCGTCTGGTCGAAGGCTACTTCAGGATGCGCCCCTTGGGAGAACTCACGCTAAAGGGCAAAGCGGAGCGGATGGAAGGCTGGGAGGTGCTGTCAGCCCAGGTTGCCCGCGCCCGCATCGACCTCGAGGAGGAGAGAGGATTGACCCCGATCGTGGGTCGCGAGCGCGAGCTACAACTGCTGCTCGACGCCTATGACAAAGCCAAGTCCGGTCAGGGACAGGTCGTCTTCCTTACTGGAGATCCGGGGATCGGCAAGTCGCGCCTGCTCCTCGAGTTTCGCCGTCGGCTTGGCAGCGATGTAGCGTGGAGCGAGGGCCGCGCGCTGTCGTTCGGGCACTCAATCGCGTTTCACGCGCTCATCGACATGCTCAAACGCAGCTTCGGAATCGAGGAGGCCGATTCGGAAGCGACGATCGTCGAGCGAATCGAGGGTAGCGTGCTCGCGCTGGGCGAGGACCTTCGGCCGCTGATCCCGTATGTGCGCTACCTCTTGTCCGTCCACCCGGGCGAGGCGAGCGTGCTGGCCATGGACCCGCAGCAGCGTAGAGGCGAGATCTTCGATGCGCTTCGCCGTCTCACCATCCGGGCAAGCGAGGTGAGTCCACAGGTGACGGTGTACGAGGACCTGCAGTGGATCGATCAGGCCACGGAAGAGTACCTGCTTCACACGGCCGACAGTGTTCCTACCAGTCGGTGCCTGCGCATCATCACTTACCGGACTGGGCACGCGCATCCTTTCGGCGAGAGGACCTATCACACGCGCATTGCACTGGGCGCCCTTTCCAACGCAGCCAGCCTCGAGATGACCGAAGCGGTGCTTGGCACCAATGCGCTACCCGAGGAACTAAAGCCGCTCATCGTTCGCAAGGCGGAGGGCAATCCGTTCTTCGTCGAAGAGGTGGTGAAATCTCTGCTCGAGCTTCAGGCTCTCCGGCAAGCCGAAGGAGCCTATTCCCTCGCTAAGCCTATCGAAGAAGTGTCGGTCCCGGACACGATTCAAGACGTGATCATGGCGCGCATTGACCGATTAGAAGAAGCGCCGAAGCGGGCCGCTCAGCTCGGTTCTGTCATCGGGCGGGAGTTTACGTACCGCCTCATCAGCCGTCTTTCTGACGACAGCAGCCGTACGCAAGAGGCGCTCCGGCAGCTCAAGGCGGTCGAACTGATCTATGAGAAGGCGACCTTCCCCGAAACAGCGTACGTGTTCAAACATGCGCTGACCCAAGAGGTCGCGTACAGCTCTCTCCTGCTGCAGCGGCGAAAAGAGCTGCATCGCCTCGTCGGTCAGGCGATCGAGGAGATATACCCGGACCGGCTCGCCGAGCACTACGCAGTCCTGGCGCATCACTTCGCGCGTGCCGAAGCCTGGGAGAAGGCGCTCGACTATCTCCTCAAAGCTGCGGATAGAGCAGTTAAGGCCTTCGCTACGCGTGAGGCCATCGCCTTTTACGACCGGGCGCTGGAAGTCGCCGCCGAGCTCGGCGAATGCGCTTCCCAGCGGACGCTGATGCAAATACACCAGGCCAGGGGGAACCTGTATGTGCTCGTAAGCGACTTCGAGCGAGCGCACGCCGAAGGCGAGCGCGCGCTGAGCATCGCTCGCAACATCGGAGACGGTGTTGCCCAGGGCGCGGCCTTGGTCGGAATGGGGCTTGCCTCTTGGTTGGGGCACAAGTTCGAGCGCGCACTCCTTGACGCGCGGGAGGCCATCGAGGTCGGAGAGGCGGTTGGAGACCCAACGGTGCTGGCAGGCGGCCATCTCACCACAGGCCTCGTCCACGAGATGACCGGGCGGCTCGAGGAGGCAGAAAGGAAGCTCGATCAGGTCATCAGGATCAGTCGCCGAGCCGGTGACGCCGCCAATCAATCCTGGGCTCTCGTGTTTGCTGCCGAAATCAAGGGGTGGGAGGCAGATTTCGACGAGGCAACGCGCCTTTATGGGGAAGGCATCCGGCTTGCCCGCGACCACAACGTACTCGTCCCGCAGCTCGAGGGCCTGTTCATGTACGGCATCAATCTCACCGGGAAAGGTGAGTACCAGGCAGCGCTGGCGGCGTTCGAGGAGGGACTGGCGCTCGCTGAGAGAGTGGGTGACGAGAACTACACGCCGCGCTACCTTAACTCCCTGGGGTGGCTCTCCTTCGAGTGTGGCGATCTCGATCGCGCGATCCAGCTTAACCGCCGAGGATCTGAAGGGGCACGGATCCGACAGGACCACGAATCGGTTGCCAACGCCGAGCTCAATCTGGCTGACATCTTCCTCGCCCGCGGAGATCTGGGCTCCGCACATGAGACTCTCGACGCAGTTCACCGCATGGTGAAGGACCCGGCGACGAGCGACTGGATGCGCTGGCGCTACTCGATGCATTTGTTCACGAGCCTCGGCGAGCTGGCCCTCGCCCGGAGCGACCCGGTAGCCACTCGCGAGTGCGCGGAACAGTGTCTGGCACTAGCGACGCGCACCAACTCGCGCAAGTACGTGGTCAATGGCTGGCGCCTCAAGGCGGGCGATGCTTTACTGCGCCGCGACTGGGGCGAGGCGGAGGCGGCGCTGCATGAGGCTCTGGGGATCGCCAAGGCGATCGGCAGCCCAACGCCGCTGTGGAAGACGCACTTCGCTCTCGGAAGACTGCATTCCGAGCTTGGGCAGCCCGAGTTCGCTCGCCAAGACTATCGGGCAGCGTACCGCGTCATTGCTAGCGTAAGGGACCGCTTGGGCGATCCGAACCTACGCGACACCTTCGACAGCTCACCGCTCATCCAGAGCGTCTATCAGGAGAGCGCCGAGTCTGATTGAAGCTTGGCGAGCGGGTAATGGCTGCGCTGGCCGGAGGGACGCTGCAGCTTGTCCGGGGCGGGAAACACCGCTTCTATTCCAAACATTGAGAGTCCTGATGAGCCAGCCGCCAATCGATGTCGTTGCCTTCCGGGAGTTCGAGCGACTGGGTCACAACCGTCTCGCAGACAGCTACAGCAAGCGCTTCGTCCCGATCACGCGCCACGCGATCGAGCCACTTCTCGATGCTGCAGCCGTCGGGCGAGGCACCAGAGTACTCGACGTGGCGACCGGTACCGGTGTGGTGGCGGCGGCGGCGGCGACACGCGGCGCCCAGGCAGTCGGCGTCGACATCGCGCCCCGGATGCTGGAGATTGCGGCCGGGCTGAATCCTGAGCTCGAGTTTCGTGAAGCGCCGGCAGAATCCCTCCCTTATGCGGACCGAGTCTTCGGCGCCGTGGTGTCCAACTTCGGAGTGGGTCATTTCGCCGATCCGAAACGCGCCGTCGCCGAGTGCGTTCGAGTTCTCGCCTCAGCGGGCAGACTGGCCTTGTCCTGGTGGGATGTTCCGACCGGCAACCGCTTGCAAGGGGTTTTTGTCGACGCCTTGAATGAAGCGGGCGTCATCCCGCCTCCGGCAGTGCCGGTTGGCCCTCCGGTCTTCCAGTTTTCTGACGACGACGCCCTGGCTGGTCTGCTCGGATCCGCGAGGCTTGGCGAGCTTGCTGTGCGGAGAGTAGCGTTCACGCTCCATCTGTCCGATGGCGAAGAGCTGTGGACGTGCGCTATGGGAAGCTTCGTTCGGACCTCCGCTGCAATACTTGGACAAACCGCCGAGATGCAGTCACAGATCCGATCGGCGTTCGATCGCCTCGTAAGCGCCTACGCCATGGCAGATGGGATCGCGTTGCCGGTCGCTTTCAAGATCGCCTCAGGTCGCAACCCTTAAGGAAGCTGTGCTCGAGGGGGCGACGTCGCTCATCGCTGAGCACGTGGCGGCAGTGCAGCAGCGCTACGCCGGCGCGTGCTGTGCCAACGTTACCAGCGAATAGCCGCTGAGGGCGGCGGCCTTAGCACGAAACCTGTCTGGCACGCGCGAATGGCCGCTATTGGGAAAGTGTGACCTCGGACCCGACCGTCTGGACTTGGCCCCGAAGCGCCTTTCAGAACCCACTTCCTGGCGACGAGCAGTTGGAAGGCGCGGCCCCTTCTTCACCGGCTTTCGAAGACGACCTTGAAGGTCTCGAACTCTCCGGCCGGCACTGCAAAAGGGAGTGTGAGCTCCTTATACGCGCTCCGCGAGGACCAAATGCCAACCAGGAATGACCCCGACCGGCGCACCAACCGACGGGACCGTCTCCTGCTTGATCCTTTCAGGGGTCGCCATATCAAGGATACGGAACCCACGCGCGCTAAGAAATTGGTCGATTCGCTCCGGGACCAGACCGAACGTCAGTGTTTCGCCGCCTTTATGGAGCTCGTTACGCAGGGCGTCGATATCACCTTGCTCGTAAACTTTGTTTGCTAAGAAGGTGAATATCAACCGGCTGTTCACCGCACCCATCTCGCGAGCGAAAGCGAACAATTGCTCAACCGCGGCTCCGCTCAGATACTCGATTACTCCCTCGGCGACGATGGCTGTGGGCCGGTTGTGGTCGAAGCCGTTGGCTCTCAGTACCGCGCCCGGGTCTTGATCGTGGAAGTCGATTGCCAGTAGCCGAACATTGTCAGCCAAAGCAGAATGTTCTTGTAGCACGCGGCGACGAAAATCGATGACGGGCTCGCGGTCGAGCTCAAAGACCTTGACTTGCGAAAGTGTCTGCGCGAGCCTCAACGATAATGTGTCGCAACCCGCGCCGAGTATGACCAACTGTTCGACGCCAGCTTCCAACGCTTCCCGCACGCGGTCGGTGATCCAAGGCTTGCGGTAAACGACATGCGTCACCAGACCATCGAGGTCGCGCTCGGTTTCCTTGATGAAGGCAGCGCGTAGCGTCGGATCGTCTAAAGTGGGCAGACGCGCCGCCGCTTCCTGCGATATTGCGGCGGCGAACCAAGCGGCGTAAGGGTCTTTGAAGGTGCCCGCGTAAGCCGGCTCCTTCGAAACCACAGCACAAGCTGTTACGACCAGCATTGCACTCTTTGAAATTGGGCTATCGTCGGGCTGACCTATGCCTCTAACCGACATGGGTAACGTTTCCTCCATAGCAATCCGCCTGATGGGCTCTGCGCTATCGCGGCGCGCCGCGAACGACGATGACAAATGCGCCTGTGGGCGGCGAATTCGCAGTATGAAGCAATTGGCCCGCGCCGTTCAGTCTTGTGCAGGACGACGGTCATGGTACCGTTCGCCAGGTCGCTCCTTCAGTGTGGTGACGCGACAAGCAGCAACACCTGTGCGTAGAATGTCCAGGGACGCGCCGCCGTTTGCACTACGCGCGACGCAGCCCCGGGTCCGTGTCCTGCGCGTCGGCGTGAATCACGGCCTCGTTGCCCAGATCGATCCGCTGCGCCTTGGAGCCGGAGCGGAAAATGCGAAGTGACTCGCGACATGGACCGCCGTACTGACATCGTCGTCGATGGCCCACCGCCTCGGCGGCGGCGCGTTCTTATCTCCTTGCTCGCAGGCCTGGCCGTCGCGGTATTCGGCGGCGACGCGACGCTGTCGTATTACGTTGACGCGCTCTGGTTCGAGTCGCTCGGATACACGTCCGTGTTCTGGACCCGGCTCAACCTTCAGGTCGCGACTTTCGGCGCGTTCGCCCTCATCACCTTCCTGGCGCTTTATGGCGTGTTCTTGGCGCTGAAACCCGCTCGGCTCGACGAGATGATCGGCGGCACGATTCTGATCAACCGACAACGGGTGAAACTACCGGTTGAAGCCGTCTTCAATCTGACCGCGCTAGGCCTGGCCCTCGCAATTGGCGCCGCGATCGGCGCCAGCATGATGGCTCACTGGACCACACTGGCGCTCTATTGGTACGCGCCACGTAGCGCAACAATGCTCGACCCCGTTTTCGGGCAACCCCTGAGCTTCTACCTGTTTACGCTGCCGGCCTGGCAGCTCATAGCCGGCTGGTTGCTGACGCTGGCCGTGATCGCCTGCGCGATCGCTGGCCTGTTCGTCGCCGTCACCGGCGGCAGCGCGCGTGTCTTGACCGAGCGCCCCTTTGTCGCGGCGCAGACGAGACTGTGGCGCGGGTTGTCGATTAGTTTCGCTGCGGTGCTCCTGACGCTCGCCGCGCGCGTGTACTTGGGACGCTACGAGCGGCTGTTCCAGGATGGCACCATATTCGCAGGTGTTACATACGCCGACGCCCACGTCACCCTGACCGGCATGCTGGTAGTCTGCGTTGCGCTGATCGTAGGCGCGGTCATGGCGGGGATCTGCGCAATCTCGGCACTGCGCCGGCGATGGCTGGTTGCGTCCGTCGTTCCGGCCATCGTGTGCTACTTCATCGTCGCCGTCGTGGGCTGGTACGTTAGCAGCTTCATCGTCAAACCGAACCAGCTGGTGCGAGAGCGGCCCTTCATTGCCCACAACATCGAGATGACGCGGCGGGCGTACGCGCTCGACCGCATCGAGCCGCACCCTTTTCCCGCCGACTCGGGAATAGAGGCGATCGACCCATTGCACAATCAGATGACGCTCGAAAACATACGGCTGTGGGATTGGCGCGCGCTGCAGGACACGCTGCGCCAGATTCAGGAGATTCGCACCTACTACGACTTCCCCGATATCGACATCGATCGCTACCAGGTCGGCGGCTCCGTTCGCCAGATGATGCTGGCGACGCGCGAGCTCAATGTAAACAAGTTGCCCGAAAGCAGTCGCAACTGGATCAACGAGAAGCTGATTTACACCCACGGGTATGGCGTCACCATGAACCCGGTGAATGGCTTCACGCCGGAAGGGTTGCCCGCACTCGTCCTCAGCAACATGCCGATACAGAGCACGATCCAGGGTCTAACAATAAATCGGCCGGAGATCTATTTCGGCGAGCTGACGAACACCGACGTCTACGTGAAGACTCGCCAGAAAGAGTTCAATTACCCGCAGGGTGACACCAACAACCTCACCTCCTACGAAGGCAATGGTGGCATCCGACTAGGGGGCTTTCTCCGGCGCACGCTGATCGCACTGGATCAAGGCGATATTGCGAAACTACCGTTCAGCGACGATGTGACTTCGGAAAGCCGATTGTTGATGCGTCGCAACTTGCGCGAACGCGTCAACGAGCTCGCTCCCTTCCTTACCCTCGACCCCGACCCCTACGTCGTCATCGGCGAGGATGGCAGGATCTACTGGTTCATGGACGCCTTCACCACGTCCGATTCCTACCCATACGCGCGACGTTACCGGCTCGGCGGTGAGCGAATCAACTACATCCGCAACAGCGTGAAGATCCTGATCGACGCTTACACTGGCGCAACGACGTTCTATGTGTTCGACGCAAATGATCCCATCATCGCCGCCTATCAGGCCATCTTTCCCGCCCTGTTCACGGACGCATCTGCGATGCCACCAGGCTTGCGAAGACATGTGCGCTACCCTGAGCTGCTCCTGACTGTGCAGGCGGCCGTCTACGGCCTTTATCACATGACCAATCCAGACGTGTTCTATAACCGCGAGGATCTGTGGAGCGTGGCCACGGAAATTGGCATGACCGATCAGCGCCAACACGTCATGGAGCCGAACTTTGTACTGATGACGCTGCCTGGTGAACGCGCCACCGAGTTCATCGAAATCCTCCCTTTCACACCCGCCAATCGCAACAACCTGATCGGGTGGATTGCGGGTCGAAGTGATGGTGACCACTATGGCCAGGCAGTGGTCTACGATTTTCCAAAGACGAAGCTGGTCGACGGACCCTTACAGATCGAGGCGCGCATCGATCAGAACGCGCAGTTGTCGGGACAGTTGACATTGTGGAATCAGCAGGGTTCGCATGTCCGCCGCGGCAGTCTGATCGTCATACCGATCGGGCGCGCGCTGCTTTACGCGGAGCCCATCTACCTGCAGGCGGATCGCAGTCCCATGCCGGAGCTACGCTTGGTCGTACTCGCGGTACAGGACCGCCTCGCTTACGGGCCGACGTTCGAATCGGCAATGGCGGCTCTTTTCGGGGGAGCCGCGTCGACACTGAGCGCGCAGGCCTCTCTGGCCGCGCCCGAGCCGCGTGGAACCAGCGCTGCAACCGAGACGCGCGCAGCGACGGAAGACGTGAATGCCTTGATCGCCGGTGCGGCACGGGATTTGTCCGACTATCAGCAACTCACCGCCGCCGGAAAGCTCGGTGAGGCGGGACAGAAGTTGGAAGCCTTG
Organism: Burkholderiales bacterium; assembly: GCA_035501675.1. Lineage (GTDB taxonomy): Bacteria > Pseudomonadota > Gammaproteobacteria > Burkholderiales > SHXO01 > SHXO01. The sequence goes on from DATJVW010000304.1 coordinate 19,759, forward strand.
AAACGCAAGCTAGAACAGCTGCAGAGGCGTCGGCAGTGATCTTGGCTCACTTCTAGCAACATCGTCGACCTCGAGGTCACGGAACGTCTGAACGCCAAGTGTCTGCCTCGGGAGATTTCGCCCGGCACCGGAACGTCTCCTCGTGGCCGATCTCGGTCCGCTATGCCCGGCAACTGCCAATTCAGGAGTCGGGTTAGTTAAGTTAGCGTTGGCCGTCGCGAAGCGATGCCTGATAGGCCTCGATCCTAGGCAATATCGCCAGGCGCCGGGTGAGACTCTCGGGCGGCCAATACGATTCACGTTCGTAATATTCCGGCACCGATGGAACGTCCGGGGAAATTTCAACCCACGGTTGCTTGGAAGCGGTAAAGATGTGTATCTCCGGTGGCAGGTGATCTGGTTGATCAAGCGTGCCGACGCGCACAAACCTGATGACAGGACCGGCAGCGGCGTAGTTGCTCCATACCGCTATTCGGCACTTTGGGCAGCGTGCAATCTTCTGTCCTTTCCCGCTGTTCGAGGGAGTGTCGATGATCTCCGGCTCTCCACCCAAATGAATGACGCGGTCCGCCTCGATGAGGGCATTCAGCGCGAACGACGCGCCGCTTTCTCGCTGGCACCAGCGACAATGGCAACAATGTACGAAAAGTGGTCGCGTTGCCATGCGGTAGCGGATAAAGCCGCAGTCGCAGCCACCATCGAGCGGAAAGACATTGCTGGCTAACATTATTGCGATGTCCTTATGGGTGAATACCGACACCCACAGCGTACTCAAAAGACCGGTTTAGAGAAATCTCTCGAACGCCCTTTGGCCGGATCGAGCCCGCCAACTCGCCTTGTCGACCCGAAACGAACGTAGCCAAGATCGGTGAGGCCGATTCTTAGATCACGCCTCGAACCGCCCACGGACACCCCGACCCCCTTGAGCTTGCCAAAATCGGATCCGCGCAAGGCGTAGGTGGTCCTGGAGCTGCGGATGCGCTGGATCACTTCTTCTGGGGGTGTCCCCGATTGGCTCATTTTGACCGCTTCCGCGATGGCAAGCGGTTGTGTCAGCGCGCAAGCCATGCATGCCCACAATGCTGCGAGGCACCCGACAACGAAGATCACACTTGGCTTGAAGCAGGTGAGTTGCATGTAGGAAGCCGACAATCAGATGGCTGCCCCTGCGTTAAGGATCCGGGTTGTGCCGCCTGCCCATCAGGTGAAGCTCCCTCCACGTGCGTTGTGACCGCCGTCCACCGTGATCACCACGCCGCTCATGTAGGAAGCACGGTTAGAAGCAGCGAAGACGACGACATTCGCGACTTCCTCCACGGTAGCCGGCCGGCCCAGTGGCAGCCCTTTCACGAACTCGCGCCACCGCTCTGCGTCACCGAACCGGTCGGCGGCCCGGGTGCGCATCAGCGTCACGAGTCGCTGGGTTTCCACCGCACCGGGGCTCACCGCGAGCACGCGGATGCCGTGCTCGACGCTATAGCTGCCGAGCGTGCGTGTGAACGCGTTCAGCCCGGCGTTGCCGGTCGAGCCCGCGATATAGCCTGAATCCAGCCGATCGGCGGCGAGCCCGGTCACATTGATGATCACGCCATGCCCGCGCTTCTGCATGGCTGCATAGTACGCCCGCGACGTGTTGATGTAACCGAAGACTTTCAGGTCCCACGCCATGCGCCAGCGCGCCTCGTCGACCGCCTGCAAATCGCCGCCGGGGATTGCGCCGGCGTTGTTGATCAGGATGTCCGGGGTGCCGGTCGCGGCCAGCAGCGTCGCGACGCTTTCGCTGCGCGAGAGATCCAGCGCGTGCGGCGTGGCCGAGACCTGAAAATCGGTGCGGATGTCGGCAGCCGCCTTCTCCAGCATCGCCGGATCGCGCGCCACCAGATGCACCGAGCAACCTTCCGCTGCGAGGCCGCGCGCGACCGCGAGGCCGATCCCCTTCGATGCGCCGGTGACTACCGCTGTGCGATTCTTCAATCCGAGATCCATTCCGTTCTCCGTGTTCGCTCGCTGACGTTCTCCGCCTCGATGTTGCACACGGCGTCACTTTCATGGTCTGACGTGCGCTTGTTTGAGCGCGGCAGCATACCCGCGGTTCCACGTCGGGGTGATCCAGACTTCGTTGACGCACACATGGGCGGGCAAGGCCGCTACATATACGATCAAGTCCGCGACATCCTCAGGCTGCAGCATGCGCGCGCGGTCTTGCGCGCTCACAGGAACGGGGCGCCGATCGAGGATCGGAGTGGCGACTTCACCAGGACAGAGCACGGTGGAGCGGATGCCGTTGACGCACTCCTCGCAGTTGATGCTGTGACTCATCCCCACCACGCCGTGTTTGGCGGTGGCATACGCCGCGCCGGACAGCGGACCGATCGAGCGTCCTGCCATCGACGCGGTATGGATCAGCACGCCGTCCCTTTGGGCACGCATGATCGGCAGCGCCGCCAGCACGCAGTAGAAGGCGCTGGACAGATTGCCGTTTAAAACCTGATCGGCACCGGAGGCATCGAGCTCCGCCCAGCTGCGCCGGGAGATATTAACGCCGGCATTGTTGACGAGAATGTCCAGCCGCCCGAAACGGCTGCTGACTTCCTCGGCAGTGTGTGCGGCCACCGCGGCATCGGTGAGGTCGCCCGGCTCTACCACTGCCATCCCTCCATCCGCTTCGATGGACGCGGCGGTTTCCCGCAGCGGCGGCTCGCGGCGCCCGCTCAACACCAGCCTCGCACCTTCGCGCGCGAGCGCAATCGCCGCGGCCCGACCAATCCCCGAGCCAGCGCCCGTCACCCATGCAATCTTGTCTTTGAGCTGATTCATTCAACCGATCCCCAATGAGCAACGGAATCCATCTTAGACTAAGCGCTGCGGAGTCGCGCCGTTCCGTCAACCGCCGGATTATCATTCCGTTTGCGGAGGGCTCGAGTCCCAGCAGCCACCGCACTCACTCACTGGGAGAAAGGTTGTCATGACCAAGACCGCAATGATCACCGGTGCGACCTCGGGCTTCGGAGCCGCATCGGTACGCCGATTCGCAAAAGCCGGCTGGCGCATCATCGCTACCGGCCGCCGCGCGGATCGCCTGCAGTCGCTAGCGAGGGAGCTCGGCGCCGACAACGTGCATGCCGCCTCCTTCGACATGCGAAAGCCTGAAGCGATCGAGGCGGCGCTGGCTGCCCTGCCGACGCTTTTCCGCGACATCGACCTGTTGATCAACAATGCCGGCCTGGCCCTCGGCACGGCGCCGGCACAGAACGCCAGCCTCGATCAGTGGACCCAGATGATCGAGACAAACATCACCGGCCTGGTGACCCTGACGCACAAGCTGGTCTCGACGCTGATCGCCCGCAAGGGCGCAATCATCAACATCAGCTCGGTGGCCGCCTCCTATCCGTATCCGGGCGGCAATGTATACGGCGGGACCAAAGCGTTCGTCTCGCAATTCTCGCTCGGGCTTCGCTCGGACCTGCACGGCACCGGCGTGCGGGTGACCTCGGTCGAGCCGGGCATGGCGGAAACCGAATTCACGCTCGTGCGCACCGGCGGCAGCCAGGAAGCATCCGACAAGCTGTACAGGGATGCCAATCCCATGACGGCACAGGACATCGCCGAGACGCTATTTTGGATCGCCAGCCTGCCGCCGCACATGAACATCAACCGAATCGAGCTCATGCCGGTGAACCAGTCGTTCTCGCCCTTCCAGATCTATCGCGGAGCGTCGGCCTGACGTCCCGCCCCGTGAAACACATGTGATCGGGCTGTGCGTCCTTGGAGCGAAGGCAACGGGTGCCCGCTTATGGCCCGAATTCGGACTCAGACATGCCATGCAGTGAGCCCGACGCCCGGGAACGCGACCCGGGGGATCGGCTCAGGGTGGGTTCTCATCCGCCGCCACGCACCCCGAGCACAAATGTTGGCCCTTCGTCGCTCAGGGTCTGGCTTTTCCCAGCAGCTTGTCCATCACTTCGAAGGCCTTGCCGAACGTTCCGTTCGCCACCGCGTCGACCACATCCTCTTCGCGGCCCTGCGTCACCTTGAACTCCGCGGTCCAGGTGCCCAGCGTCTTGTTCCCGACGGTGATCGGATAGAGCTTCAGCGTCGCGACGTAGTTCTCCACCGGCAGCGGGGCGTCCAGAATGCAGTAGGTCATGGTGTAGTCGGCGTCCGACAGGGTGAGCAGCCGCTCCCGGATGGTGCCGCCCCCGCCTGCGATGTCGAAGTTGCGGACGCAGCCCACCGTGTCGCTGCGGAGCCCACCTTCGATATGGCTGCGCGAGAAGCGCGGGTGCCAATCGGGCAGACCGTTGAAGTCGCGCATCTTGGCCCAGACTTTCTCCACCGGCGCATCGATCACCGCGCTCACGAACACCTTGGTCATCTCTCGTCCTCCGCTCTGTCTAGTGCCTAAAACTGGACGTCTTTGAAGCGCCGCGTCTGCTCGGTCAGCGCCACCTCGGTCGGCAGCCGCTCCATGCTGCTGGCGCCATAGAAGCCGTGACAATGACGAGTGCGCTTGAGGATGTACTGCGCGTCCTCGGGTGTGGCGATCGGCCCGCCATGGCACAGGACGATGACGTTCTCGCGCACCTGCAACGCCGCGTCGGCGATCCCATCGATCAGCCCGACGCAGGCGTCGAGCGTCTTGGACGTCGATGCGCCGACGCTGCCCCCGACCGTGACGCCCATGTGCGCCACGACGATGTCGGCGCCAGCCTCGCTCATCGCGCGCGCCTCGCCCGGTGTGAACACGTAGGGGGTGGTGAGGAGGTCGAGCTGATGCGCCTGGCGGATCATGTCGACCTCCAGAGCGTAGCCCATTCCGGTCTCCTCGAAGCTGGCGCGCATCACGCCGTCGAACAGGCCGATGGTCGGAAAATTCTGCACCCCGGAAAACCCCATGGCCTTGAGCTCGGCCAGGAACTGCGGCATGAGGACAAACGGGTCGGTCCCGTTCACGCCCGCCAGTACCGGCGTCGAGCGCACGACCGGGAGCACTTCACGCGCCATGTCCTTGACGATTTCGTTGGCGTTGCCGTAAGCGAGCAAGCCCGCGGCCGAGCCGCGCCCCGCCATCCGGTAGCGGCCCGAGTTGTAGATGATGATCAGGTCGATGCCGCCGGCCTCCTCGCACTTGGCCGACAGCCCGGTGCCGGCCCCGCCGCCGAGGATGGGAATGCGTCGCTCGACCATGGTGCGGAACTTTTGCAGAATGGCTCCCCTGTCTATGCGTGGCATGATTGGTCTCGTCGGGTATCGGACTATGCGGCGATCCCGAGGAAGTTCTCGACGAGAGCGTCGGCAAACTCGGGGTCGTTGATGTGCAGCGGAAGACGGACGAGCCGGCGCTGAGCGCTCTGCTGCACCGTGCTCTCGAGCGCATCGAAGAGGGCCGCGTCCGCGGCGGGATCGTAGAACGGCTCTCCCGGCGCATCGATCGCCGAGACGCCCTTCTCCGGGATGAGAAACCGAACGGGACCGCGGCAGGCGTTGAGCTTGCGTCCGATCCACTCGCCGATCTGCTTGCACTCCTCCGGTGCGGTGCGCAGCAGAGTCACTTGCGGATTGTGCTTGTACAGGGTCCGATTGCGGAACCGGGCCGGCACCGTTTCCATGGCCCAGAAATTGACCATGTCGAGCGCGCCCGCGGAGCCTACGTAGGGCGCGCCGGTGCGCTCGACCGCGCCCAGGCGATCCGGCCCCGCGCTTAGCACGCCGCCCAGCAGCAGATCGCAGATCTCCGTCGTGGTCACGTCGATCACGCCCACCAGCATCCCGCTGTCCAGCAGCTTCTCCATGGACTGGCCCCCGGTCCCGGTGGCGTGGAACACCAGGCAGTCGTAGCGGTCCTGGAGCCGTTCCACGACCCGTGTCACGCAGGTCGTCGTGACGCCGAACATGGTCAGGCCGATGGCCGGCCTGACCGCGGCCTGCGGGATGGGGCGCGTCGCCATGCCCGCGATGGCGTGGGCGGCGTTGCCCAGCACGACGCGGCTGATGCGGTTCAGGCCCGACACGTCGGTCACCGAGTACATCATCGTGATGTCGCTGGCGCCGACGAAGGGTTTCACGTCGCCGGCGGCCAGCGTGGACACCATGAGCTTCGGTACGCCGACCGGCAAGCGGCGCAGACCCGCGGTGATGATGGAGGTGCCGCCCCCGCCGCCGATGCCGATGACGCCGCCGATGTCCTCGCGCGTCACGATGAAGCGGGCGAAGGCCTCACCCATCGCTTCCACCGCGGCGCCGCGGTCGCCGACGCCAAGCACATGGTCGGCGCCGCGCGGGTGAAAGGCCGCCACCGCTGCGGCACCGATATCGACCGCGAGGGAAGGGGCGCGTGTGCCGACGTCGACGAGCAAGGCCGGAGCGCCGGCCGCTTCGACCAGAGACTTGATGTAGAGGAGCTCCGGGCCTTTGGTGTCGGCGGTGCCGACGACGTAGACGCGCTTCACGGCGCCGAAGACCGGCGGCCGCACCGGGGCCGCCCGCTGCAACACATCGCCTGCCTCCTCCTTTGCATCGGCTCCGTCACAGGGCGATTCGCGTGCCGGAAAGACAATTTGTGTTTTTCTGAGACGATGGTATCGTAGTGAGCCGCCAGTCTCAGGTCAAGAAATGGATCCCACGCAACAGCCGGCGATGGCCGAGCGCGGGCCTCGCGCCCGCATGCGCAGGATCATGTTGCATGCTGCGATGCGGTTAATGCAGGACGGGCTGGTGCCATCGATCAGCGACGTGGCGCAGGAGGCACAGGTTTCCCGCGCCACCGCATACCGGTACTATCCGACGCAGAGCGCGTTGATCCAGGCGGCGGTGGACGAGGCGCTCGGCCCCATCCTGAAGTGGCACTCCTCGTCGCAGGACGCGGAGCAGCGGGTGAGCGAGCTGATCACGTTCTCCTACCCGCGCATGGACGACTACGAGGCGCCCTTGCGGGCGGCCCTGCGCCTGGCGCTGGACCAGTGGGCGCAGCTGCACGCCGGCAAACTGAAGCCCAAAGAGGCGATGGTGCGGGGGCATCGAATCGCGCTGCTGAGGGCGGCCGTTGCGCCGCTGCGGCGCAAACTGGGCAAGGCTCGCACCGAACGGCTGACGCAGGCGCTGAGCCTGGCTTTCGGCACCGAGGCGTTCGTGGTCCTGAAGGACATCTGGCACCTGGACCGCGACGGAGCCGAGGAAGTCGCGCTGTGGACTTGCCACGCATTGATCCGCTGCGCGGCCGACGACCTGGCGCCGCCGGTGCGGCGCCGCAAGCTCAACGGCGGCAACGCGGGCAAGCGAGCGCAGCGCCGGTAAGGCGCTCGGGCGACAGGCTTGCTCGTTACGGGAAACGGAAACTGGCAGTGACAAGAAGCAGTCGGCAGACCGGGCCCAGACTTCCGAACTGGACCCACGGCCGCGCCGGAGGCGATAACCAGCAACCAAATGTGAGGAGGACGCAATGAGAAGAAGCAAGTGGTTAGGCATCCTGGCTGCCGCGACCTTTGCGCTCGCCGGCAAAGCCGTCGTAGCAGCCGATACGCTCACCATCCTGTGGGCCGAGTGGGACCCGGCCAACTACCTTCAGGAGTTGGTGAAGGACTACGAGAAGCAGACCGGCGTGAAGGTCAAGGTCGAGACCGTTCCCTGGCCGGATTTCCAGACCAAGGCGTTCACCGAGTTCAACGCCAAGGGTGACGCCTACGATCTGGTGGTGGGCGACTCGCAATGGCTGGGCGCGGGGTCGACCGGCGGGCACTACGTCGATCTGACGGAGTTCTTCAAGCAGCACAACGTTGCGAAGTCGATGGCGGCAGCGACCGTAACGGGCTACGCCGAGTACCCGCCGAAGAGCGGGAAGTACTGGGCCATCCCGCTCGAAGGCGATGCCAACGGCTGGGCGTATCGCAAGGATTGGTTCGAGGATCCCAAGGAAAAGGCCGCGTTCAAGAAGAAATACCACTATGACCTGGGCGTGCCGAAGGACTACAAGCAACTGCGCGACATCGCCGAGTTCTTCTACCGCCCCAACGAGAAGCGCTATGGCGTTGCGCTGTACACCGACAACACGTACGACGCGCTCGCGATGGGTGTGGAGCAGACCATCTTCAGCTTCGGCGGAGACTTGGGCGACTACTCGACGTACAAGGTGCGCGGGATCATCAACTCCAAGCAGAACGTCGAGGCGCTGAAGTTCTACAAGGAGCTGTACAAGTTCACGCCGCCGGGCTGGGGCAAGGTCTTCTTCCTGGAAGACAACCAGGCCATCACCGAAGGGCTGGCGGCGATGAGCATGAACTTCTTCGCCTTCTTCCCGGCGCTCGCCAATCCCGCGACCAACAAGAATGCCAAGGGCACGGGCTTCTTCGCCAACCCGGCCGGCCCCGGCGGCAAGCCTCGCTTCGCCGCTCTCGGCGGTCAGGGCGTCTCGGTCGTGAGCTATTCGAAGAAGCGCGACCAGGCCTTCAAGTGGCTCGAGTGGTTCATCCGCGACGACGTGCAGCAGCGCTGGGCCGATCTGGGCGGATACACCTGCAACGAGAAGGTGCTGTCCTCGGAGAAGTTCCGCAAGGCCACGCCGTACAACGAGGCGTTCTATCAGAGCATGCTGATGGTCAAGGACTTCTGGGCCACACCCGAGTACGCGGAGCTGCTGGAGCAGATGAACAAGCGCATTCATCCCTTCATCACGGGCAACAAGGGCACGGCCGAGGAAGCCCTGAACGGCCTGGCCGACGATTGGGAAAACACCTTCAAGAAGTACAAGCGGTACAAGTGATGCGGATGCTATTGGCCTTCGCGTGATCGTTCACGTCTAGAGTCGCACGCCCTCTCCCTCGCCCTCCCCCGCCAGCGGGGGAGGGATTGGGGCGGGGGTGTCATCCGATTACGCATGGCTCGATAACCGAAGGGGCTGGTCGAGAATGGCCCCGGGGCTAGGAGGAGAGCGCAGGTGCTCAGCACACTCGATCCCGGCTCGCCGGCGGCGAGGCGGGGCTTAAGCGACATCAGCATCCGCAATCTGTTCATCGTCCCGACGATTGCGTTTCTGATCGTCTTCAACATCTTCCCGCTCATCTACTCGCTCGGATACTCGTTCACCGACTTCCGCGCGTCGTTCAACGCGCCGGCCAACTTCGTCGGCCTGCAGAACTACCGCGACCTGCTCAACGACGAGCACGTCTGGAACAACTTCAGCGTCACGGCCAAGTACGTGCTGGTGTCAGTCGGCGGCCAAGTGCTGGTGGGATTCGGCGTGGCCATGCTGCTCAACCGCAAGATCCCCTTCAAGGGCCTCATCACCACGCTGCTGCTGTTGCCGATGATGATGTCCATGGTCGTGGTCGGCCTGTTCTGGGAATTGCTGTACAGCCCGTCCTGGGGCATCGTCGACTACGCCCTTGGGCTGGAGGGCTTCGACTGGTTGTCCAACCCGAACGTGGCGCTCTACGCCATCGCCATCACGGACATCTGGATGTGGTCGCCCTTCGTGATGCTGCTGTGCCTGGCCGGCCTGTCCGCGATCCCGCAGCACCTGTACGAGGCGGCCGCCATCGACCGCGCCAGCCGCTGGTACACCTTCACGCGCATCACGCTGCCGCTGGTCACGCCGTTGCTGCTGATCGCCATCATCTTCCGCACCATGGAGGCGTTCAAGACCTTCGACCTGGCGTTCATCATGAGCACTCAGGAAACCACCGAGCTGATCGCGATCAAGCTCTACCGGCTGGCGTTCCAGGAGTGGCAGACGGGCCCGTCCTGTGCGCTCGCCTACATGGTTCTGATCATGGTGCTCGCGATCACCAACATCTACGTGAAATACCTCAACCGCGCGAAGGAGCGCTAACGCGTCATGGCGGCAGTCCAGTCCAATCGCCAGAGGGCCCTGAACCGCGCGGCAGTGGCCCTTGTTCTGCTGCTCACGCTGGTGTATCTGGTTCCGATCTACTGGATCACCTCGACCGCGTTCAAGCCGCGCAGCCTGGCCACGACGGTGCCTCCGACCGTATTCTTCCAACCCGAGGTGACGGCCTTCGTCAAGCTGTTCACCAAGCGCGTGCAGATGATCGGCGAAGTCGCCCCTGAGGTGTACCAGAAGGCGCCTTGGTGGGAGCAGCGCATCTACAAGCTGGGCGAGCGCATCATCAAGGACTCGGACGGAAACATCGAGCTCTCCGCTTACCCCAGCCGCTTTCTCAACAGCCTGATCATCGCGGTGAGCAGCACGCTTCTCGCGGTCGCGATGGGCACGCTGACCGCTTATGGTTTCTCGCGCTTCCGCATGCCGGGCGAGCAGGACTGGCTGTTCTTCATCCTCAGCACGCGCATGCTGCCGCCGGTGGTGGTCGCGATACCGATGTTCCTCATGTACCGGGCCGTCGGGCTCGTGGACACGCATGTCGGGTTGATCATCCTGTACACCGCGTTCAACCTGTCCTTCTCGGTGTGGCTGATGAAGGGTTTCATCGACGAGATTCCCAAGGAGTATGAGGAGGCGGCGCTGGTGGACGGATACACCCGCATGGAGGCGTTCTTCAAGATCGTCCTGCCGCAGGCGGCCACAGGCATCGCCGCAACAGCCGTGTTCTGCTTCATCACCGCTTGGAACGAATATGCGTTCGCGTTGATGATGACCAACCGTCGTGCACAGACGGCCCCACCCTATATTCCGTCGCAGCTCGGGTCGGGCATCACGGACTGGACTGCCATCGCGGCCGGTACCTTCCTGTTCCTGCTGCCGGTAGCGATCTTCACGTTCCTGCTGCGCAAGCATCTGCTGCGCGGCGTCACGTTCGGAGCGATCAGGAAGTGATGTACGAACCACGCATCACGAGTGGCTTCGGCAAGGTCGTTGCGAAGGCTTACGAACCACGAGCCACGAGTGGCTTCGGCCGCGCTACGCGCTTAACTTGCCGGACAGGCAAGTTAGCCTGCGCCGCAAGAGGCTACGCGTCCTGTCACGAGTCACGGTTTGTACGATGACCTTTCGCCAACTCAGCGCGAAGTACCTGGAGCCCAGTTGCATGTGGCTGATGGTGCTGGGCATCGTGAGCCTCTGCCAGCCATGGAGCCAGATCCTGCACGTCTACGGCGTGACCATCACGCTGGTGGGGCTGGTGGGCTTCTCCATCTTCTCCAAGATCAAGCCGCTGCCCGAGGACGACTGATGGCGCCGTTGAAGATGGTCATGGTCGGCGGCGGGCGCGAGGCAATAAGACTTGCGAGTCACGAACCACGAATCACGGTTTCTTTAACGGTTTACGAATCACGAGTCACGAACCACGAACCACGAACCACGGTTTCTTTGATGGTCTACGAATCACGAGTCACGAACCACGAATCACGGCTTTTCTAATGTCCGGCATCACGCTCAAGAACGTCGAAAAGTATTTCGGCGAGAACTACATCATTCGCAAGCTCAACCTGGAGATCCGGGACCGTGAGTTTCTGGTGCTGCTCGGACCGTCGGGATGCGGCAAAACCACGACCCTGCGGGCCATCGCCGGCCTGGAGGACATCGACAGCGGCGAGATTCTCATCGACGGGAAACCGGTGCAGAGCCGGCAGGCCGCTGACCGCGACATCGCGTTCGTGTTCCAGCTGTTCGCCCTTTATCCCCACTTGACCGCTTACGAGAACATCGCCTTTCCGCTGCGCGCGACGCAGGAGAGCAGGGGCGTGGTGGACCAGCGAGTGCGCGAGGTCGCCAAGGCGCTGCGCATCGGCAACCTGCTGGATAAGCGGCCCTCGGCCTTGTCCGGCGGCGACATGCAGCGCGTGGCCATCGGGCGCGCGCTCGTGCGCCGGCCCAAGGCCCTGCTCATGGACGAGCCGATCGGTGCGCTCGATGCCAAGCTGCGCGAGGAGATGCGCGCCGAGCTCAAGCACATCCACCTCCAGAACGAAGCCACCACGGTGTACGTCACCCACGACCAGGTCGAGGCCATGGCCATGGCCGACAAGATCGCCATCATGAACGAGGGGGTCCTGCAGCAGGTGGGCTCTCCCTCCGACGTCTATCAATATCCGGCCAACCTGTTCGTGGGGCAGTTCGTCGGCAGCCCCATCATGAATGTCGTCAGTGGCGCGATCCGGCCGGGCGACGGGTACACGCAAGTCATGCTGGGCGAGGACGATGCCCTCCTGCGTTTCCCCAACGAGCTCTACCACAAGGTGGTGGAGCACCGGCATGCCGAAGACGAGCTCGCGGTGGGCGTTCGTCCGGAGGGGGTGCTGGTGGCGCGCCAGGCCACCGACGGTTACATCCCGGTGGAGGCGCACATCATCGAGCCGCTGGGCCCGTACGATATCGTAGACCTGAAATTCGGCAAGCAGCTTCTGCGCTCACGAACTGCCAGCGGCTACGTGGAGAAGGCCGGGGACGTGGTATGGGCCCGGCTGGACGAGAAACAGACCCACTTCTTCAACAACCGCACCGGCGAATCGCTGCAGATCAGGCTCTGACGTATGGCTCGCGTCGAATTGCGCAACATCACCAAGAAGTTTCGGCGCCACACGGCGCTGAACGACCTGAGTCTGGACATCGGCGACGGCGAGTTCTTCGTCTTGCTCGGCCCCACCGGCGCTGGCAAGACCACCACGCTGCGGCTGATCGCGGGGCTCGACGCCCCGGACGCCGGGTCGATCCTGATCGGCGGCGGGGACGTCGGCAAGTGGAGCGCGGCAGAGCGCGACGTTGCGCTCGTGTTCCAGTACTACTCGCTCTACCCGCACTACACGGTGCGCGAAAACCTGGAGTTTCCGCTCAAGTCCAAGCATCGGCGCATCAGCGCAGACGAGGTCGCCGGCCGCGTGGCGCGGGCCGCCAAGACGTTGCGCATCGAGCACCTTCTGGAGCGCAAGACCGACCGCCTTTCCGGCGGCGAGATGCAGCGGGTTTCGATCGGGCGGGCGATCGTGCGGCAGCCGCGGGTCTTCCTCATGGACGAGCCGTTGTCCAACCTGGACGCCAAGCTGCGCGAGATCCTGCGCGCCGAGCTCAAGGACCTGCAGATGAAGCTCGGGGCCACGTTCCTGTACGTGACGCACGATCAGGTCGAGGCCATGAGCATGGGCGATAAAGTCGGCGTGCTCAATCACGGCCGCATCGTTCAAATCGGGACCCCGCACCAGATCTACAATCGGCCGCGCGACACGTTCGTGGCCACCTTCGTCGGCTCGCCGGCCATGAACCTGCTGTCGGGCGTCATCCGGGATGGGAGGGTCATGGTCGCTCCGGGGAAGCTGGAGATCCCGGTCGAAGCTGCGGTGGCAACGCGGCTGCCTCAGGGCGTCGACCGCGTCACGCTCGGCGTGCGCTCCGAGGATGTGATGGTGGGACCGGGCGGGGGGCTTGAAGGCCGGGTCTACGGGGTGGAGAATCACGGGGTGGAGAAGATCGTCACGCTGAAGGTCGATGACCATTTGTTGAAGGCGACGGTGCCGGCGCGCATGGCCATCGCAGTCGACAGCACGGTTCCTTTTACATTCAATCCGAGGAAGCTCCAGTTCTTCGCCGCGCAGACCGGAGTCAACCTGGGCCCAGTGAAGGAGGAGGTGAATCATGGCTAAAGTTCTGTTCAAGAATGTCAACGTGCTGGACTGCACCGGCGCACCGCCGTTCGCCGGCCAGGTGCTGATAGAAGGCAACCGCATCAAGTCAGTCGCCCCGCAGGGCACGGCCATCGCCTCGGACGGCGCCCAGGTGGTCGACGGCGGGGGCGCGACGCTGATGCCGGGGCTGGTCGAGGCCCACTCGCACCTCACTTTCCTCGACACTTCGGACCTGGAAAGCCTCGGCTTCGTCCCGCCGGAGGAGCACACGCTGCGCACCGCCAAGAACGCCAAGAAGCTGCTGGACCAGGGCTTCACCGCCTGCAACAGCGCGGCGTCGGCCAAGGCCCGCCTGGACGTCGTAATCCGCAATGCGATCGACGCGGGGGACATTCCCGGACCCCGCACGCGCGCGGCGAGTCCCGAGCTGGCGACCACCGCCGGGCTGGGCGACGTGCGCCTGCGCCACATGCATCGGGAGACCTTCGCCATCATCTGCGACGGCGCCGAGGAGTTCCGCAAGACCGCGCGCGAGATGGTGCGCGAGGGCGTTGACACGCTGAAGATCAATCCGTCCGGGGACGAGTTCATTCCGCACTGCCGGGCTCACCACACGGTGATGACCGAGCCGGAGATCGAAGCGGTCTGCGAAGTCGGGCGCATGCATGATAAGCGCGTGGCAGCGCACGCGCGCAGCGCGGAGTCGGTGAAGCTGAGTCTCAAGCACGGCGTGGAGGTCATCTATCACGCCACGCTGGTCGACGACGAGGCCTGTGCGGCTCTGGAAGCCGCCAAGGACAGAGTGTTCGTGGCGCCCACGCTGGGCATCACCTACACGACGCTGAACGAAGCGGCCAAGTGGGGCATCACCACCCAGGTAGCGGAAAGCATGGGGCTGCGCCGCGAACTGGAAGTCGCGATCAAAAACATGAAGGAGCTGAAGAGGCGCGGCGTGCGCGTGCTGCCGGGCGGGGACTACGGTTTCGCCTGGAACCTCAACGGCACCAACGCGCGGGATATCGAGCACTTCGTCAACCTGCTGGGCTTCTCGCCGATGGACGCGATCCTCGCCGCGACGCAGCTGGGCGGCCAGATCATGATGCGAGGCCACGAGCTGGGTCAGATCAAACCCGGCTTCCTCGCCGATGTGCTGCTGGTGGACGGCAATCCGCTGGCCAACGTGAAGATCCTGCAGGACGCGGACAAGCTGCTCGCCATCATGAAGGACGGTCAGTTCCACAAACAACCGACCACTGCCGGAGCCGCGCAGCGCCAGATCGCCTGATCGCCGCGACACGCCTCGAGCCGAGCGCCCGGACCTCCGGGCGCTTTTTTTTGGGTCCGATCGCGCGCCGATGCATGCATCCATGCCGCAGCGCAGCAAGCTCGAGCGTGCTCGCGGCGACAGCCCCACGCCGCTTTCGCCCTCGAGGCCGTTTGCCGGCGGCCACACACGCGAGTCCCCGCGGCAGGCCGGGTTTGGCGGCGCCGGCTCACTTTACTAAACATCACGGACCGAACCGGCGCCGGCTGGGTATCGGCCCGCGAGCATGGGTTCAATCCACGCCGGCCATGCGGGACGGGGCATTGCGACGCAGCATGACAGTCGAATAGGGATCGATAAGGAGCCTATTGACACGCGCATTAGTTTAGTGACAGGCTATTACTAAACAAGAAAACTAAACATTCCGTGGCGTGCGGAAGGGTAGGCGGACACCGGCTTCGATCCGCGGCGCCGCGGGACTTAGGTATCGCTGCAGCGCCTGCAGCCATCCGCAGCAGACGCCGAAGCGGCGTTCAATCGATTACACAGAGGAGATGCACATGCTCAATTTACGCAAGTGTTTCATC